>VBOY01000039.1:0-19511 GCA_005893295.1 Candidatus Eiseniibacteriota bacterium | reverse complement strand
CCACATAGCAGGCGGTCACGAATTGCCCGGCCAGGATGATCGGCGCGAAGCGGGCGTTCGCCGAGCACAGTGCGCGCTCCGGCGCGTCGAGCGCGGCCGGGTCGGTGTGCACGAGCGCGCGCATCATCGCCATCATCACCGCCGCGGGCGTGCCGTGCCCCGAGGCGTCGGCGATCAGGAATCCGATACGGCCTTGGTCGAGCGGGAAGAAGTCGTAGTAGTCGCCACCCGCCCGACGGCTGGGCGAATAGTGCACTGCGAAGCGCCACCCCGCAGGGCGTGGCGGCGCCGCGGGGAGCATGCGGCGCTGGATCTTGCCAACCGCCTGCAGCTCCTGGTCGAGCTGTTCGTACGCCTCCCTGAGCTCGAGCGACGTGGCGCGCTGTTTGTCCATCTCCAAGCGCAGCGCGGACAGCGTGAGCGCCACGGTGAGGTAGACTCCGGCCTCCACGGTGGCGTTCCAGAACAGCAGTCGGGGATCGAAAAGGAAGTGACGCACCAGCAGGTACGCGGCGACCCAGCTGGCCGTGGCGCCGGCCGAGAGCACCATCGCGGCCCGTCGCCCGACGAACCAGCCGGCCGCGGCCACGGGAACCAGGTACAAGAGCGAAACCGAGACTTCGGACCCGGTGGCGTAGTCCGCGCCGAACACCGCGAGCAGCGCGATCGAGGCCGCGAGCAGCCAGACCCTGCGCGACGTTACGAATGCGCGCACCGATCGTGCTTCCTTCCCGCCCGATCTCCCGCCCGGACACCAGCAGGGATGAGCCGAGGTGCGTGTCGGGCCCGCATCCGGATACTACGTCAGGAAGCGCACGCGGGAAGCGCTGGGCCGGCACAATTGACGGTAGCTTGGCAGGTCGCTGGGGCACGCCGCGACGGCGCGTCATGAACTCGAATCGCCAGCGAGCCTTTGGCCAAGGCGCCGAGGCTTCCAGCTCGTGGACTCGGTTTCTCACCGACACGTCGCTCGAGCATCTCGCCCGCAAGCTGCGCTTGCTGGGCTACGATGTCGTCACGATCCGGGGCGCCCGCCTCGAGGAGTTGCTCGAGGCCGCGCGGCGCGAGCGGCGCATCGTGCTGACGCAGAGTGCGCGGCACCCCGCGCGCTACGCCGACGTCGCGGTCATCACGGTGCCACGCGGCGATCCGGGGCCGGCGTTGCGCTTGCTCGTCGCGATGCACGCGCCGGCGGGTGAACCGTTCAGCCGCTGCATGGTATGCAACGAGCCACTCCAGCGCCGCACCGCCTTCGAGGCGCGCGGCGAGGTCCCGGGGCGCGTGCTGCGCACGGCACGCGGGCTCACCTATTGCCCGCAGTGCGGGCGCTGGTACTGGGAGGGCTCGCACGTGGACCGGCTGCGGGCGTGGCTCGAGGGGGCCTTGGGTCGGCCGCTGCCGCGGCGGGACCCGTCGGAGGAGAATGGGTGAGGCAGCCGTTGCCTTAACAGGCTGCTAAGGGCAGTTGAGCGAGGCGGCCAGCTGGCGCGCCTTGCGCGCCAGCGATTGCGCCCGCCACACTTCGTCGTGCGCCAGGGCCGCGCGCGTCTGGGCGAGCAGGCTCAAGGTCGTGTCGTACACCGATTCCTGGTCCGGCAGCAGCTTTCTCGACGCACACGGCTTGACGGCGGCGCTGGCGGAGGTGGTGTCGGCCACGATCTGCCCGAGGGCTGCTCTGCGCTCCTGCGGCGACATGACGCTCTCCACCGAGGGCCTGGGGGCAGCGGTGTCGCCCTTCGCCGGCGTCTCCTCCTTGGGGCTGTTCGGGGGCTCTTGCTTGGCGGATTTTGGCGCCGGACCGGGTGGCGGCTCTTCGAGCGCGCTGTCGGGGGGCGCCGGTGGAGTCGGACGCTTCTCGATCGGCATGCCCGCGAGCCGCGGTCGCGTCGTGGCGCAGCCGCCGAGCGGCAGCACGACAATCGTCGCCAGCACGAGGACGACCAGCGCCTGCTCGATCGGTCGCGCCCTCATGCCGCGCTCACCGTCTGATGGTCGCGCACCGGAAGCTGCAAGGTGATCTCGGTGCCCTGACCGGGGGCGGAGCGCAAGTGGACCCGCCCGCCGTGGAGCTGCGCCACCTGGCGCACCACCGCGAGCCCGATCCCGGACCCCGCTTGCTTGGTGGTGAAGTAGAGATCGAATACGCGGGGTTGCATCTCCTCGGGGATGCCAACGCCGTCGTCGATCACCCGGATCTCCATCGCTTCGGCGTCTCGGCGCGCCGCCACCGTGACGTGACCACCGCCTGGCATCGCTTGCTCGGCGTTCGCGATCAGGTTGGAGAGCGCCTGCCTCAGCAACGCGGCATCGCCCCAGAATCGGTCGGGGACGCCGTCCTGCTCGAGTCGGATCTCGACCCGCCGTCCCACCGCCGTCTCGCGAGCGCGCTCCACCACCTCGCCCAGCAGCGCCGAGAGGTCGAACCATTGGGCCCGCATCTCGCCCAGCATCGAGAAGCGCCGGAAGCCGAGCACGATATGTTCGAGGCGCTTGAGCTCGTCCTCGAGCACCATGAGGTGGCGGGCCTGTTCGGGCGCGGCGTGCTTCCATTTGCGCTTGAGGTGCCCGAGATGGAGCGCGGCCGCATTCAGAGGGTCGGCCATCTCGTGGGCGAGCCCCGAGGCCACCTTCGCCCAGGCCGAGATCTGCCCGGTGGCTCGCAGCAGCTCCTCTGGATCCGCCTCACCTGCCGCCGCGCGCGCCCGCGTGGCCTCGAGCTGCTCGCCCAGCTTGTTGATGGTCGAGGCCAGCAGGGCCAGCTCGTCGCGGCCCTCGACCGCGAGCCGATGGCCGAACTCTCCCTCGCGCAAGCGCTCGAGCCCCATCACCACGGTGCGGACGCGAGCCGCGAGGAGCTGGGCGAAGCCGAGCGCGATCAGGATCGCCAGCATCAGCGCCGCCCCGGTGACCCATAGCCCGGTCCGGAGCGACCCCAGCAGCTGCTCGCGCAACAACGCGGTCGACACTCCGACCCGCGCCTCGCCGAAGGCTTCGGTTCCGGCTCGCAGCGGCACCACGTAATCGTAGGTGCGCGGCGGGCCCAGCAGGCGCAGCGCCAGCGTCAGGGGACTGCCGGTCTCGAGGTCGTCCACCGTCGCGCGCGGCTCCCCGCGCTGCCCGATCCGGGTGGTGTCGCTGTGGGCGAGCGCGAGGCCGCGAGCGTCGAACACGCCGAGATCGAACAATGTCGGATCGCCGGCGAGCGCGGTCTCGAGCAGCGACTTGAGGGCCGCGTCCTGCCGGACGGCGTCGGCGGGGTTGGGCGGGGCCGGTGGGGCGAAGATGATCTGGTCCTGGGGCTCGGCGCCCTCGCCGTTCGCGGCTCGACTCGCCAGCAGCGCTACCTGTTGAGCCCACGCCCGGGTGCGGATCACGGAGAGCGCGATCGTGGAACGCACCTCGAGCCCCAGGTGAACCGCGATCGTCGTCAACGAGACCAGCAGCGACAGCGCCACCATCGACGCCGCCAGCGAGGCTCTCAGCCCCAGCGGAACCTTCACGAGACCTCGGTACGGTAGCGCCTGAGCTTGTTGTGCAGGGTCTTGAGGCTGATTCCGAGGGCGCGGGCGGCACGCGTCTTGTTCTGTGCGAAGCGCTGGAGGGTGCCGAGGATCGCCTTGCGCTCGACCTCTTCCAACGGCTCGACCACCAACGAGGCTCCGCGCTCGATCACCACCACCGGGCGCGCGATTTGCTGCGGCAGATCGGCCAGCTCGATCGATGGCCCGCGCGCCAGCACCACCGCTCGCTCGATCGCGTTGCGCAACTCGCGGACGTTGCCGGGCCAGTCGAAGTGCTCGAGCGCCGCCAGGGCCTCGCTCGACAGCCCCTCCACCGGTCGCCCGTTCTGTCCCGCGAAGTGGGCGATGAACCGGGCGGCGAGCGGGGCGATGTCCTCACGACGCTCGCGCAGCGGCGGTACCGCGAGCTGGAAGACGTTGAGACGGTAGTAGAGATCCTCGCGCAGTCGGCCGTCGCTCACCGAGCGCTCGGGGTCCCGGTTCGTCGCGGCCACGATCCTGAGATCCGCGAGCCGCTCCTCGCGACCGCCGACTCGCCGGTAGCGGCGCGTCTCGAGCACGCGGAGCAGCTTGGCCTGGAGCCCGGGCGACATCTCGGTGATCTCGTCGAGGAAGAGGGTCCCGCCAGCCGCGTGCTCGAACAGCCCGGGGCGGTCGGCGAGCGCCCCCGTGAACGCCCCGCGCTCGTGGCCGAACAGCTCGCTCTCGAGGAGGGCCTCCGGAATCGCCGGACAGTTGACGGCGATGAACGGGGCCCGGGAGCGTCCGGACAGGTCGTGAAGCGTCTGGGCCACGAAGTCCTTGCCCGAGCCGCTTTCCCCGGTGATCAGGACCGAAGCCGAAGAGGGTGCGACCTGCTCGATCAGGTCGTGGAGCCGCCGCATGGCCAGCGAACGGCTGACGAGCCCGCTGTCGTCACCGAGCGTCGAGAGCTTGCGTTTGAGCCGAGTCACCTCGCTGCGCATCTCGTTGCGCTCGGCGATCCGGTTTACCAGCATGCGCAGGCGTTCGAGATCTACCGGCTTGGTGAGAAAGTCGAACGCCCCCTCGCGGATCGCCTTGACCGCATCTTCGATGGTGCCGTGCCCAGTGAGCATCAGGAATCCCACCCACGGATCCGCGGCCCGCACTTGGCGCAGCAACTCGAGGCCGCTCGGCCCCGGCGGCATCAGGAGGTCGCAGACCACTGCGTCGGGGCGCCAGTCGCCGAAGATACCAAGCGCTTCGTCGACGCCCGAAGCACTCTTCGCTTCATGCCCCCACTCCTGCAGATAATCGCGCAACCCTTCGGCCGAGGCGATGTGATCGTCGACGACCAGCACGCGCAAGGTGGTACCCCTCTCCGTTCGGACCGTGTCGTTTTTTCCGAGTCGGAATATTTTACCTAGCGCGGTAGGGGAAAGCAGGGGTTGTTTTTGGGAATACCCGGTCACGCGGCTCATGATGTAAGCTGCTCCCACGCAAGTTGTTACGACACTTTTCGCTCTCTTTTGGCTGCGGCTGCGCCGCTGGCACCGATCTGGCAATGGGCAATTGCCAGACCTGATCGGCGTTCGGGGTCCGCCCGATGAACCAAACGCCAGAGAAGGAAACGAACTGGCCTCGTATGAGCCCCTCGGGGCTCCGCAGCGCGCCTCTGAGCACACGGGCGCGTCGTGAGCGCAGGCGTAGATGGGAGCGGATCGCGGGGATCGCGACGCTGATCATGATGGCACTGGCGGCAATGACGCTGCTGGTGATTGCGACAAGGAGGTAGACGGGTGTTGTAGCCCTGGCGACTGCCTAGGGACGTGCGGTCGCCAGGGAAGAGCTTGAGCGGACTCATGTGCCGGCCCGGAGCCTGGAGAGAGATGTGGGGAGCGGCTCCGTAAGGCACAAGTCCGCTCAAGGAACACAACCGCCGAGTCGTAACGGGATCTCCCGTTGGGCTCGGCGGTTCTATTTCTTCGCCGCACGAGCGGTGGTAGACTCGTTGGCGCTCGAGCCGGTCTCCCCACCGCGGAGTCATCGTTGTCCCGCACGCTCTCCACTGTCATCGTCTACTATCGGGCGCGCGACGCGCTACTCCGGTGCCTGACGGCGCTCGAGGAAGACGCGGCGGGCCTCGACGTCGAGACGACGGTCATCGACAACCACTCCCAAGACGGGATCAGCGAGGCGCTGCGCATCGCCTTTCCCCACGTGCGCGTGCAGGCGAATCTGGCCAATTTGGGGTTCGCCCGCGCCGTCAACCAGGGCCTCGCGGCCGCTCGCGGCGAATACGTCCTCATCCTCAACCCGGATTGCGTCCTCGAGCGCGGTGCCTTGCGCGTGCTGCTCTCGCACATGACGAATCACCCCGAGGCCGGCGTGATCGGGCCGATGCTCATGAATCCGGGTGGCTCTCTCGAGTACTCCGCACGCAGCTTCCCGAGCCTTGCGACTTTCCTCTTCAATCGCTACTCGTTGCTCACCCGCCTGTTCCCGAAGAACCGCTTCTCGCGGCGTTACCTGCTCTCCGATTGGGATCATGCCTCGGTGCTGGACGTGGACTGGCTCTCGGGGGCCTGTCTGCTGGCGCGCCGGGTGGCGATCGACCACGTCGGTCCGATGGACGAGGCGTTCTTCATGTTCAACGAGGACGTCGACTGGTGCCGGCGCATGAAGCAGGCGGGGTGGAGGGTGACCTACGTGCCCCAGGCGCGCGCCATTCATCAGGTCGGAGCGAGTCGGCACAGGATCCCGGCGCGCCTGATCGTCGAGCGCCACCGCGGGATGATCCACTATTTCCACAAACACCACGCGCCGGGCCGGCTGGTCGCCTGGTGTGCCGATGGGCTCATCTACCTTCGCGCAGGATTGATGATCGCGGCCAACGCCTTGAAGCCGCGGTGACCTTCCGGATCCCCTACTCGCTCGAGCTGGGGGCCGCGCCGCATCCACGACCGGCCGGTGCCGACGCTGGGCGGCTTGGCGATCGCCGCGGCGGTCCTGGGCGTGGTCTGGATCGCGCGCTGGCTGCCCGGCTACGCACAGACGCTCGAGCCACGTCCGCTGTGGGGACTGACCTATGCCGCGCTCGTGATCCTGGGGCTCGGCGTGGTGGACGACCTCAAGCGACTGAGCCCGTGGATCAAGCTGTCGGGGCAGGTGCTCGCCGCGCTCGTGCTCGCCTCGTTCGGCTTCGGCATCCCGTTCGTCACCAACCCCTTCGGTGGCCAGTTCGCGACCGGCTTCATGGACGGGCCGCTCACCGTGCTGTGGGTGCTTGGCGTGATGAACGCGATCAACCTGATCGACGGCTTGGACGGTCTGGCGTCGGGTGTGGTGCTGATCGCGTCACTGACCCTGTGGTACGTAGGCCGGGCGCACGGCGACTTCTACGTCATGTTCTTCGCCTCGCCGGCGATCGGAGCGACTCTCGGATTCCTGCGCTTCAACTTCCCGCCGGCACGGGTCTTCATGGGCGACACCGGAAGCCAGTTCCTGGGGCTACTCCTGGCGGCGATGTCCCTGCTGGAGAACCGCAAGGGCACGGCGACGATCACGCTGCTGTTCCCGCTGGTCGCGATGGGGTTGCCGATCGCCGACGGCCTGCTCGCGGTGACACGCCGAGCGACCCACGGCCACCCGGTCTTCCGCGGCGACTCCGAGCACATTCATCACCGCCTGTTGAGACTGGGTCTGTCGCCACGCAGGACGCTGCTCATCCTGTGGTGTCTGAGCGCGGCGCTGGGCATCACCGCCGCCCTCGTGGCCGCCCTGCCCCACGCCTACGGCTGGCTGTTCCTGCTCTTGCTCGGCTTCGGGCTCGTATTCGCCTTCGAGGTGATCGATTTCATCGACCGTACGCGCGGCGCCCGCCCCCCCGCGTGAGGGCGAATTCGGGGGCCGAGGCCCGGCTGCTCGAGGCGACCTCAGGGGCTCCCCCCGCACCGCTTCCACCCGGTCCAGCCCGACGGCCCCGCTCGGGACTTCATCGCCCCACGAAGCTCAGGCCATCGGACGCACGCAGCCTTCGTGCCGCAATCCGTGACGTCGATCGGGAGCACGCAGTGAGGGTCGAACCCACGCCGGCCCTCGATGGAAAGCGTCTGCCGATCCGCCGCCGCCGTCGGCAGCGCGACGCCTTGGGCCCGGCGGGACTTGCCGCTCAATACACCCAGGAGTAGTTGAGCTTCACGCTGAACTGCGTGCCGTTCTGGACCTCGGGCGTCGCGCCTGGCTGCGACGCGACGCCGAAGATCCCGTTCTCGAGCGACTCCTTCGCCTCGTGGATCACGCGCACGTCCAGGCCCAGCAGACTGCGACCGCCGATCGGCACGTTCCCGCCGCCCACCAGGTAGCCACCGCCGCGCACCGACGCCACGTCCTGTCCGGTGCGATAGAACTGGTGGTAGAAGGCTCCGGCTCCCAGCCCGAGGTAGGGCCGAAACGAGCTGTTCCACTTGACGTGGCGCGTGAGCTCGAGCGTCCAGGGGACCTCGATCTCGCTTGCCGCCTGGTAGCTGCCAAGCAGCTCGAAGTGCCCGAAGGCGCTGCTCGCCCATCGGGAGTTCCAAAAGCGCGTGTAGCCGAACCCGAAGCCCGCGTTGCCGTCTGCCGCGCCTTCGCCGGTGGACTTGGCGTATCCGCCCCGCAGCGAGAACCACTGCGCGTGCTTGGCCCATGGATCGAATTCCGCGGCCGCCGATTCGGAGTACGCAATCAGAGCGGAGGCGAGGCACGCCCCCAGGCATGCGACGACGACGGCACGAGAAGAACGCATCACGACGGTCGCTCCTTTCCGACTTCCACTCGCGGCGCGCGTGGCCCACACGGCGTACGGCGGAACCAGGGCATTCGGGAACGGGCGCGAACCCTAGCAAATGGCGCGACGCGCTCACAAGGAAAACCGCGGAAGGCGCGACGCGCGTCACGGGCGCGAGACCGGCCGAGCACCGCCCACGGCGCGTGAATCCTGTTTCCCGGGCCCGGGCCTTCGGCTAGGTTCGCCGCATGAGCGCATCCCGCGCCCTACGTCCCCCGGCGATCCGCTACCGTCCTGCGCGCCGCACCGATGTCGAGACGTTGGCCGAGCTCGGCAGCCGCGCCTATCGCGTGGCCAGCGTCGAGAAGCGGCGCGACTTCTACACCGATCATCCGCGGTTCACCCTGCGCGAGGTGCGCGTCGCCGAGTTGGACGGCCAGGTGGTCGCCTCGCTCGTGCTCTATCCGCTCACGGTCTACGTGCGCGGCCAGCGCCTCCCGCTCACCGGCGTGGGGTCGGTCGCGGTTTCGCCCGAACACCGCCGGCGCGGCGTCGGCGAGGCGTGCCTGCGAGCCGCGCTGCGCGAGCTGCGGCAGCGCGGCAACCACCTGTCGGCGCTCTACGCGTTTCGCGGCTCCTACTACCGCAAGCTCGGCTACGGCGTGATCGAGACCGTGCACCAGTGCGCCATGTCGGCCGCCAATCTGCCCGCTTCCGAGGAGGCGCGTAGGGTGCGCCGCCTACTGCTGCCGGATCGTCCCGCGGTCGAAACCCTGTACGAGCGCGTCGCCTCGCAGGGCCATTTCGCCGTGACGCGCAACCCCGCCTGGTGGTCACAGCGCCTATGGGGCTACCCGGGCGACTGGGTGGTCTACGAAGGACGCCGGCGCGGCCAGATCGAGGGCTACCTCTACTACGACGCCGAGGTTTCGCGCGGGCCCTTCCGTCTCGCGATCACGCTCGCCGAGTGCGTGGCGGCGACCCCGGAGGCGCACCGAGGGCTGGTGGGCCATCTCGCCACGCTCGCGGATCAAGTGGAAGAAATCCACTATGCGGCACCGGCCGACGGCGCCTGGCTGACGCTTCTCAAGACCGCGCAGAACCTGCGCCCGGGCGCCGAGATCGGCCCGTTCCACGACACCGGGGGGGTGGCGAACGGCGCCATGCTCCGGCTGCAGGACGTCAAGGGCGCGCTCGAGATGATGCCGCTCGCGAGCGGGGCGCGCGGCGAGATCGTGCTCGAGGTCGAGGACCCGGTGCTGCCGCAGAACGCGCGCGCCTACCGCGTGCAGGCCCGCGACGGTCGCCTGAAGGTGGCGCCCGACACGCGCCGCCGCGCGGCGCCACGGCTCGCCGCTCCGGTGGACGTGTTGGCTCAGATCGTGGCGGGGGCGCTCTCGCCGGTGCGCGCCGCCGAGGTGGGCCTGGTCGACGAGGCGCGTGGGGCGGCAGAGATCGCGGATGCCTGGTTCCGCTCCCGGCCGGTGTTCTTCCACCAGTTCAACGCGTTCTAGGTGAGAAGGCCGTGCGCAACGCGTTCACCGTCACACTCGACATCGAGCCGCGCTTCCGCGACACGGACGCCTTCGGGCACGTGAACAACGCGGTCTACGTCACCTATCTCGAGGTGGGCCGTCAGGTGTATTGGGCACGATTGATCGAAGGCAGCGACTACCGCGACGTGCCGTTCATCCTGGCGCACGTCACGATCGACTTCCGCTCGGAGGCGCTGCTGTCCGAGGTGCTCGAGCAAGGTCTCTCGTGCGCTTGGATCGGCGACAAATCGTTCGCTTTCGACTACCGGATCCGCGACAAGCGCTCGGGCCGCGTCGTGGTCGAGGCGACGACGATCCAGGTGTGCTACGACTACGCTGCCAAGCGCAGCATTCGGATGCCCGAGGACCTGCGGCGACGGCTCGAGGCGTTCGAGGGACGCAGTCTCGACCGCGCCTCGCGCGCGAAGAGCTAGAATAGCCCACCCCATGGCCTCTCCCGCGCTGCTCGATCTGGCGGAGGTGTTGCGCCCCCACGGCCTCGACGCCGCGATCGTCTCGCCGGGCGTGCCGATGCCCACCGTGGACGCCGCCGCCGCGGCGATGGGCTGCCCACCCGAGCGCATCTTCAAGTCGATCGTGTTCCAGGCCGCAGACGGCCGTTGCGTGCTGGTGATCGCCTGCGGCCACCGGCGCGTGGAGGTGGGCAGGGTGCAGGAGCGGTGACCGGATATCCCGCGGGCGGAACCCCACCGGTCGGTCACCGCGAACCGATCCCGGTGATCGTGGATGTCCATGTGGCCGCCCAAGAGTGGGGTTGGGCGGGCGGTGGACGGCTGGAACGACTGCTCAAGATCGCGCCCGCCGACATCGTACGGATCGGCGGCGCCAGGGTCGCCGAGGTTACAGCATCGTCTTGAGTCGAAGCGTGAGCGTGCGCTTCTTGCCGCCGCGCATGACGCGGAGCACGTGCTTCTCGCCCGGCCGGCCGTTCTCGAACATCAGGTTCACGTCGTCGAGCGTGTAGGACGACATCGGTCGCCGGTCGATCGCCGTCACTTCATCGTCGGCCTCGACGCCCGCGGCCTCGGCCGCCGATCCCGGCAGCACGTGAAGGGCGCGGATCGACCCGCCGAGGCGGGCGAGCTGCACGCCGGCCATCGTGAAACGGTCAGGCTCGCGGAACTTCGCTCCCGGTTCGAGGTAGACGACCCGGTGTTCGTAGTCGAACGTGCATCGAAAGCGCCCCAGCACTTGGTTCCCGATGTTGCCGGCATAGTCCTCGCTCGCCAAGCCGCCGCTCGCGGCATGCGAGAGTGAAACCAGCGGACGCTCGATCGTGTAGGGACCGATCTCCATCCTGCCCATCCGGCACAGGTGGCTCGCGAACGTGCCGCCGAAGCCCCCTCCGGTGACCTCGACCGTCTTGCCCACCTTGGAGAGAAGGGCGTGCCGAGCCACGAAGGGGCTGTGGAGATCGACGGTGGAGCCGCTCCCGACGTCGAGCCGGAAGTCGCCTTCGAGGCTGTCGATCTTGGCCCGCACCACCGGAATGTTGCCGGCCATCGTCAGCCGCAGGGCCGTCCCCGAGCCTTGGTAGTGAAAGCGGGCGGGATCGTAGAGCGTGAGCAGGCCGCGGTCGTAGTCCACGCAGGCGACGAAGCGGCTGATGAAATCGTAACCGAGAACGCCCGCGACGGGACGCCAGAAGAACGGCTCGATGTGGGGGTTGAGCGACAGGATCGCGGCCTTCTGGCCGATCAGCGCGATTCCTCCGCCCTGTGAGCCCGCGATCACGATCGAGTCGACCTGCGAGAGCGATGCTCCGCCGGCCGCGCCCGCTCCCGACACTTGGAGGTGGCCTTCGCTCTTGAGACCGCGCCGCGCCGCGTACGCGCTGTCGATCACCGTGATGCTGGCACCGGTGTCGAGCAGGAAGTCCTCGGGCGGCGCGCCGTTCACCGATGCCTTGAGCCACACGTGGCGCTCGCCGTAGCGAAAGGGAAGCTGCGCCGGCGAGCCCGAGAGGTATCGGACATCGTGGGCCGCCTGGTCGGGTGGCGCGAAGCGCGCGGCCTCGAGCGGTTCGCCGACCCACACCGAATCGAGCGTGGTCCGCACCTCGTTGGCCGGCATGCCCACCACCGAGACCACGGTGCGATAGGGGCGTCGCCGCCCGGCGAATACTCGGTACTCGAGGGTGCGGCTGACCACGGTTTGGGCGTCCTCTTTGAGCATCACCCGCTCGATCAGTCCGGTGGCGCTCGCGAACCACAAGCGGCGGGAGTTCCCCACTGGCGGGCGGACCTCGAGCACGACGTAGCTGCCGGCGGAGTCCTTCTCGGCCCCGACGCGGTCGACGCTGCCGCCGCCTTGGTCGGATGTGAGCCACATCTCGTTCTCGAAGTAGGCCGACGCCTGGGCGCTCTCCAGATCTTTGCCGTCGAGCAGCAAGAGCTTGCCGTTTTGATCCACGCGCCACGCGATCGGACCGTCGCAGCCTTCGCGCAGCGTGAAGGGCCCGATGCTGGTGATGCCGGCGCTCTTGTCGGGGCGCGCCGTCCAGCTCTCGGTCCAACCGCTCAACCCGAAGGCTTTCAACGAGGCCTTGCTGTGCACGCCACGCTCGGCGGTGAACGCCTTGACGCCACCCGTGGCCTCGAGGTAACGGTCCACCACGGCGCGGGCCTCGGGTGTGATCGCGCCGGCGGCGCGAAGGGGAATCGTGAGACCGAGCACGGTCGCGAGCACGACCGATGCGGGGATCGAGCGAACGGACATCGAGACCTCCCGGAAGACGGAGCAGTATACGCGCTCTATGGGTTGCGTGACCGCGAGCCGGCGACTATGCTGCGCCCAATCCTCACGGGGTCGCATTCACGAGAGGGAGGCAAGTGATGCGCAAGCGATTGGCATTCGTCGGGCTCATTGCCGTCGGCGTGCTCTGCTCCGCGTCCGCCCACGCCCAGAAGGCAGTCGTGGGAGGATGGGGTCCTCGAGTCGGCTTCAGCAGCGGGCCCGATCAGATCATCTTCGGCGGCCAGCTCATCATCGGCGAGATCGCTCCCAACCTGACGTTCGATCCGAACCTGGATCTCGGCCTCGGGGACGACGCCACCGTGATCGGGCTCAACTTCCATCTCCATCACCATTTCGCGGTCGCGCGTTCACAGTGGCGCCCCTACGTGGGCGCGGGCGCGGGGATCAATTTCGTTCAGCTCGACCGGCCCCCCGGATTCTCGGACGAGTCGGAAACCGACGTGGGCGGAAACCTCATCGTCGGCGCCGGCGTGCCGACCTCGTCTGGAAACCGCTTCTTCAGCGAGCTCAAGCTGGGCCTGGGCGACACGGCGGACATGAAGCTGCTCGTGGGGTGGAACTTCAAGATCTGACGGCGATCCCGCGGGCTCGAGCACGTCGCAGGAGCCGGACCTTGGTCCGGCTCCTTTGGTTTTCGGTCGGACCTAGGCGGTCCTCTCCGGGACGGAGCCCACCACCAGGCAGGCGGCCGCGATCCCCCCGTGGAGCAGGTTGTCCGCCAGGTTCAGGTTGAGCAGCTCCACCACGGCCGAGATGTTCACGAAACCGGCCACCGCCACGACGCCGTAGATCGCACCGAACACGAGGCAGAAGGTCTTCGCCGCGCCACGCCCCGCGAACGCGGCGATGATCCCGAGGATTCCGGAGAGCACATGGACCAGGTTGTGGTTCCCGTTGATGCCGAAGACGACGAGCTCGTGCGCGTGGGCTCCGGTCACCAACCCCCACAGGCCCACGCACAGGAGCACGATCCCGAGCAGCGTGCAGAACGGTCTCGCCATGGTCGAATCCTCCTCGAAACGGCGCCGTCAGCGCACCGCGGCCGCCTCTCGAGCGAAACGCATGCGCTCGAGGAACGGCCGCGGAGGGATGAAACCCTCGACGCGGGTCGATTCGATCTCGCGCCCGTCGAGAGCCAGAAAGATCACCGTGGGCACACCGTTGATCCGATACTGCTTGCGTAGGTGCTCCGCCTGCGGGGTGTTGAAGCGGGTCAGGTCCACCCTGTAGGCGAGGAACGCCTGGGCGGCCTCGATCACACCCGCGTCGGTGAACGTCCTGCTCTCCAGCTCGTGGCAGGGAACACACCAGTCGGCGGAGAAGTCGATCATCGCGGGCTTGCCGGCGCGCAGTCCGGCGTGGAGCGCAGGGCCATCGAAGGATCGAAACGCGATCGTGGGGCGCGCGGTGGCGGCGACGAACAGGACGCCGAGCGCCACCGCCAGCGCTCCGGTCGCCCACTTGATCCGCGTGAAGGCGGGCCGCGCGACGCCGCTCCGCTCGAAGAACCCAAGGTAGAGCCCGCCCACGATCAAAGCCGCGGGCAGCACCCAGATCGCCCAGCGAGGCGCCGCGGCCAGCAGCACGTAGAACAGGCCGACCCCGGCCAGGATCACCCCGAACCCCTTCTTCACCCACACCATCCAGTCCCCCGAGCGCGGCAGTCGGTGGAGCAAGTTGGAGAAAGTGCCGAGCACCAGGTACGGAGCACCGAGCCCGAGCGAGAGCACGAAGAAGGAAACGAAGCCGAACCACGGATCGCCCTTGGCGCCCACCAGAGCGAGCAGCGCCACCACCGGCGGGCCGATGCAGGGCGCGGCGAAGATACCGACCACCAGACCCGAAGCGAAAACGCCCGCCGCACCCGTGGTCCCACTGCCGCCGAGCCGGGTGAGCAATTCGGGCGAGAACTGGAGCTCGTAGAGGCCGAACATCGAGAGCGACAACGCCACGAGCAGGAATCCGATCGCGACCAGCACCAGCGGGCTCTGAAGAAAGCCGCCGAACAGGCCGCCGGTGAACGCGGCGATCAGCCCGAGCGTGCTGTACATGGCGGCGATCCCGAGCACGTAGAGGAGCGCCAAGCCGAACACCTGGAGTGGCGGCGCCGCGCGCCGCGCGCCGAAGATCGACACTGTGACGCCCAGCATCGGGTAGACGCACGGAGTCAGGTTCAGTGCGAGCCCGATCAGGAACAGCGACAAGAAGGCGGCCAGCGAATTGCGCGCGAACGCGCGCGCGATCGGATTGCCGGTCAGACCCGGCGGCAGGCCGGACGGCCCTGTCGGTGGTCCGGTCACGAAACCGCTTCCGGGGACGGGTGCCGATCCGGCTCCCGCGGCCGGCCCCGGGGCGGTGGCAGATCCGGGGGGCACGGATCCCGCCACCGTGACCTCGACCGTCAGCGGCAGCTCGGCGGGCGCCAGGCATACCTGGTCGTTGCAGGCTTGGAAGCGCACGATGCCCGTGAGGGTGCGCGTGCCGAGGGCGGCGTCGCGCGCGGCGACGAGCGGCACGAGCACTTCGACGTCGCCATCGTAGACCGCCAGCGGCTGCTCCTCGAATGAGAGCTTGAGCCGCCGCGGCTCAGGATACCGGGGCACGCCGGGGGTGATCCCGACGGCGGTCGAGAGCTTCGCCTCGGTCGGGATCAGGTACTCGCTCGAGGGAGGATTTGCGTTCACGTGCCAGCCGGCGAGCACGTGCAGCCGGACCACCGCCGACCCGGCGCCCCCGGGCGCGATTGTCGCCGCCGGCGTCTCGATGCGAACCAGTTCTGCGGGAGCAGGAAGCGCGCCACCGAGCTGCCCGAAGGAGGGCACAGAACGGAGCAACGCGACGAGACACACCGCCGCAAGGACGCACCGTCGTGCGGCCCGCGCGAGCTCGCGTGCGCGGGTCACCGCAGGCGCTCCGCGTGGGCGTTTGCATCGAGCGAGGCGGCGAAGGCCGTTCGATCCGTGGTGGGAAGCCGGCATGCGTAATGCTCGCACACGTACGCGGTGGCGCGACCGCGCTCGGACCTGAGGGGAGCGGTGAAGGGCGCCAGCGCCGCGAGTCGCTCCTGCCCCGGCCCACCGTCGGCGAGCAGCAACAGGTCGTGCGGCAGGAAGCGGCGATTGAATTCCGAGATCAAGGCCCGCGTGTCGGCGGCGTCGGGGCGGCCGGCGATCACCACGTGGCGCGGCACCGCGGCCGCTAAGTCCATCGCCACGAGCATCTGCGGCATCGCGACCGGGTGCGACGCGACCCGCCCGGCGAAGTAGTCGAGCGTACGCCGCGCCTTGTCGCGCCACGGGTCGCGGTCGAGCAGGTTCGCGAGCACTTGGAGCGTGTAGGCCGCGATCGAGTTGCCGGCGATCTCGGCCCCGTCGAAGCCGTCCTTGAGTCGCACCTTGATCGACGCGTCCCCGGCTGGGCTCTCGAAGAACCCGCCGTCGGTCTCGTCCCAGAAACGCTCGATCTGTTGATCGGTGATCGCCACCGCACGTTCCAGCCAGCGCGGCTCGAAGGTGGCCTCATAGAGATCGACCAAGCCGAGCGCATAATAGGCGTAGTCATCGAGCTGGCCCTGGCCCGAGACCTCTCCGGCTCTGAAGCGGCGGTGGAGCTCGCCACTTCCCGCATCGCGGAGCTTCTCCCACACGAAGTCGGCCGCTCGCGCCGCTCGGTTGGCAAGGTCCGGATCGGAGAGCACGCGAGCCCCGCGGGACAGTGCCGAGATCATGAGCCCGTTCCAGGCGGTGAGCACCTTGTCGTCGCGGTGCGGTCGAACGCGCCGCTCGCGCGCCGCGAGCAGCTTGGCGCGGGACCTGGCGAGCCTCGACTCCACTTGCTCACGCGGCTGCTTCCACTCGGCCGCGAGCTGGGCGACCGGCGCCGCCTCGTGCAAGATGGAAGCGCCCCCTTCGAAGTTCCCCGCCGCGGTCACGCCGTAGCGCTGCTCGAAGAGCCGTGCCTCCTCGGGCCCGAGGACCGCCGCGATCTCGTCCGGGGTCCAGACGTAGAACTTACCCTCCTCGCCCTCGCTGTCGGCGTCTTCGGCCGAGTCGAATGCTCCCTCGGGCGAGGTGAGGTCGCGCGCCACGTAGGCAAAGATCCCGCGCGCCGTCTCCGCGTAGCGCGGATCGCCGGTGACTTGATAGCCCTCGAGGTACGCCCACGCGAGCTGCGCCTGGTCGTAGAGCATCTTCTCGAAGTGTGGCACCAGCCAGGTTCGATCGGTCGAATAGCGGTGGAATCCGCCCCCCAAGCAGTCGTGGATGCCGCCCGCCTGCATGCGATCGAGCTGCCGCACCACCATCTCGCGGGCGCGGGCGTTGCTCTTGGGATCGCGTGCCCAGACGCGCAACAAGAAGTTGAGATTCACCGTGGACGGGAACTTGGGCGCGGTGCCGAAGCCGCCCTGCTCGGCGTCATAGGAGCGCTCGAGCGCACGGTAGGCTTCGGCGAGCAGCTGCTCGCGCCGAACGTTGGCGCGGTCCGGCTGGTTCATGCCGGCCAGGGCCGCCATCACCTCGACGCCGGTCTTCTGGATCTCGGCCCGGTGAGTCCGCCATGCCTCGCGTACCCGCGGCAGCACTTCGAGCAGGGCGCGCGGCGGGAAGTAGGTCCCACCGAAGAACGGCTTGAGGTCGGGGGTGAGGAACACGTTGAGTGGCCAGCCACCTCCCACGCCCATGGCCTGCATCGCGCTCATGTACACGCGGTCCACGTCGGGCCGCTCCTCGCGATCCACTTTGATCGCCACGAAGGATGCATTCAGAGCCGCCGCGACCGAGTCGTTCTCGAACGATTCGCGCTCCATGACGTGGCACCAGTGGCAGGTCGAGTAACCGATCGAAAGAAAGATCGGTTTGTCTTCGCGACGCGCCGTGGCGAACGCTTCTTCGCCCCACGGATACCAGTCGACCGGGTTGTAGGCGTGTTGCAAGAGATACGGGCTCTTCTCCCGGATCAGCCGATTCGGCTTGCGCCGCGCCTCGATTCCGGTCGCCGCGGCGGCGGCAACGGTGAGCGCGTGAGACCCACGTGCCTTGCGGGCGAGCGCGCGCGAACCCGCGACGACGAGCGCCACGCCGACGAGCCCGAGCGCGAGACGAAGGGCGAGGTGGACGCGTGGAGACAGAGTTCTCACACCGCTCAGAGTAGCAGAGGGGGGAGCAGCCGTGTCAGGATGGGTCAGCAGGCCCGCACGGGGGTTCGTGGAAGGACGCGGGCGGTGATCCGCGCGGTCGTCCGGTACAGTGCAGGAGACGCAAGCAACACCAGGCACGAGAGCGCAACCTCGAGACCGACCTGGACCTGGGGTGCCCGGAGCGGCCCCAGCCGCGGGGCCGCGATCAGCTCTGCCACCCACGCCGCGAGACTCGCCTCCACCACGCGGACAGCCGCCGGGGCAGCCGTTTCGGTGAACGACCACAGCCGTTGCCAACCCCACAGGAGCGCCGCCGCGAGCGCGAGCGCCAGCACCCCCGCCGGCTCGGAGGCGGCCCGTATCCACCAGGGCAGAGGCGCGGGCAGAAGCGCGATGCCGGGCGTTTCGAGATGGTCCATGACCCGCTCGGTGAAGGGGTCGGGGGCGCGCGGGGCCGAGCGCAGCAACGCGTCCAGCTCGCGGGAAGCGGATCGTGAGGCCGCGCAGCGTGCGCACCGCTGCGCGTGCGCGCTCGCCACGGCCGCCAGCGGCGCGGGCGTCCCCTGATCCAACCAGCGTTCGAACTGGTCACACGTCATCGGTGCTCCTTCGATGCCGCCCGAGCCGAGGCGTCCCGCATCCACCCTTCGCGCAGCGCCGAGCGGGCGCGGCTCAAGTGCGTCTTCACCGTATTCTCCGGCATCATGAGGATTTTCGAGGTCTCCTCGACCGAGCGGTCGTGCGCATAGTAGAGCGTGATCACCGCCCTCTGCACCTCGGTGAGCGCGTCGATCAATCGTTCCAGCTTCCGGGCTCGCTCGCGGGCCCCCTCGTCCGCGTCCACGCCCGGGTCGGGTCGCTCCGCGATCTCCTCGCCGAGACTCGCCTCCCGAGCACGGCGCCCCTTGAGGCACGCCGCGCGATCGAATGCCTGCCGCACCACGATGCGATAGAGCCAGGTGGCGAAGGCCGCCTCGCCGCGGAAGCGTGGTAGCGCCCGCCAAACGCGGACGAACGCGTCCTGGGCCACCTCCTCGGCGTCGGGCTCCGACCGCAGGATCCGGAGCGCCAAGCCGTAGGCGCGGTCCCGATGGCGGTCCACCAGCCAACGGAACGCCGCATGATCCCCCGCCCGGGCCCGCTCGACCCACAGCGAGTCCGGGTCGGCCCGGGAGTCCCGCTTTAGGGTGGCGGGTGCTTCCCCCGTGGGATTCGACCGCGCGAGGGACGTCTCGGGTTTCAACACATTGCGGTCCACGCCGCGCGAAAGTACCTGAAACCCGGGCCGGACAGGCGAGGGTCCAATCGGACGCAAGCGGTGATGGCCGCGCCCACGGGCGGGCCCAGATGCTCAACCCATTCGACCCCCACCCCGGAGGAACACCATGTTCGACTCCGAAAGCTTCGTCCCGTTCCTGGTCTTCTCGATCCCGATCATCGCCATCGTCGGCGGCATCACGGTGGCGGTGGTCAAAGCGATCGGCCGCCAGCGCTTGGTCGAGCTCGCCCAGCAGGAGCGGATCGCGGCGATCCAGCGTGGCGTCGATCCCTCGAAGCTGCCGCCGCTGCCGATGGACGACGACGACATGTCGGTCCTCGGGCTGTCGGGACCCGAGCGAGACCGGCGCCGAGCCCAAGGCCTCCTGATCGGCGGCATCGTAACGTTATCGGTCGGGATCGGCGTCGGCGTGTTCCTGTCGCTGGTCGAACGCTCGGAGAACGTGTGGGCGGTCGGCATCATCCCAGGGGCCGTCGGCGTGGCGCTGCTGCTCTCGGCGTGGATCGTTTCTCCGAAGGGCGGCTCGATGCAG
>VBOY01000118.1 GCA_005893295.1 Candidatus Eiseniibacteriota bacterium | reverse complement strand
GAGGCGTTCCGCCGTGGCTGCCGCTTCGACGCCTGGACCGAGCACCTCAAGTGGGACACGTGGATGGAAGTGTTCTCCGATCACGGGATCGATCCCGAGCGCTACCTGGCCGAGCGCTCGACCGAAGCGGAGCAGCCGTGGGACGTGGTCCAGTCGCCGGTGACGCGAAAGTTCCTGGTGCGCGAGAAGCTGCGCGCCGACCGTGCGGCGATCACCGACGACTGCCGCCTGGAGGACGTCTGCTTCTCGTGCGGCGTGGTCGAGTGTCCGCAGCGCCCGTGGGTGAAGCGCCCGCACCCCGCCCTGGACGCGACGGCCGCCCAGGCCCAGGTCCGAACGGGGAACCGCTTCGGCCGCCGCAAGAACGGCGTCGCGCGCGCGCCCCGCGTGTCGTCGCACGCCAACGGCGGGCGGCATGCCCCCCTCGGCGTCGCCACCAGCACCCGATTCCGGATTCAATTCGAAAAGGGGCCGTCGATGCGCTTCACGTCGCACCTCGACCTCATGCGTGCCTGGGAGCGAGCGCTGCGGCGCTCCGAGCTCCCGTTGGCGTTTACCCAGGGACATCACCCGCACCTCAAGATGTCGTTCGGGCCGCCGTTGCCCCTGGGATACCGTTCACGGGCCGAGGTGTTCGACCTCGAGCTGTCGCGGCCGCCCGCCGTCGACCTCTTGGAGAGGCTCAACGACGTGCTGCCCGAAGGGCTCCGGGTGAATGGCTTCCGGCCCATCCTGTTCAAGATTCCTTCGCTCATGAGCCAGCTCGACGGGGCGACCTATCGAGTGCGCTTCCCCGCGACCTTTCTCGAGCAGCTCGGCTCACCGCCGGATCGCCTGCTCGAGTCGCTGTCGCGAGGAGCCGCCGAGCTGCTCGACCGCCCGCACGTGATCGTGAGGCGGAAGAACGAAGATCAGACCCGCGAATTCGACGCCCGTCCTTCGATCGTGGCGCTCGAGGCCAGCGCCGAGGAGCCTCCGGCCGTGTTGGAGGCGCACCTTCGTTTCACGCCGCGTGCCGCGGCGCGTCCGGAGGAGCTGCTCGGCTTCCTGCTTCCGGCTTGTGATGTCCGTGCCGCGGACATCGAGCGCATCGCGCTGTGGGCCGAAGTGGGAGAGCGGCGCTTCGGCCCGTTCGAGCTCCTCTCGGGGCTTAGGTGAGGGACGGCATCGCGCGGGTGCCGAAAGGAACCGCGTGAAGCAGAAAATCGTCATCAACGCCGACTCGTACGAAACCCGCATCGCCATCCTCGAAGACGACGAGCTCGCCGAGCTGTTGGTCGAGCGCGCCGATCAGCGCCGCCACGTCGGCGACATCTACAAGGGGCGCGTGAACGCCGTGCTGCCGGGCATGCAGGCGGCCTTCGTGGACTTGGGGCTGCCCAAGACCGGATTCCTCCACGCCTCCGACCTGGCCGAGTCGCTCTCGGACCTCGAGGACATCTCCGAGCTGGAGGAGAACGGCGATCGTTCGCGCCGCCGGCGCGCCGCCGCGCCCAAGATCGAAGAGCACCTGAAGAAGGGCCAGGAGATCCTGGTCCAGATCACCAAGGAATCGATCGGCACCAAGGGCCCGCGGGTGACCCAGCAAGTGAGCCTGCCCGGCCGCTTCTGCGTTCTCATGCCGGGCGTGGAGCACGTCGGCGTCTCACGCCGCATCGAGGAACGCGCCGAGCGCCAGCGGATCAAGGCGATCATCGGCGATCTGAAGCCCAAAGGAGTGGGCTTGATCGCGCGCACGGCCGGAGAAGGCAAGGGCGACCCCGACTTCGCCGCCGACGTGAAGCACCTCAACAAGCTGTGGCAGAGGATCGACCGCAAGGCGAGCGCGGTGCGGGCCCCGGCCCTGGTTCATCGCGAGCTCGAGATGACGGCCGGCCTGATCCGCGACCTGTTCACCGACGACGTCGACGAGGTGTTGATCGACGACAAGGATTCGTTCGCCGAGATCCAGGCCTACCTCAAGGCGGTCTCCCCGGAGCTGCGCGATCGGGTGAAGCTGTTCAAGGACCGCGAGCCGATCTTCGACGCCTTCGCCATCGAGCCGCAGATCGAGAAGACCTTTGAGCGCAAGGTGTGGCTCAAGAAGGGCGGCTACATTTGCATCGATCACGCCGAAGCGCTGGTGGCGATCGACGTGAACACCGGCCGCTTCACCGGCAAGAAGAACCAGGAAGAGACGATCTTCCGCACCAACATGGAGGCGGCGCGCGAGATCCCGCGCCAGCTCAGGCTGCGCGACATCGGCGGCATCATCGTCATCGACTTCATCGACATGGAGAGCGAAGCGAACAAGCGCGCGGTGATCGACGAGGTGCGCCGCGAGCTACGCAAGGACCGGGCGCGCACCAAGGCGTTCGCGGTCTCCGAGCTGGGGCTGGTGGAGATGACGCGCCAGCGCGAGCGCTCGAGTCTCCTCCACTACTACACCGAGGATTGCCCGCACTGCGGCGGCCTCGGCAAGGTGCCCTCGCCCGAGACCATGCTGGTCAAGCTCGAGCGGGCGATGCGCCGGTTGGCGGCGATCGGCAGCGAACGGCGCGTCATCGTGCGGGTCGCCCCCGAGGTGGCGCTGTTCTTCGTCGAGCAGGAGGCGCGCCGCTTCAGCGAGCTGGAGAAGCGTTTCCGGCTGCAAGTGGACCTCAAGGACGACCCCCAGCTCAAGCGCGGCGAGATGCGCGTGCTGACGCACAAGAAGCAGGACCTGACGAAGCAAGTGGTGGGGGCGGTGCCGGGCACGTGAGGCGCGCCGCGGGGACGGGACGGCCTCAGCGAGTGCCCGCGCGGATGCGGCCCGTAAGGCGCAGCAAGCCGTCGAGCAGCGTCAGCGGATGGGGTGGGCAGCCCGGGACGTAGAGGTCGACCGGGATATCCGCCGGCACCCCGTCGCCAGAGGACGCGGCGCCGGCGAATGGTCCCCCGCTGATCGCGCAGGCGCCGACCGCGATCACGATCTTGGGCGCCGGGATCGCCTGGTAGGTCTCGCGCAGCGCCAGCTCCATGTGGCCGGTCACCGGCCCGGTGATGACGATGCCGTCGGCGTGCCGCGGCGAGGCGACGAACTGGATCCCGAAGCGGCCGAGATCGAACACCACGTTGCCCAGCGCCGCGAGCTCGGCCTCGCAGCCGCTGCATCCGCCCGCCGAGACCTGCCGGAGCTTGAGCGAGCGGCCCAGGAGCGAGCGCATCGCATCGTCCAACGCGGTGGCCAGCTTCGCTTCCGCGCCCGAGACCACCAGATCTTCGCGAACGCGCGTCGCCAGGCGGTAGTCGGGCGTGTAGGACACGGCCCCGGTCGGGCACGCCTCCTCGCACGCCGCACAGAAGAGGCAGGCTCCGAGATCGATCGCGAGCGGATCGGTCCGGATCGCCTCGGTGGGGCAGACGGCGACGCACGCGCGGCAGCCCTCCTGGCACTTCGAGCCATCGAGGACCGGCCGCCCGCGGAAGCGCTCGGGCAAGGGAACCGGCCCGGCGGGGAAGTCGAGCGTCTGGCGCCCTTGCCGCAGGCGCGCGCGGAGCAGGGAGATCATCGCGTCTGCCTCACAGATCGTGTCCCGCATACGAGAGGTTGAAGCTCTTGTTGCAGAGCGGGAAGTCCGAGATCTGGTTCTCGCGCATCGCGATCGCCAGCCCGAACCAGTTATGAAACGAGGGATCGACGAACGAGTAGCCGTGGATCTCGCCGTCGGCCGCGGTGACGGCGACATGCGCGATCTCTCCACGCCAGCCCTCGACGAGCGCGATCGCGACCCGCCTTGGCAGCAGTGGAGAAAGCCCGCGGACCCCCACGTCCTCCTCCATCTCGACCAGCTGCTCCTGGACGAACGCGATCGAGCGCTGGATCTCCAGCCACCGCACCAGGACGCGGGCCATGACATCGCCGGTCTCTGCCGTCGCGACCGGAATGTGCGCGAAACGGTAGATCCCGTGCGGGTGATCGCGGCGCACGTCCCGATCACAGCCACTGGCCCTGGCGACCGGACCGACCAGCCCGAGGTCTTCCGCCACCTGTCTCGTGACGGTGCCGGTGCGCTCGAAGCGGGCGACCACCGAGGAAGTGCCGAGCATCAGCTCGGCGGTCTCGCGCAGGTCGCGCTCGATCCGGCGCAATCGGTCGCGGAGCTGGCTCCGCTCGGCGGGCGCGAGGCCGAAGCGCACGCCTCCCGGGCGGACGAGGCCCCGACCGAAGCGATTGCCGGACCATGCCAGCAGAAGGTTGAGGAGATCTCCCCGCAGGCGCCCGAACCAGGAGGCGCCGGGCAGGTAGCCCACGTCGCTGCAGAGCGCCCCGAGGTCGCCGGTGTGGTTGGCCAGCCGCTCGAGCTCGAGCGCGATCCCTCGCGCCGCCTGCGCACCGAGGGTGACCTCCACGTCGGCCAGCGCCTCCACCGCCATGCAGTGGGCCAACCCATGGGCCACGGCCGTGTCTCCGGCGATCGACTCGGCGATGGCGAGGCGCCTCCCGGCGGAGGAGCGCAGGAACAGCTCCGCGGCGCCGCGATGCTGGTATCCGAGCTGGATCTCGAGGTGGATCACGGTCTCGCCGTGACACTGGAAGCGGAAGTGTCCGGGCTCGATGATCCCGGCGTGGACCGGACCCACCGCGACCTCGTGGATCCCGTGACCATCCACCTGGAAGAAGGGATGCGCGGGCCCCGTGGAGAGGTGGCCGGCCAAGCGCTCGAGGTCGGCGTGCCGGCGCAGCGGTTTGAGCCATGGGTGACCGGCCGGGACGAGGCCGGTGGTCTCGAAGATCTCGCGCTCGAACGCTTGCGCCTGCGGAAGTCGAGCCGAGAGGGCGGTGTAGCTCTGCCCCGCACGGACCTCGGTGCGCGCCAGGGCGAGTCGCGCGCGCTGATCGTCGGCGATCACGGCCAGCAGATCGCGCGCCCCCGTGCGCGAGGCGCCGGCTTCGGGCAATACCAGAAGGGCGCTCAACCGACCGCCGCTCGCGCACAGCTCGGCACAACGGTCGGCCAGCTCCGCGGCCGGCACCCGCGGCACGGCGTCGATCTCGACGGCGCGGGCGTTGCCGGCCCACAGCAGGCCGACCTCGCCGCCCCCCTTCATGGAAGCCTGGCTCACGTCATCCCCCGAGCAGCGCCGAGGCGTTGCGCAGCGCCGCCGCGAGCGCCGGCGGGATGAAGAGCCCCAACATGACGGCGCCGGCGGTCATCGCCATGGGTGCCGCCAGCGTGAGCCAGTCCTCGCGACGCCGCCCGCCACGACCGCCTTCCGTCCCCTGCAGCATGGGCAGCAGGGTGCCGCTCATTCCCAGGAACGCCACGCCGAGGAGCCCGATGAAGAGCATCCCGGCCCAGGCGTGCGGCGGGTCCATGGCGGCGCGAAAGATGATGAACTTGCTCCAGAACGGCCCGAACGGTGGGGCGCCGCCGATCGCGAGCAGCAGCGCCAGCAGCAGGGCCCCGGTGAAGGGCGTGCGCCGGAGCACGCCGCGCACGTCGCTGGCGCTGGTGGTCGCGTACTCGCGCAGGACGTTGCCGCTGAGGAAGAACAGCCCGGCCTTGCACAGGGAATGATTCACGGTGTGGAGCATGGCGCCGTAGGTGGCGCTGCCCCCGAGCCCGACGCCGATCGCCACGATCCCCATGTTCTCGATGCTCGAGTAGGCGAGCAGGCGCTTGTAGTCGCGCTGTCGGACCAGGAACGCGGTCGCCAGCGCCACCGAAGTGAATCCGAGCACCAGCAGGAGCGTGCGGGCGAACGCCCCGTCGCCGGAGGCGAGGCAGATCTGGACGAAACGTGCGATGGCGAGGAACGCGCAGTTGAGCAGCGCGCCGGAGAGCAACGCCGAGACCGGCGAGGGAGCCTGGCTGTGGGCGTCCGGCAACCAGGTATGGAGCGGCGCGAGCCCCATCTTGGTGCCGTAGCCGACGATCGCCAGCACGAAGGCCGCCTTGAGCCATGGCCGCGACATGAGCGGCGCCGCCGCGCGCAGCGCCTCGAGGGTCAGCCCGGGCGGTCGCCCCGGCGCCGCCGACGCGGCCACGCCGAGGAAGAAGACGCCGAGCAGCGCCAGCGCGATGCCGACCGAGCAGATGAGGAGATACTTCCAGGCCGCTTCCAGCGCCCCCGGTCGTCGATAGAAGTAGATGAGCGGGGCGCTCGCCAGCGTCGTCGCCTCGATCGCCGCCCACATCAACGCCAGGTGATGCGCGACGCAGACCAGCGTCATGGCGGCCAGGAACCACAGCAGGCACGGCACGAACCGGTGCGGCGTCGCCCCCGACTGGTAGGTCCCGTGGAGAAGGTAGGGGATCGCGTACAGCGAGGCCGCCAGGAAGACCACGCTGGTGGTGGTGAGGAACAGCAGCCCCAGAGGATCGACCCCGAGCAGGAATCCCCGGCCGGCGCCGGTCGGGGCGAGCCACAGCGCGGCGGTCGCCGCCAGGTGCGCCGCGCTGGTTAAGAGCAGCAGGCCCAAGGCGGCGCGCGCGCTGGCGATCCGGACCGCGATCAGCCCGACCAGGGCCGGAACGACGACCAGCGCCACGACGATCATCGGTTCATCCTCTCAGACTCGTCATCTGCTCGGTGTCGATGTGATCGAACGCGCGGCTGATGTGATGGATGGCGATCCCCATCACGAACACCCCGACCAGCAGGTCGAGCAGCATCCCGAGCTCGACGACGAACGGATTCTCCCGGGTGAGCGTCTGGCCGAAGATGAAGACGCCGTTCTCCAGCAGCAGATAGCCCACCACCTAGGTGACGGCCTGTCGGCGCGACACCAGCACCAGGAACCCGATCAGCAGCGTGGCCAGCGCCGCCGGCACCAGGACCACCGAGGGCGCCGGCCGCGGCAGGACCAGCACGGTGGCGAGCCAGAAGGACATGCCGACCAGCGCCGCCGCAAGCAGCAGCGAGACGTGGAAGCCGAGGAACGGCTCTACCTCGTGCTGGACGTCGGCCTCGCAGGACGTGGATCACGTCGGTCGAGGATCCCTCCAGCCTAAGGGTGATCGGCAGCGCGGCGAGCAGCGCGCCCTGGATCGCCGAGGCGCGAATCGAAGCGGTGAGCCGGCTGGAGGCGACGATGTAGAGGTCCGTCACCACGATCAGCAGCAGCAGCAGGTCGGAGGCGCCGCTCATCGTCCGATCCGGTAGAAGTGCGCGACCAGGCCCACCACCGCCACGGCGAAGCCGCCGATCAGGAACTGCGGCACCTGCACCAGCCTGAGTCGCGCCATGACCGACTCGACCGTGCCGACCAGGACCGCCAGCGCCAGCTGGCCCGCGAGCAGGATCGCCAGGCCGGCCCACGGATCGCCCGGGAACGGCAGCACGGCGTGGATCAGCAGACCCCCGAAGAGGAACAGCTTGAGAGCGGCGGCATGGAGGATGAACGCGAAGTCGGGCCCGCTGTGGTCCAAGACCATGACCTCGTGGATCATCGTCAGCTCCAGGTGAGTGGTGGGATCGTCGACCGGGATGCGCGAGTTCTCCGCCAGGAGGACCAGGAACAGTGCGGCCGCCGCGGCCAGCAGGGGGGCGCGCGCGAGCCCGGGGGCCGTCCAGGAGACCGCGTTCCAGGCGCCTTCGAAGCTCGGGCTTCCGGCGGGCAAGCACAGGACGGCCAGGATCAGGAACAGGGTCGGCTCGGTGAGCGCGGAGAAGGTCGCCTCGCGGCTTGCCCCGAGCCCCTCGAAGCTCGAGCCGGTGTCGAGCGCCGCCGCCATCGTCATGAATCGGGCGAGCGCGAGCAGGCAGCCGAAGGCCACGATGTCACCCATGAAGCCGAGGGGAGCGTGGTTGGTGGCCAGGGGCGTGAGCAGCCCCGCAGTCAGCAGCGCCGCGAGCGAGACGATCGGGCCGGCCGCGAAGATCGCGGTCGTGGTGCGGCTGTACACGGCGCCCTTGCGCAGCAGCCGCGCCAGATCGTGATAGGGCTGCAGGAGCGGCGGCCCCCGGCGACCCGCGGCCCACGCCTTGGTGCGGGCGATGACGCCCAGCATCAGCGGCGGCAGGCCGGCGAGCAGGGCCGCGTGGAGGGCGAGGGCGAGCGGCGGGCTCATCGGCCGCGCATCCCCGCCAGCTGCCAGACCAGCAGGGCGATCAGGGTGATGAAGATGTAGGCCAGGTAGAGCTGGATGCGTCCTTGTTGCAGCACGCGCGCACGCCCGAGCAGGTCCAGCAGTCTGCGGTAGGCGGGCAGCAGGATGCGCTCACCCGCCATGTCCCCGACATGCTCCTCGTAGCGAGCCGCGGTGGGAAAATGGCCGCGCGGCGGCTCGGCGTGAGTCTTCGAATAGATCACCGGCGCGAACGGCTCGAGGACCGTGCTGGCGAACGAGGCAGCGGTGTACTGCATGCGAGGGGTGGGTGCCGCGTAGCCGCAGCCCCAGGTCGCCGCCCGCGTGACGGGGCGCGACCGCAAGAGGAGGGCGCGCACCAGCGTCAGCCCCGCGGCCGAGGCGAGGATCACGACGGCCACGGAGGTGATTGCCGACAGCCCGGCCGCGGTGCCGCTCGCGTCCGAACCCGGGGTGCCCAGGAGCGCCACCGCGGGCGCCACCAACCGCACGGCTCCCGCGGGCCACAGGCCGATGGCGACGCACAGCAGGGACGACAGGATCATTGCCACCCGCATCGCTCGCGCGGGCTCGTGCGCCGGCGCGGGCAACGGGGTGCGCGGCTCGCCGAGAAAGACCACGCCGTACGCCTTCACGAAACAGGCGACCGCCAGGCCGCCGATCAGCGCCAGCGCCAGCACGGCGACCAGGGAGGGCAAAGCCCAGGCGGGCGGCAGGCTGGCGCCGCCGCGGAGCGCCCCCACGAAGACGAGCCACTCGCTCACGAAGCCGTTGAGCGGCGGCAGCCCGCAGATGGCGGCTGCCCCGATCAGGAAGGTGAGGCCGGTCGTCGGCATGCGGCGCTGCAGGCCTCCCAGCGAATCGAGATCCGCAGTCCGGGTCGCGTGCAGGACGCTGCCGGCCCCCTGGAACAGCAGGGTCTTGAAGAGCCCGTGGTTGAGCACGTGCAGCAGCGCGCCCGCAAAGCCAAGAAAGGCGACCGCCGGCTGCGCGTGACTCTGTCCTAGGAGTCCGACCCCGATGCCGAGCGCGATGATGCCGATGTTCTCGACGCTGTGGTAGGCGAGCAGCCGCTTGAGATCGTGCTGCGCGAGCGCCTGGAGCACCCCCAGGATCCCCGAGACCGCGCCGATCGCCACCAGCACCACTCCCCACCAGGCGGGCGGCGGCCCCAGGAACAGCAAGGTGCGAAGCAACCCGTAGATCCCCATCTTGATCATCACGCCCGACATCAGCGCCGACACATGGCTGGGCGCGGCCGGATGGGCGTCGGGCAGCCAGACGTGCAGCGGCCAGAAGCCGGCCTTGGTGCCGAAGCCGACTAGGGCGAGCAGGAACGCGGCGTTCGCCAGCCTGGAGGTGCTCGCCGCGGTCGCGCGCAGCAGGTCGAAGTCGTAGCTCCCGGCTGCCCGGCTCAGCAGGGCGAAGAGGATGAAGAGGAACACCACCCCGAGCTGGGATGCGATCAGGTAGGTGAAGGCGGCCCGACGGACGTCCGCCCGGTCGTGCTCGAAGGCGACCAGGAAGAACGAGGCGATCGACATGATCTCCCAAGCGACGATCAGGAGAATGCCGTCGCGTGCCACCACCACCAGGACCATCGCGGCCACCAGCAGGTTGAAGAATGCGACCGCGGGTGCCAGTCGTCGCGTGCCCAGGTGGGAGGGCAGGTAGCCCGCGCCGTAGATCGCCGCCAGCCCGGAGACGGTGAAGATGCAGAGCAGGAAGAACGAGGAGAGCGGATCGGTGCCGAGGTGCAGTTCTCCCACCGGCAACGGCCACCGCAGGTGCAGCGAGCGCTCCTCGCCGGCGAGCAGGGCCCCCGCGGCCCCGACGGCCCCGAGCGCGCTCGCCAGAAGGGCTCCGGCGGTTCCCACGCGCAGGCACAGGCGGTCCGAGCGGGCGACGATCGCCGCGAGCACGGCGCTCAAGCACAGGATCGCCGCCGCGGCCAGAGCCAGGTCGAACATCAGGCTTTGGCCCGTCGTGCGGGGGAATCGCCGGAGCCTCCGGGCGCCGGCGCGGGCTCCGCTTCGAGCGCGCGCACGCGCTCGAGGATGGTGTCCCGGGACGGGGTCGCGCCGAGGAGCCGAACGAGCGCCTCGTCGTGTAAGGCGAACGCGAGCTTCGCCAGCATCTGCAAGTGCATCCGGATCGACGGAGAGAGCAAGGTGAAGAGGACCCGCACCGGCCGCCCGTCGATGGCGCGAAAGTCCACCGGCTGCTTGAGGAAACAGAGCAGCACATGCGGCTCGTCGACGCGGACCACCAGCGGATCGCGCGGGTGGGGCAGCGCGATCCCGCCGCCGACCGCCGTCGGCGCCAGGGTCTCGCGGCCGATCAGGAGCTGCTCGAGCACGGCGCGGTCGACGCCCGCGGGGATCCCGGGCAGCTTCGTCACGGCGGCCAGCACCTTCTCGCGCCGATTGCCTTCGAGGTCGAAGTAGATGCCGCCGCGCTGCAGCGCGGCGTGCAGGCTGGGGAGGGCGTCCGTCGAGTCGCGCGAAGCGAACAGCCGTGGCGAGACGGCGTGGCCGTGCGTCGCCGCCCATTCCTGCAGCTCCACCCGGTTGAAGCGGAACTGTTCGCCGACCCGGTGCGCGGGAAGCGAGCCCTCCCGGGCCCATCGGTAGACGGTGTCCTCGGAGACGTTCAGCAGCCTTGCCACGTCGCGCACCCTGAGCTCCATTCGACTGGCTCGCTTGCGATCAGGTCTTGCCCCGGGCGGCCGGGGCCCGGCGCGCGGGCGTGCGAATCACGCGTCTTCTCCGGCCGCCGAGCGCCCGTCGGCGTGCCGACGATCGCGACCCAACCTCGGCCTTGAGTTCCTGCAGCAGCGCGACGTCTTCTTCGAGATGGGCCTTGGCATAGCGCCGCATGATGTCGAGCACCTCGAGGAGCAGCGGATCGCGCACGCTGTAGAAGACTTGGTTCGCTTCCTTGCGGTTGCTGACGACCCGGCGGGCGCGCAGGGTGGAGAGGTGCTGCGAAGCGTTCGCCTGCTCGATCCCGAGGCGTTCGAGGATCGCGCCCACCGGAAGCTCTCCCTCGCCGAGCAATTCGAGGATCGCGAGCCGGGTGGGGTGGGCAAGCGCCTGGAAGATCCCTGCCTTCAGACGACGGACGTCTTCCATGCCCGCAGAATATTCGTAACGGAGCATATTCGCAACGTCCGTTACTCGACCACCTTGCGGAAGCAGAGCGGGCGCTGGAGCCGCTCGAATCCCGAGCGCGAGGGCTGATCCAGCTCGGCGATCACCCGCTCCAGACCGCGCATCGTGTTCAGGTCGCCCACCACGCCAATCGAGGGCGGCGGCGTCGTCACCACGACGATCATGCGCAGGCGCGCGTTGACCAGGTTCCAGGCCTCGGCGGCTTCGCGGCTCGGCGGATATCCGGGCAGCACCACGATCAGGTCGGCCTCCTCGGGGATTCGATTCAGCGCATCGAGCGCGGCGTAGTCGGCGGGCCACGCCGGCAGCGACAGCACCACGTGGGCCAGGCCGAGCAGCAGGCGCAGGTCGTAGAGCTCGCTGGCGCTGGGGATGCGATTGAACTGGACCGTGGTCCCGATCCTGAGATCGGTGCGGTCGATCACCAAGGGAACGCCGGACTCGCCCGCGGGGCGCGTGGCGAACGGGCTTCCGAGCGGAGACGCCGGCTCGGCCGCGGCGGGAGCTCCGGTCTTGAGCGGCGGTCCGCCCGCCATGCAGCCTGCGAGGAGGAAGAGCACGGCGACGAGCGTTGCCTTCATGGCCGGATGGTACCAGGAACCGGGCCGGCGCCGTGGTCCCCACCGCCTTCGGCGCGTCGCTTGACCGTTGCCCGCGTGCCATGCTAGAAACACCCGTTCCTTGAGCTTACGGTGCTGCGCTGCGCCACCGGCTTCCACTTCGCTCGAAGACATCGGTCCAAGCGCAAGCGCGGCAAGGAGAAAACGATGTACGCGATCGTGAACATCCACGGCAATCAGACCAAGGTGGAGCCCGACGCATTGATCGTGGTCCCACTCCTTGCCGGGGAACCGGGCCAAAGCCTCACCTTCGATCAGGTGCTCATGGTGTGCGACGGTGACACGATCTCCGTCGGCCAGCCCTACGTGAAGGGCGCGAGCCTGACGGCCGAGGTGGTCGAGCACTTCCGGGGCCCCAAGCTCCGCATCTTCAAGTTCAAGCGCCGGAAGGATTATCGGCGTCGCCGCGGCCACCGCGACGAGCGCACGCGCTTGCGCGTGACCGGAATCCAGGCGTAGGAGCCGACCATGGCGCACAAGAAGGGTCAGTCGTCGTCCAAGAACAACCGCGAATCGAACGCGCAACGACTCGGCGTCAAGCGCTTCGGCGGCGAGCGCGTGCGCGCGGGGAACATCCTGGTGCGCCAGCGCGGCACCAAGTTCCACCCCGGCGACAACGTGGGGATCGGCAAGGACGATACGCTGTTCGCGCTGGTGGACGGCGCGGTCCGCTTCACGCGCTGGGGCCGGGAACGCAAGCGCGTGCACATCATCCCGACGGCGGCGGCCGAGGCCTAGCCCGCTCTTTCGTTCGCAGCACATTCGCGCCACGCCGCCTCGACCCGAGGGCGTGGCGTTTCGGTTGTGCGGCATCCACTCGACTCGCCAAGGAGGCATCCCTGTGAAGCACAAGGTTGCGGTGATCGGCGCCGGCAACGTCGGCGCGAGCGCGGGGCTCTTCCTGGCTGAGCGCGGCCTGGCCGACGTCACGCTGGTCGATATCGTCGAAGGCATGCCGCAGGGTAAGGCCCTCGACGTTCTCCAGGCGACTCCGCTGTGGCATCGCGCGGGCCGCATCGAGGGCGCGAATGACCTGGCCGCGGTCCAGGGCGCCGACGTGGTGGTGATGACGGCGGGGTTCCCTCGCAAGCCCGGCATGTCGCGCACCGACTTGCTCAAGGCGAACGCCGACATCGTGCGACCGGCCGCCGAGGCGGTGAAGAAGCA
>VBOY01000038.1:46674-48838 GCA_005893295.1 Candidatus Eiseniibacteriota bacterium | reverse complement strand
GCGTGGGACTCCTGGCGTTCCTGTTCCGGCGCATCCCGCTGGACCAGCTCACCACCACCTTGAAGACCGTGCGTACCGAGTGGCTGATGGCGGCCTGGCTGCTGATGCTGGCGAGCAACCTTCTCGGCTCGTACCTGTGGGGGCGCCTGCTGCGGGTGGTCGAGATCCGGATCCCGTTCTGGAAGGTGTGCGCCTACTACCACATCGGTTTGTTCTTCAACAATTTCCTGCCCGCCAACATCGGAGGGGACATCGCGCGGGTGCTCGACGCCTCGCGTCACGGGCCCACGCGGGCGGCCGCGTTCTCGGCGGTGCTCATGGACCGGTTGGTCGGCACCGTGGCGCTCGCGGGCTTGGCGCTGGTGACGACGGTGCCGGCGATCGATCAATTTCACCTGACCTTGATGTATTTGGCGCTGGCCGGATTCTTCGGGTTGAGCCTGGGGCTGGTCTGGGCCGTGTTCCATCCGGCGCTGCTGCCGGCGTGCGAGCGGGTGCTCGACGCCGTGGGGCTCGGCCGGCTCGGGCCGCACCTCGAAGAGCTGGCGGCGCGGCTGGCGGGGTACCGAGAGCAACCGTTGCTGCTCGCCCGCATGCTCGCGCTCGCCGCGGTGACGCAGCTCGCCCGCGTCGGCGTCCACGCGTTGGTGGCGCGCTCGCTCGGGCTGCACGTGCCGATCGTCTACTTCTTTCTTTTCGTCCCGTTGCTGGCGGTGATAGTCTCCCTTCCCATCTCGTTGAACGGCATCGGGGTGCGCGAAGTCGCCGGGATCCTGATGTTCGGCCTGGTGGGGGTGGATCGCACTCGCGCGTTCTCGCTCCAGTTCATGACCTACCTGGTGGCCGTCGCGGTGAGCCTGTTGGGCGGCTTGGTGTTTCTCGCGCGGATCCCGCGTCGCCGCGCCGTGGCGCGAAACCTTCGGAGGAGTGGATGAGCTGGATGCGGCGCGCCGAGCTGTGGCTCGGCCTGGGCGTCTTTCTGCTCGTGGCCGCCGTGTACCTGATCACGCTGACCCCGACGGTTCCGTTCTGGGACTCGGGCGAGTTCATCGCCGTCTCGAACATCCTCGGAATCCCGCATCCCCCCGGGACCCCCTTCTACGTGCTGCTCGGGCGGCTTGCGACGCTGGTGCCGTGGGCCACCATCGCCCAACGCGTGAACGCCTTGTCGGCCGTGGCATCGGCCCTGGCCGTGACGCTGACGTTCTTGACCATCCTGCGGCTGATCCGGATCGCGCAGGGGCCGACGCGCGGCGTGCAGGACGAGTGGATCGCGCGGGTCGGAGCGGTGACCGGTGCCCTGATGCTCGCCTTCTCCGATTCGTTCTGGGAGAACTCGATCGAGGCCGAGGTCTACTCGCTCATGAGCCTGGCGCAGATCCTGGTGTTCTGGCTCGGCTTGCGCTGGTGGGAGGCGCACGAGAAACGACCGACCGCAGGTCCGCTGCTGGTGTGCGTGTACGTGATGTGGCTGTGCGTGGGACTGCACCTCGGGGTCGGCATCATGGGGCTGCCGCTCATGGTCCTGATCGCTCTGGTGGACCGCAAGGCCGCCCTGGTGTTCGCCATGCCCTTCCTGTCGGTGTTGCTGGTGGTGATGGGGCTCGAACGCATGGCCGGCGCGGTGATCGGGCTCTCCACGTTCCTCTTCCTGGTGCTCGCCGCCCGCAAGCAGCTGAACGGTTGGGTGGCCGGGCTGTCCGCCGTGGGCGCCGTCTTCAGCATGGGTGTGGCGTTCGGCGATCAGGATTTCACGCCCCCCACCGCTCTCTTGGCGGTGGCCTCGGTCACCCTGCCGCTCGTGCTGCTCGCGCGGCGCAGCCGCGAGGGAAGGATCCTGGCGCTGGCCTTGTCGCTCATGGTGGTCGGATACTCGACCCACCTCTACCTGCCGATCCGCGCCGCCCAGCACCCGGCCGTCAACGAAGGCAATCCGTCGAACTGGAGCAACCTGCGGGACCTGCTCGAGCGCAAGCAATACGGTCAAACCAGCATGTTCGTGCGGCGCGCACCGTGGTCGGCCCAGCTCGACAAGGAGTTCTGGCGCTACTTCCGCCGGCAGTGGCCGCTGTTTCCGACCTCCGGCGCGTGGGGCGCCCTGCTACCGCTGACGCTGGGGCTGCTGGGGGGAGCCTGGCAAGCGCGGCGCGATCGAACCTCCTTC
>VBOY01000038.1:22505-46653 GCA_005893295.1 Candidatus Eiseniibacteriota bacterium | reverse complement strand
CCTCAACTTCACCGACCACGAGGTTCGCGAGCGCGATTACTTCTTCCAGAGTGGCTACCACGCCTACGCGCTGTGGATCGGCCTCGGCGTGGCGTGGGTGATCCACTGGGTCCGTGACTCGTTCCATCAGGCGCAGCCCCGCACCGTGGCGATTGCGGCCTCGTCCCTGCTGCTGGTGGCGCAGCCGTTCCTGTTGCTCGCCAACCTGTGGTTCACCCACGACCGGCGTGGCAACTACGTCGCCCGCGACTACGCGTACAACATGCTGGCCCCGCTCGCGCCGAACAGCTTCATGTTCACGAACGGCGACAACGACACCTTCCCGCTCTGGTACATGCAGCAGGTGGAGAATTTCCGCCGGGACGTGCGGGTCGTGAACCTCAGCCTGCTCAACACCGATTGGTACATCTTCCAGCTCCGCGACCAGGAACCGAAGCTGCCGATCAAGCTCGATGACGCGGCGATCCGGGCGCTGGGTGAAGGAGCGGTGCAGGACGAGGCCGGAAACGTGATCTACGCGAGCCGTACTTCGCGGTCACGGTTCCCGAGCACATGGGTCTCGACCGCAACTTCACGCTCGAGGGCCTGGTCTACCGCGTCAACCCCGACACGCTCCATGCCGATCTCGACGTCGATGCGACCCGCAAGGCGGTGTACGACATCTTCCGCTACCGCGGGTTGTTCCGTGCGGACGGCAGCTGGGATTCCACCGTCTACAAGGACGAGAACGCCTCGACGCTGTCGCGCAACTACGCGTCCGCCCACCTGCAGCTCGCCCTCGAGTACGAGCATCGAGGCGAGATGAAGCTCGCCATCGCGGAGATGGAGCGGATCGAGCGGATGTTCCCGGACTACACGGAAATGCTGGTCCTGTTGGGTCGCTACTACCTCGAGGGGCGCGACACGACGCGCGCCCTCGCGCTGTTCGAGCGGCTCGCGGATCGCAACCCCCGCAGCGGCGAGGCTCACTACTATCTGGGGGTGACCCGCATGCTGCGGGGCGACAACGCCCGCGCGCTGAAGGAGCTGGACCGCGCGGTGCAGCTCGACCCTCAGAACTACTATGCCTACCTCGCGGCCTATTCGCTGTCGTGGGAGATGGGGGACCACGAGCGGGCGTTGAGCTACCTGCAACGCTGGGCGGACGACCACCCCGACGACTCCACCTCGCGCGCCGCCTTGCAGCAGCTCTCTCGACAGGGCCGGGCGGCGCCCTGGCGCGGGCAGCCAGGCGGTCCTCCCTAGAGTGGCCATGGCCTCGCCGTTGGTCGTGGTCACCGGAGCCGCCGGGTTCGTCGGCTCGCATCTCGTCGAGCGCCTGCTCGGCGAGGGGGCCACAGTGGTCGGCGTCGATTGCTTCACCGACACGTACGACCCCGGGCTCAAGCGCCGCAACCTCGAGTCCGCCTCGCGCGACCCGCGCTTCGAGCTGCGCGAGCTGGACCTGGGGACGGCCGATCTGAGGTCGCTTCCCGAGGCGCGCGCGGTGTTCCACCTGGCGGCGCAAGCGGGGGTGCGCGCGTCGTGGGGGGCCGACTTCGCCACCTACGTCCACCACAACGTGCTGGCGACCCAGCGCCTGCTCGAGCGCTACCGGAACACCCCGCTGGAGCGATTCGTGTACGCCTCGTCGTCTTCCGTCTACGGGGATGCGGAGCGCTATCCCACGTCGGAGGACGTTCTGCCACGGCCGTTCTCTCCCTATGGAGTGACCAAACTGGCCGGCGAGCATCTGGTGCTGCTCTACGGTCGGAACTTCGGCATCCCGGTGGTCGCGCTGCGCTATTTCACGGTCTACGGGCCGCGCCAGCGCCCCGATATGGCGTTCCACCGCTTCTGCCGCGCGATTCTCGGCGGCGAGCCGATCCCGGTCTATGGCGATGGCCGCCAGACGCGTGACTTCACCTTCGTTCGGGACGCCGTCGAAGCGACGTTCCGAGCGTGGCGGCACGGGGCCGCGCAGGGCGTCTACAACGTGGGGGGCGGCTCCCAGGTCCAGGTGCTCGAGGCGATCGCCATCCTCGAGCGCTCGCTCGGGATCGCGGCCCACATCCGTTTCGAGCCGCACGCGCCCGGCGACCCGGTGCGCACCTGCGCCGACGCCGCGCGCCTCGAGGCGGACTTGGGATTCGTGCCCACCGTGAACATCGAGCGAGGACTCGCCGAGGAGGTGGAGTGGGCCCGCGGGCTCTATGCACGGGCGTGAGGTGGGGCGCGACCCGCATGCGGCCGCGGGACGCACGGGTGCTCGGGTGAGCGACGTCCTCGCCCTGAGCGTGGTGGTGCCGGCCTACAACGAAGCCGAGAGCCTGCCGGAGCTCCACCGCGAGCTGGTGACGGCGCTCGAGGCGATGGGACGTCCGTGGGAAGTGATCTACGTCGACGACGGTTCGCGCGACGGCTCGGATCGCGTGGTCGCGGGCCTCGCGGCGGCCGACCCGCGCGTGCGCGGGCTGTCGTTCCGCCGCAACTTCGGCAAGTCGGCCGCGCTCGCCACCGGCTTTCGACTCGCGCGGGGGGCATGGATCGCGACGTTGGACGCGGATCTGCAGGACGATCCGGCCGAGCTGCCGGCGCTCGCCGAAGTGCTCGAGCAAGGGCACGACCTGGTCACCGGCTGGAAGCGCCAGCGGCGCGATCCCTTGAGCAAGCGGCTGCCGTCGTGGCTCTTCAACGCGGTCACTTCGCGGGTCTCCGGCGTCCGGCTGCACGATTTCAACTGCGGTCTCAAGCTCTACCGGCGCGAGGTGGTCGAATCGCTGGAGATTTACGGCGAGCTGCACCGGTTCATCCCGGCGCTCGCCCATTGGCGCGGCTTCCGCGTCGTCGAGACCCCGGTGGCCCACCGCCCGCGGCGCTTCGGCCATAGCAAGTTCGGCGCCGCGCGCTTCGTGAACGGGTTCCTCGACCTCCTCTCGGCGGCGTTTCTCTCCACCTCGGCGCTGAAGCCGCTCCACCTGTTCGGCCGCATCGGCCTCGGTTCGCTCGCGGCGGGAGGGTTGCTCGCGCTGTGGTTCGTGGCCCTGTGGGTGCGCGGGGATCCCATCCGGGTGCGCCCGCTCATGCTGTTCGGGGCAGGGCTCGTGCTGCTCGGCATCCAGCTCATCCTGATGGGGCTGCTGGGCGAGATGATCGCTCGACTCGGCGCGCGCGTGGACTACCCGGCGCGCGGGCGCTACAACCTGGACGGCGATGCGTGAGTCGGTGGTCGGGAGGCAACGCGGGCGGCGCCGCAGGGGAGCCGGGCCGATGAAGGCCCTGGTGCTCGCCGGCGGGCTCGGCACGCGGCTCAGGGCTCGCTTCGGCGATCTCCCGAAGCCCCTGGTGCCGGTGGGCGGTCGTCCGTTCGTCGAGCGACAGATCGCCTGGCTCGAGGGCCATCGAATCCGCGACATCGTGCTGTGCGTGGGCCACGGGGCGGAGCGCGTGCGCGAAGCGCTCGGCGACGGCGCGACGCTCGGGGTGACGCTCTCCTATTCGGCCGAGCCCGAGCCGCTCGGAACCGCCGGGGCGTTGCGACTCGCTTCGTCGTTCGTGGATGGCCCGACGCTGGTGGTGAACGGCGACACGTTGGCGGACTGCGATCCCTGGGCGCTGGAGCGGGCGCGCTGGGAGCGCGGCGCGGTGGGAGCGCTGGCGCTGTTCGAAGTGGCCGATGCGACCGCTCAAGGGCGCGTGGAATGCGACGCACAGGGCCTGGTGCTGCGCTTCGTCGAGAAGGATCCGGCGCATCGCGGGCCCGCCTGGGCGAGCGGTGGCGTCTACGCCTTCGCCAAGGCCCTGTGGAGTTGGCTCCCCGGCGAGAGCCCGGCCTCGCTGGAACGCGACGTGCTGCCCCGGCTCGCGGCGGCGGGCCGGCTGTGCGGGCAGCGGCTCGGCGGCACCTTCTATGACATCGGCACCCCCGAGTCGTGGGAACGGGCGGAGCGGCGATTTCCGACATGAGGGGCGGCACCTACCTGCGCGCGCGCGCGCCGCTGCGCCTGTCGTTCTGCGGCGGAGGTACCGACGTGTCGCCGTATCCCGAGGAGCACGGCGGCATCGTGCTGTCGGCGACCATCAACCAGTACGCGTACGCGTCGCTGCGGCCGCGCCGCGACTCGAAGCTCACGTTGGCGAGCCTCGATTACGACCTGGTGGCCAAGTACGACCACCCCCGGCGCGTACGCCTCGACGGCAGCCTGGACTTGATCAAGGCGGCGGTGAAGGCGCTTCGTGTCCGCCGCGGTGCCGACCTGTGGGTGCACTCGGATGCCCCTCCGGGCTCGGGGCTGGGGTCCTCGTCGACCATCGTGGTGGCGCTGATCGGTGTGCTCGGGGCGTGGCTGCAGCGGCCGCTGTCGGCGTACGAGACCGCCGAGCTGGCCTACCGTATCGAGCGGGTCGACCTGGCCCTCGCGGGCGGCCGGCAGGACCAGTACGCGGCCGCCTTCGGCGGATTCAACTTCATCGAGTTCGGGGCCGACAGCACGATCGTGAACCCGCTGCGCGTCCGCCCCGACGTGCTCCAGGAGTTGGAGTATCGACTGCTGCTCTGCTACATGGGCCAGACGCGGGAGTCGGCCGACATCATCGCGCGTCAGACCGAAGCCTATCGGCAGGGCCGAGAGGAGACGGTGCAGGCGATGCATCGGCTCAAGCAGGAGGCGCACGAGATGAAGCGGGCACTGCTGCTCGGCGAGGTGGACGCGATGGGCGAGCTGCTGCACGAAGCATGGGAGACCAAGAAGCGGCTCGAGCCTTCGATCTCGAACAGCCGGGTGGACCGCCTCTATGGCCTGGCGCGGCGCTCCGGCGCGATCGGCGGCAAGATGCCGGGAGCGGGCGGCGGCGGGTACTTCCTGCTGCTCACCCGCTTCGACCGCAAGCACCGCGTGGCGGCGGCCCTCGAGCGGCACGGCGGGCAGGTGGTGCCGTTCCAGTTCGAGCGTCGCGGCCTCATCACCTGGTCCGCGGGAGCCGCGGCGCGCGGGCGGGGACACTCGGGAACGCGCGCGCGCTGACATGCGCATCGCGCTCCTCGGGCCGTTCCATCCCTGGCGCGGCGGCATCGCGCAGTACCTGGGGTTACTCGGCGAGGCGCTCATGCCCCACGCCGAGGTGCGAGGCGTCACCTTCACACGCCAGTACCCGAGCCTGCTGTTCCCCGGCGGGAGCCAGCGCGATCCGGCGGCGGCGCCGCCGCGCTTTCCAGTGGTACCGCTGCTCGACAGCGTGGGTCCGTGGACCTGGCCGCGCGTCGCCTCCCATCTCGATCGCTTCGCGCCCGGCCTGGTGGTGCTCAAATGGTGGCTCCCGTTCTTCGGGCCGGCGTTCGCGTCCTCCGTCGGCCGGCCGAGACGCAACGGCACGCGCGTCGTGTTGGTGTGCGACAATCTCGTGCCGCACGAACATCGCCCGGGCGATCACGCGCTCACTCGCTGGATGCTGTCGCGGTCCGACGGGTACCTGGTGATGTCCGAGAGCGTGGAGCGTGACCTCGATCGCTTGAAGCCCAAGGCCCCACGGCGGCGCGTGGCCCATCCGCTCTACGCCCAGTTCGAGCGCGGCCGGTGGACGCGCGAGAGCGCGCGAGAGGCCCTGAAGCTGGAAGGAGACGTGGTGCTGTTCTTCGGCTACGTCCGGCGCTACAAAGGCCTCGACGTGCTGCTCGACGCGTGGCCTCTCGTGCGCGCCCGCCGCCCCGCCACGTTGGTCGTGGCGGGCGAGTTCTACGAAGATCCTGCGCCTTACCGCGCGCGCGCTGCCGCGGCCGGCGGCGAGCCCCAGGTGCGGCTGCTCGAGCGCTACCTCGACGACTCCGAGGTGGAAGCGGTGTTCAAGGCCGCCGACGTCGTGGTGCTGCCGTACCGCGCGGCCACCCAGAGCGGTGTCACCCACGTCGCGTACGCTCTCGGGCTCCCGGTCATCACCACCGACGTGGGTGGACTCTCGGAGACGGTGCGCCCCGACGAGACCGGACTGATCGTGCCGCCCGGGGACCCCGCCGCGCTGGCGGCGGCGATCGTCCGCTACTTCGAGCACGGGCTCGCGGCCAGGCTGGGCGCCGGTGTCCAGACGCTGCGCGAGAAGCACTCGTGGCACGCGCTCGCCGCGCGCCTGCTCGAGCTGGGCGATGCGCTGAAGCCGGCGCGGGGGTGGCGATGAAATCCACCGCACGTCGGCTCACGCTGCTGGCGTTCCTGGTCTATGCGGTGACCGGCGGCGGGCGCATCGTCGGCAGCGACGAGGTCACGATGCTGGAGCTGTCGAGATCTCTGCTCCACGGCAGGATCGACGTTCCCGAGGGAGCGACGGCGATCGGAGCCCGCGGCCTGCCGGTCACCAAGAACGCCGCGGGCCAGGCGGTCCTGGCGCTGCCGCTGGTCGCGGCGGGCGAGGTGATGGCCGCGGCCGCCCCCGAGGCGCGGCGTCCGCTGGTCACGCGGTTCGTGGCCTCGTTCCTGAATGCCGGGCTGACCGCGGTGCTGCTGGGCGTGTTCTACGCCGCGGCGCGCGGTCTCGGCGTGCGGGTGCTTCCGGCGCTGGCGGCGAGCCTGCTGCTCGGCTTCGCCACGCCGCTGTGGGTGTACGCGAAGAGCTTCATGGCCGAGCCGCTCGAAGCCCTCGGCCTGTTGCTGGTCTTGGCGGGGAGCGCGGGGGACGGCTCGAAGCGGCTCTGGACGGCGGCACTCGGAGCGTTGCTCGCGGTCTCCGCCAAGCTCAGCGTCACGCCCCTCGCGATCCTGTGTGCGCTCCCATTGGTCTCACGACCACGGCGCGCGTGGCCGGTGCTCGGAGGGTTTGCCCTGGCGCTCGTGGGTCACGCCCTCTACGACTGGGCCCGCTTCGGCAACCCGTTCGAGACCGGCTACGGCATGCAAGCCACGCCCGCCGCCTACACGACGCCGCTCCTGGTCGGGCTCTACGGCCTGCTCATCTCGTCGGGCAAGGGAGTGCTGTGGTTCGCGCCCTCGTTGTGGCTCGCTCCGGCGGGCTGGCGCCGCATGGTGACGGCCGGCGGGCGCGCGCGGGCCGCGGCGGTCGCGGGACTCACGGCGACGATCTTCGCGCTCGGACTCTACGGCACGTTCCAGCACTGGGCGGGCGACGGCTCGTTCGGTCCGCGCTACCTCGTGCCCATCCTGCCGCTCGTGTTCCTCGGAGTGGCCTTCGCCTTCGATCAGGCGTCGCGCCGGACCCGTGTCGCGGCGGTGGCGCTCGGCCTGGCCGGCGTGTTGGTTCAAATCGGGGGCGTGTCGATCCATTTCGGCGCTCAAATGCGCGAAGCCGGCGATTACCCGTACCGGCTTCCCCTTTCCGATCCGCGCTTCATGAGCGACAGCCATTTCAATCCCCGCTTCAGCCCCCTCGCCGACCACTGGCGCATGCTGGTGCGCAATCTGGGCGAGCACCTGCGCGGCCAGGCACCGCGACTGGGCGGCGACGGTATCGTGGACCCGCGCATCGGCGTGGGAGTGGAGGATCAGCGTCGCCTGCTCCACGCGCTCGACTACTGGTGGCTCTACGCCGGCTACGCGGGGGTGCCCCGGGCACCGCTCGTAGCCGCCGCACTGCTGCTCGTCGCACTCGCCGCGGTCGCGGCGCGCAATCTCGGGGTCGCGGCGCGAGCGGAAGCGCGCGCGCCGTGAAGCAGCTGTGGATCGTGATCCTCAACTGGAACGGGCTCTCGCACCTGCGCGCGCTCTTGCCTGCCCTCGCGCGCTGCCGCGTCTCCTCGCCGTGGACCGTCCATGTCCTGGTGGTGGACAACGGCTCGAGCGACGGCACCGTCGAAGCACTCGCCCGCGAGTTCCCGCGCGCCGAGGTGCTCGCGCTGCCCGAGAACCGGCGTTTCGCCGGCGGAAACAACGCCGGGCTCGTGCGCGCACAGGGGGCGGGGGCGGACGCCGTGATGCTGCTCAACAACGATACGCTGCCCGATCCGGGATTGATCGAGCACTTGCTGGGCGTACTCGAGCGTGATCCGAGCACCGCAGCGGTCGCGCCGCTCATCTACTTCGCGGCGCCGAGCCGGCGCATCTGGTACGCGGGCGGAGTCTGCGTGACGGCCCTGGGGCTGACCGCGCACCGTGGGCTGCGGGCCATGGACCGCGGGCAATATCGGGAGGTCGAGGACACCGGCTACGTCACCGGCTGCTGCCTGCTCGCGCGTCGTGAAGCGTGGGAAAAGGTGGGGCTGCTCGAGGAGCGCTACCACATCTATGCCGAGGACGCGGACTGGTCGCTGCGCGCGCGCGCCGTTGGGCTTCGGCTGCGCTTCGTGCCGCAGGCCCGGGTGTGGCACGAGGTATCGGCGGCGAGCGGGCAGGCGAGCGCGTGGAAGATCTACCAGCGGCTGCGGGCCAACCTCGAGCTGTTCGCCCGCCACGCGCGCGGTGTGGGGCGCCTCACCTGGCTGCCGGCCTTCCTCGTCCAGCAGGTGGCGCTGTCCGGGTGGCTGCTGCTGCACGGGCGGATCGCGGCGGCCGCCGCCGTGCCGCGCGCGCTGTGGGACGCGGCGCGCCGCAGGCCTGCGTCCGAGGTGGCTCCGTGACGATCGCGACCCCCTGGGCGCGCCGGCCCGAACGGTCGGCGGGGGAACCGGCTCTCTTCCTGCGCGAGCTGATCGCGGGCGCTCCATCCCTTACCCGAGCACTCGACGCCGGATGTGGCCCCGGCTCCTGGCGCTACGCCGAGCGCCCCGACATCGCGGTGACGTCGTTCGACATCAAGTTTCCGCCCGGCCCGCCGGAGCCCGCGGCGCACGTCCTCGTGCTGCGCGCGGACCTGGCGCGGCTGCCGTTCCGCGACGCGTCGTTCGACCTCACGATCTGCCACTACGTGCTCGAGCACGTGGCCGAGCTCTCCGCGTGCTGCGACGAGCTGGCCCGGGTGACGACGCCGGGCGGAACGCTCTACGTCGCGGTGCCGCGCAGCGCCTCGTTCGACGATCGGCTCTACCGCTTCGCCGGCCTGTTCGCCAAGTACGCGCTGCTCAAGCTCCGTAAGCGCCTCGAGCATCAGCAGCGCTTCGACCTCGAGACGCTGTTGACGTTGTTCGAATCGCGCGGCTTCGAGATCGAGTCCTTGGCGCGCGTGCCGGCGGGCTTCTCGTGGATGAACGATCCGCGCACGCGGCGGCTCCAGGCCCCGTTCACGACGGCGCTCGCCCGGGTCCATCGCGCGATCGGCTTGGACCTCGCCCGCGACGCCAACTTCGTGGCCACCTTCCGCCGCGCGGCGGGACCTGGTGCGCGACGCGCGCCGTGGGCGCGCCGCGTCACGCACGTGTGCCGCGCCTGCGGCGAGCACGCGGTGCTCGATCCGCCGCGCCCCTGGCCCGCGCGCTGGACCTGCCCGTGGTGCGGGGCCGACAATCCGTTCGGGAGGCCGCGATGAGGCCGCTGCGCGTGCTCCACGCTCCGGCCGAGATCGCGGGACAAGCCTCGATCTTGGCGCGCGCGCTGCGCGCGCTCGGCGTGCGAGCGCACTCGCTCGCTTACAATCCCAGCTTCCCGCAGTACCAGCCCGACGAGCTCAAGCCCTACGATCGCCTCCCGCTGCTTCCGCGCTACGCCGGGTATCTGGCCGCCACGTTGCGCCACCTCGGTCGTTACGACATCCTCCATTTCCACTTCGGGCGCACGTTGATCCCGCCCCATAACTTCGATCTGCCTCTCCATCACCTCCTCGGTGCACGGATCGTGTTTCACTATCACGGCTGCGACGTGCGCAACCGCGCCCACATGCTGGCCACCCATAGCCATGCGACCTGCACCGAGTGCGACCCGTTCTGCGTCCCTCCGCGCCAGCGCGTGATCCTGGCCCAGGCGGCACGCCACGCCGACGCCGAGCTGGTCTCGACTCCGGACCTGCTCGAGTCCGCGCTACGCGCGCGGCATCTTCCGGTCGCGGTGGACGTGGCGGACTACCCGTTCCGGCCGGGCGGCGAGGCGGTACGGCGGGTACTCCATGCCCCCACGAACCGCCTGATCAAGGGCACGCGCTACGTGGAGAAGGCATACGACGCGCTCGCCGGGCGTTTCCCGGGGGTCGCCTTCGAGGTGGTGGAGCGCGTTCCCTGGACCGAGCTCAAGGCCCGCTTGGCCGAGGCCGACGTGGTGGTGGACCAGCTCTTCATGGGTTGGTACGGCATGGTGGCGGTCGAGGCGATGGCGATGGGCAAGCCGGTACTGTGCTTCGTGCGTCCGGATTTCGAGCCGAGGCTCGACCGCTGCCCGGTGGTGCGCTGCACCAAGGAGGACCTCGCGCTCCGCTTGGCCGAGTTGCTGGAGGATCCGTCCGCGCGCCGCCGCCTGGGTGAAGCCGGCCGCGCGTACGTCGAGCGCGAGCACGCCGCCCCCGTGATCGCCGGGCGCTTGCTCGATCTCTACCACTCGCTGCGCCGCGCCCCCGCGGCGCCGACGCCCGCGGCCCACGAGACCGACCGTGCGTGACGCGCTCAAGCGTCTGACCGGCGAGTCGCTGGTCTACGGGCTCGGCCAGGTGAGTGGCCGCGCCGTCCAGCTCTTGCTGGTCCCGGTGCTCACGCGCGTGTTGACCCGCGACGTCTACGGCGTGGCCGACCTGGTGCTCGCCTATTCCCAGTTCGTGGTGCTGGTGCTGGTGTTCGGCATGGACTCGGCCCTGGTGAGGTTCTTCTATCGCGAGCCCGACCGCGAGGCGCGGCGGCGCATGGTGACGACGTCGCTCGCGTTTCGGATCGCGATGGCGTTCCCGGCGGCCCTGCTGCTGGCCTGGCTGGCCACGCCGCTGTCGGGCGGGTTGGTGGGATCCTCCGCCTATCGCAAGTACGTCCTGATCGGCGCCTCCACCCTGCCGTTCACGCTCCTGGTGCTGTTCGCGAACGACGTGCTGCGCGTCACCTTCCAGCCCTGGAAGTTCATCGCCTTGAACCTGGTCCAGACCCTGACCACCGGAGGAATCTCGCTCTGGCTGGTGCTTCACCGCGGCCTGGGCGTGGCGGGAGTGCTCTATGGCAAGCTCGCCGGCGACGCGCTCACCGCCGTGCTCGGGCTCGTGCTCACGCGCCCGAGCCTGGCGCCGCGCGGAGACCGTGCGGTGCTCACGCGGATGCTCTCCTTCGGGCTGCCGCTGGTGCCCGCCTCGCTCGCGTACGGCGTCGTGATCGCCTCCGACCGCTTCTTCTTGCAACGGCACCGCGGCCTCGCCGAGGTGGGCGTGTACGCGGTGGCGGTCAAGTTCTTCGCGGTGGCCATGATGGGCGTGTCGGCGTTCTCGCTCGCGTTCTTTCCGTTCGCCCACGAGCGCGCGCAATCGGCCGACGCGCCGCGCCTGTACGCGCGCGTGCTCGCGCTCTACGTCGCGGTCGCTTCGCTGGGAGCGCTCGTGATCGGCAGCTTCGCCCCCGAGGCGCTCGTGCTGCTCGTTCCCCCGGAGTATCGCGCGGCCGCGGGGCCGGCGCTGGTGCTCACCTTTGCGGCGGTGGCCTACGGTGCTTACTATGTGGCCTGCCTCGGGATCCAGCTTTCGCTGCGCACGCCGCTGCTGGGCGCGACCGCGCTCGGGGCGGCGTTGGTTTCGCTCGTGGCCAATGCGACGCTCACCCCGCGCTTCGGAGCGGCGGGCGCGGCTGCGGCCACGCTGGCGGCCCACGTCGTGCTGGTGGCGCTGACCTATGCCGCGGCGCAGCGGGTGCATCCGATGCCCTACCGGGGTGGACGGCTCTTGCTCGTGTTCGCGCTGGCGCTGGGCTTGGCACTCGCGGCGCAGCGCCTGGCGCCGCCCGGTCCGCGGGGCTGGGCGCTCAAGCTCGCGGTCGCGGGAGGGTTCGTTCTGGCCGCGTGGGCGCTCGGGGTGGGTGCGGACCGCGGTGCCGTCGCGCGCTCCCGGGCGGCGGACGGGATCGGAGGGTAACGAGCCTTCCATGTGCGGCATCGCGGGCTTGTACCGGGTCTCGGGGCGCGTCGATCTCGGGCGACTCCAACGCATGTCGGATCTGCTGCGCCATCGCGGCCCTCACGACGAAGGCCTGGTCCTGATCGACGCGCGCTCGGGGGTCACCCGCACCCTGGGCGGGGCCGCGACCCCCGCCGAAGTGTTCGCGAGCCGCCTCCCCTACGCCCCGCACCGAGCGCACGGAGAGCTGCGAGGGGACACCCACTTCTCGGTCGGGCTCGCGCATCGACGGCTTTCGATCGTCGACCTCTCGCCGTCCGGCCACCAGCCGATGTGCGGGCCCGAGGCCCGCACCTGGATCACGTACAACGGTGAGGTCTACAACCACGTCGAGCTGCGCTCCGAGCTCGAGTCGCTGGGGGATCGGTTCACGAGCACCAGCGACACCGAGGTGATCCTCGCCGCCCACCGGCGCTGGGGTGCGCGCTGCCTCGAGCGTTTCAACGGCATGTTCGCGTTCGCGCTGTGGGACGGAGCGCGCCGCGAGCTGTTCTGCGCGCGCGACCGCTTCGGCGTGAAGCCATTTTACTTCCAGTGGGACGAGCAAACGCTGGCGTTCGCCTCGGAGCCCAAGGCGCTCGTGCTCACGCAGCCGCTTCGCATCGTCGCGCGGACCGCGTCGGTGCGCGACTTCTTGGCGCTCGACTGGGTGGACCACGAGATGCAGACCTTCTTCGAAGGCGTGGCGCAGCTCCCCGCCGGTCACTTCCTCAGGATCGGCGAGCGTGGGCTCGAGATGACGCGCTGGTGGGGGCTCGATCCGTCGCGCCTTGCCCCGGGCGGTCCGGCCGACTGGGAGCGGCGTTTCGAGGAGCTGTTCACCGACGCGGTGCGCCTCCGGCTTCGCGCGGACGTCGAGGTCGGCTCGTGCCTCTCGGGCGGCATCGACTCGAGCGCGGTCGTGACCACCGCCGCCCGCCTGGTCGAGCGTCCCTTGCACGCGTTCACCTGCGCCTACGACGAGGGGCCCGCCTACGACGAGCGCCCCTACGTGCGCGACACGGTCGCGGCGAGCGGCGCGACGTCGCACCTCGTGGTTCCGGACGGCGCCGATTTCTGGGAGGTGTTCGAGCGCATGACCTTCCAGCAGGACGAGCCGACCGCCGGGCCGGGGCTCTACTCGCAGTGGAAGGTGATGGCGCTCGCCGGAGCGCACGAGTTGCGCGTGCTGCTCGACGGCCAAGGTGGCGACGAGACGCTCGCCGGTTACCTGCGCTACCTGCCGCTGAGGCTGCGCGACCTGTTGGTTGCAGGCGATGTGGCTTCGTTCTTCGCACTATGGGGTCCGGTGGCGCGGCGGCTCGGCCCGACGCACGCCTTGGCTCTCACGCTCGAGCCGTGGCTGCCGTCGGCGCTGGTGCGTCCACTACGGCGGAGGTTCGGCCAGGGCAAGGATCGAGTGCTGAGCGCGGGGCTGCGCCGACTCCCGGCGAGCCCGGCGCCAAGACCGCTCGAGTTCCGGTCGGCGGTGCTCCGCCAGCAGGCGTTCGATACCCTGCAGCGGCTGCTCCCCTCGTTGCTGCGCTACGAGGACCGCAACAGCATGGCGTTCTCGATCGAGACGCGACTGCCGTTCCTCGACTACCGGCTGGTCGAGCTGGCGTTCTCGCTTCCGGACTCGGCGCGTCTCGAGGGGGCGGCCACCAAGGTGATCCTGCGCCGAGCGTTGCGCGACCGCATCCCGGAATCGGTGCTCGCGCGACGCGACAAGATGGGTTTCGAGACCCCGACCGATATCTGGCTGCGCCGTCGCCACGCCGGCGAGCTCAAGCGGCGACTGCTCGAGCCCGGCCCCTGGCACGAGTGGGTGGAGCGAGAGGCGGTGGCGGCCGAGCTCGACGCCTTCCTCGAGAGTCGCCGCGCGATCGGGCTCCAGGTATGGCGCTGGCTGTCCTTGGAATCGTGGGCCCGTAAGTGGCTGGCGAGCGACCCGCGCCTGGTCGAGCGGCCCGATCTGCCGTACGACCATCCGGGGCTTCACCGTTCCTACGTCCAGGTGATGGAAGATCGCGCGCGCGAGTCTTCGGGGCCCCCGCATTCGGCATCGGAGGACACCCGGCGCGGGCCGGGCTCCCTCGCGGGTCCCGCTCCATGGCCCGGGCACCCGGACTTGGGGTCCGTCGCGCCGCCCCGCCGGTGGTCGCCCCGATCCTGATGGACCTCGTCGTCCTGTCCGAGGTGCGCTGGGGCTACTTCCGCACCCGCAAACAATTCCTGCTCTCGCGGTTCCCCGAGCGTTGGCGGGTGTTCTTCGCCCAACCGCCCGCGTTGGGCGGCTCCGATCCGTGGCGGCCGCGCCGCGAGGGGCGGGTGACGATCTTCACCGTGCCGTTCTTGAAGCCCGGCACGACGAGCGCCCTCTACAACGCGCTGACCTCGGGTCGCGCCGGCAGGGCGGTGTTCGAGTGGATCGCCGAGCGCTGGCTCGGCGCCGTACTCGCGCGCCTCGGAGTCGAGCCCCGCCCGGTGCTCCTGGCTTCGAACATCTACTGTCCCGGAGCGCTCGCGCGACGACCCCACCGCATGACCTTCTACGATTTCAACGACAGCCCGTTTCAGTTCGCGGGGACGCCCCCCTGGGCGCGCGAGTACTGGATGCGCACCATCGCTCACGTGGACGCGCTGTTCGTGGTGTCCGAGCATTACCGTCGCGAGCTCGAGGGCGAGATCGCGCGGCCGCTGGTCCTGCTCGGCAATGGCGTCGAGCTCGAGCACTTCGCGACGCCGCGGCCGGTGCCGCCTGATCTCGAACGCTTGCCACGGCCCCGGATCGGCTACCTCGGAGCGCTATCGCACTTCCTGGACTTCGAAACCCTCGAGGTGCTGCGCGGCGCGCGGCGCGGCGGCACGCTGGTCCTGATCGGTCCCGGCTTGCCCGATACGGCGGCGGCGGTCGGGGCGCTGGCGGCGCGCGAAGGAGTGGCGATTCTGGGGCCGAGGCCCTACGCGGAGGTCCCGGCCTACATGCAGGGGCTGGACCTCGGTGTGATACCTTTCCGGGCGCAGGACAAGTTCGTGAAGGGTATCAATCCCAACAAGGTCTACCAGTACCTGGCCTCTGGAGTTCCCGTCATCAGCACACCGATCCTCGATCTCACGCCGCGTCCCCCGCATCTGCAATTCGCCGCCGACCCGACCGCGCTCGAAGCCGCCGTCCGGGTCGCGCTCGATGCTTCCCCCGACCGCGAGGCGTGCCGGGCCCTGGCGCGGCCCTACGACTGGGGGATGCTGGCCGAGCGCATGGTGGGTGAGATCGAGCGGCGGGTAGCGCTCGCGCCCTGACGTGAGCCCGCGACTTCTCCGGCGGACACCATGAGCAAGGTCAAGCCGAAGGCCCGCCGCCCGGCGAGCGGAGGGACGCGAAGCAGGCTCACCACCGGCCGCGCCGCCGCCTTGCTGGGGCTCCTTACGGTGGTGTTCTTCCATCAGGTCGTGCTCGAGGGGAAGACCTTCGTGTCCCCCGACACCACCGCGCCCGCGGGATTCGTGCGTGCGGGAGAGCAGTCGCTCTACAAGGACCACGTCTACCCGCTCTGGAATCCGTACGTGTTCTTGGGCATGCCCTCGTTCGCGAGCGGAGCCTACAACCCGCTCATCTATCCTCCCGACTGGCCGCTCGCGCTGGTCGCGCGCGTCGTGCCGCTGCCCGACATGACCTGGCTCCTGCTCTACTACTTCCTCGGGGCCCTGTTCCTGTTCTTGCTCGCGCGCGAGTGGGGGGCGCGCCCCGAGGGCGCGCTGCTCGCCGGGGCGGCGTTCGTCTTCGCGCCCAACCTGGTCGCGGTCGGCTCCCACGGACACGGCAGCCAGTTGGTCGATTCCGCCTACCTGCCCCTGCTGCTGTGGCTGGCGGCGCGGTGGCAGCGCCGCGGCAGGCTCTCCGACTTGGGCTGGCTGGCGCTCGCCGGCGGCTTCCAGATGCTGCGCGGACACGCGCAGATCGTCTTCTACACCTGGCTCGCGGTCGGGCTCTACGCGCTGGTGGACGTGCTCGCGGGCTTCCGTAGGACGCCGGACACGCCGGCACTCGGCGTGCGCGTCGGGCGCGCCGCAGGGGTGGCGGCCGCGATGGCGCTCGCGTTCGGCTTGGCGGGCTTCTACAACCTGCCGCTGCGCGACTACGCCCGCTACTCGATCCGCGGCGGGGGTGCCGACGGCGGCGTCGGCGTGGAGTACGCGACCGCATGGTCGCTCGGTCCGTGGGAGTTGCCGTCCATGCTGGTGCCGGGCGCGGTGGGATTCGGCGGGCCCACCTACTGGGGGGCGATGCCCTTCACCGACTACCCCAACGCCTACCTGGGGATCGTGGCGGCGCTCCTTGCGGTGCCGGCCCTCCTCACCACGGGCCCGCCGCGCGCCTTCGCCGCCGCCCTGGCGTTGTTCGCGCTGCTGGTCGCCTTCGGCAAGCACTTTCCACTCTACGAAATCCTCTATCGGCACCTGCCGCTCTTCAACAAGTTCCGCGTCCCGGTGATGATCCTGGTGTTGTTCCAGCTCGCGGCAGCGCTCGCGCTCTCGTGGGGCTGGACGCGCGTCCTCGACGAGACCTCCGATCCGGAACGGCACGGCCCATGGCTCGGGCGTCTGGTGTGGGGCATGGCCGGCGTCCTCGGGATCGCGCTGGTGATCGGCTTCTTCGGTCAGGACGCGTGGCGCGCGAGCTACCTGCAAGCGGTGCACGCGCGGCGGTCCGATCTCTCTCCGCAGGCAGCACAAGCGGCGTTCCAGGCGTGTGCCTCCGATCTCGGGCGCGCGTGCCTGCTGGGCCTGCTCGGTGTCTCGGTGCTGGTCTTCACCCGCCGCCGCGCGCTCAAGCCCACGATGGCCTCGCTCATCCTCCTGGTGCTGCTGCTGGTCGACCTGTGGCCGGTGAGCGGCCGCGTGATGGCGCTCGCGGTGGGCGACAAGGTGCAGAACGATGCCAACCGCGAGCGCGACGACGTGATTCAGTTCCTCGAGAAGGCCGGTCCCCCACAGGACTTCCGCGTGCTGCCGCTCGAGCGCGGCGACTTCCAGAGCAACCGCTTCGCCGCCTTCGGGATCTCCTCGGTGGGGGGGTATCACGCCGCCAAGCCGCGCCTGTTCCAGGACTACGACGACTCTCAGCTGATCGACAACGTGCGCTGGATGCGGCTGCTCAACGTGCGCTATGCGATCGTCTATCAGCCCATCCCGGGTGGAGCGCCGCCGGTGTTCGAGGGCTCGCGCATCATCTATCGGGTCCCGGGGTTGCCGCGCGCCACGGTGGTGGGGGAGTACCGCGTCGCGCATCCGGCGCGCGCGATCCTCGATTCGGTGGCGGTGGGCACCCTCGACGCGGCCCGCGGCACGTGGCTCGAGAAGGATCCGGGCCTCAAGCTGGGTCCGGTCGAGGGTGCGCAGGCCCGGATCGTGCGCTACGGGCTCAACGACGTCACGATCGACGTGGAGACTCCCGGGCCCGGTCTTCTGCGGCTCGCCGACCTCTGGTATCCGGATTGGATCGCCACGGTGGACGGACGGCCGGTCGAGATTCTCAAGGCCGACTACCTGCTCCGCGCGGTCGCGGTCCCTGCCGGGCGACACCGGGTGGCGTTCCACTTCCGGCCCCGTGCGGTGCGGCTGGGTCTCGGCCTGTCGCTCGTGAGCCTGTTGGTCGCGGTGGGACTGATCGTGGCGCCGCGGCTCATCGGTCGAACGGCTCGCGCCGCGCCCGGGGGTGCCTAGGTGGAGAAGCTGGTGATCATCCCCACCTACGACGAGCGCGACAACATCGGGCGGCTGCTCGACGGGCTGCTGGAGCTGCCGCATGGCCTCGAGGTGCTGGTGGTGGACGACAACTCGCCCGACGGAACCGCGGAGGTGGTGGCGGAGCGCATGGCGAGCGATCCACGCGTCCATCTGCTCAAGCGGCCGGGCAAGCAGGGCCTGGGGTCCGCGTACCGCGACGGGTTCCGCTACGCGCTCGAGCGCGGCGCCGAGTACATCTTCGAGATGGATGCGGACTTCTCGCACGATCCCGCGGCCATCCCCGATTTCCTCGAGGCCGCCAAGACCAACGACCTGGTGCTGGGCTCGCGCTACCTGAACGGGGGCGTGACGGTCGTGAACTGGCCTCTCTCGCGCCTGATCCTGTCCTACTGCGCCAATGCCTACACGCGCTGGGTGACCGGCTTGCCTGTCCACGACGCCACCGGCGGCTTCAAGTGTTTTCGGCGGCGCGCGCTGGAGGCGATCCGGCTCGACCGAGTGCGCTCCGACGGCTACGCGTTCCAGATCGAGATGTCGTTCAAGTGTTGGCGGCGGGGATTCCGGATCCGCGAGATCCCGATCCTGTTCGTGGACCGCCGCGCCGGGACCTCCAAGATGAGCCGCCGCATCGTGTGGGAGGCGGCCTGGATGGTGTGGCAGCTGCGTTTCGCGGATCTGTTCGGCCGCGTGGAGTGACCCGTGAGGTGCCTCATCGCGCTGCTGGCGCTGGCGGCGCTGCCGGCGGTGGCCAGCAGTTCGGCCTGGACCAGCTACCTCAAGATCGAGCACTTCACCGACCTGGTAGCGTTGCCCGACCAGGTGTGGGGCGCCACCGCCGAGGCCGGGCTGGTCCGGCTCGATCGGGCTACCGGCCTCACCGAAGCGATTCGGCGCGAGCCCGGGGTGCTTGGCAGCAACCAGCTCAGCCGGCTCGCCGTGGACCCCGCGGGTAGGCTATGGGTCGGGACGCGCGGCGCCGGCGTGAGCCGCCTCACCGCCGACGGGCTCGGTGCCGGCATTCTGAACGTCCTCGACGGCGTGCCGGGGGACACCGTGAGCGTGCTCGAGGCCCAGGGGGACACGATGTGGATCGGCACCACCGAGGGTGTGGCGCTGTGGGACGGACGCCAGATCACCGGTTCGCTTCCCGACGCCAACACGGTCTCCTTCGACACCACGTTCGCCTCCGCGTCGGTGACCGGGATCGAGCCGCTCGGTGACACGCTATGGCTCGCCACCCGTCGCGGCGTGGGGTTTGCCCGCCTCTCGACCCAGCTCACCGATTGGCGGCCGGTGAACGCCGGTCTCGCCTCGCTCGAGGTCACGAGCCTGGCCTCGGACGGGACCTCGTTGTTCGCCCGCGCGGGCGGCGCCGTCTACCGCTTCCTTCCGGCCCAGCAGCAGTGGGAGGCGGACGGCAGCGTGGGAGTCGCGCGCTCTCTGGTCGACGATCAGGGCGTGGTGTTGGTGGTGGGAGACGACGGTATGCTTCGCTGGAACGGCTCGGACTGGACCGCGATCGCTGGTGCCCCGGTGAGCGGCGCCAGCGGCGACGATCCCGAGCCGAGCGTGGATCCGGACGGGATCGCGTTCGCCGCCCGAGCCGACGGGATCTTCGAGCAAGCGGCGAGCGGCCCGTGGATCCAGCACCCGGTGCCGGCCGGCCCCCCCAGCAACAACGTGATCCAGGTCGCCCTCGAGGGAAGTCGGGTCTACGTGACCACCTCCGAGGACGGCGTGGGACGCTTCGACGGGAAGGAGTGGCGTCTGTGGCCGCCGGTCGCGTGCACGGGGGCCGGGTGCGACACGACGTTCAGGAACCCGAACGCGGCCCTGGGGCTCTTGGTCGACGCTCTGGGTCACAAGTGGGTGGGTTGCTGGAGCTTCGCCTTGGACGAGCTCGACGATTCTGAGTCGCCTCCGGTCGTCACGCACCACGTGGTAGCCACCAACCAGGAGCTACAACGCCGCACCTGGGTCCTGTCGGCGACCGTGGACCGACAGGGCGGTCACTGGTTCGGCATGGATACGCCGGCCAAGGGCGACATCGATCCCATCGGCCTCGAGCAGTACGACGCCTCGGGGAACTACGTCCGCAATTGGAACCCCGCGAACACCGGGGGGAGAATGGCCGGGACCTTCGTCCACGCGCTCGCGGTGAGCGGCAACGGCCGGATCTGGGTCGGATACGATGACAAGGGGCTCGACTTCTTCACCCTGCCCGTCGACAGCACCAAGTTCCTCCACATCGTGAGCGCCAACAACCTGTCGATCCGCGGGCTGGCCACCTACGGTGATTCCGTATGGGCGCTCACCAGCTCGGAGCTGCTGCGCTTCTCGCAAGGGGCGGGGACGAGCTCCCCATCGGTGGACCACATCGCGATGCCCGGGACGCAGCCTCTGTTCGGCGTCCACNNNNGGACGGAACCGTGTGGGCGGGATCGGTGAGCGGGCTCAGTGCGTTCCACCCTGGAGGAAGGACCGAGTCCTTCACCACGCACAACTCTCCGCTCAGCGACGACGAAGTGCACGCGATCGCCGTCGACCCCACGAGCGGCGTGGTCTGGGTGGCCACGGCGTCCGGCCTCAACCGCTACGATCCCTTCTACGTTCCGCCGACCCAGCCGGTGCCGCGCACGCTCCACGTCCAGGTCTACCCCAACCCGCTGCTGCTCACCGGGCTCGGCGCGACGCTGCGCCTTAGGAGCGACGCGCCGCTGGTTCAGGGTGAGGTGGTGGACGTCACCGGGCGCAGGGTGCGACGCTTCGGCGCCACCGCGTCCGGGCAGGTGTTCTGGGACGGCCGTGCGGAGGATGGGTCACTCGTCGAGCCCGGGGTCTATCTGATTCGCGCGGAGGCTGGCGGCCGCCAGACCATCACGCGCCTCGTGCTCCTGAGGTAGCGCCGTGTCACGGCCGCAGTGGCGGGTGCTCGACGGTCCTCCCGCCGATTGGGAGACGCTCGTGGCGGAGGACCCGGGCGCCACGCCGGCCCATCGAGGCGCGCTGTGGGCTGCGCTCGCCGCCACGCTGCCGGGATTCTCTCCGGCGTTCGTCGCCGTGGAGCGCGAGGGAGCGCTTCTCGGCGGCGTGGGAGTGATGGTCGAGCGCCGTGGGGGACTCCATTGGATCCACCTCATGCCGTATTCACTGCCCGGGGCCCCGCTCGCCCGAACGGGGGCACACGAAGAGGTCGATGCCGCCGTCGCGGAAGCGCTCGACGCGCAAGCGGCAGCGCTCGGCGCGGTGGGCGGGGCGTGGATCGGCTATCGGCCCTTGGGACCCGACGTGGCACCCGCTCTGGAGCGCCTGGGTGGCGAGACGCGATGGCTCGAGACCTCGTGGATCGATCTTTCCCGCGGTGCCACGGTCGCCTTTCGGGCGGCCGAGGGCGATCTGCGCCAGCAGGTGCGCCGCGCCCGGCGTCTCGGCTTGCGGTTCGCCGAGGAGCCGGGGGCGCTCGAGGAGGCGTACGTCCAGCACGCGGCCCAGAGCCGGAGCTGGAGCGGCCATCGTCCGCTCCCGCTCGCCCTCTGCCGCAGGTTGCTCACCCGCGTGGACCAAGACCCCGCCGCGCGTTTGTTCACGGTGCGCGACGACCGTGGCCTGCTCGCCGCGGTGCTGGCGCTCGTGCACGCGCGCGAAGTGCTGGCGTGGTGGAGCGGCACGCACCCCGAGGGCCGCCACCGGCACGCGTTCCCCTTGCTTCTCTGGTCGCTGGCCGAGTGGTGCGCGGAGCGCGGCGTGGAACGGTTGAACTTGGGCGCAAGCGGTGGCTTCGATTCCCTGATCGCCTTCAAGCGTTCGTTCGGCGCACGTTCGCTCCGCTATCCGGTGCGATGGCTCGACGCGTGCCACGCGGGCCCGCTCGGGCGGGCGGTGGCTCGGGCGCAGTCGTGGTGGCGCCGCGACCGGGCGCGCGGGGAGAGCGCGTGAAGATCGCCACCCTCGCCAACGCCGCCGTCGTCCACACCTGGCGCTGGGTCGAGCACTTCCGCGCGCGCGGGCACGACGTGCGTCTCTGGTCGCTGGAGCGCGGGCCCCAGCAGCTGGCCGCGCATGCGCTGCCGTCGATTCGTCTGCCGGGGCTCCTGCGCTATCCGCTCGCCGCGCCGGCGCTGGCCCGCGGCCTCGAAGCGTTCGCTCCCCACCTGGTCGACGCGCACTTCGTGCCGAACTATGGGCTGCTCGCGGCCCTGGTCGGGCGCCACCCCCTGTCGGTCACCGCCTGGGGCTCCGATCTGCTGCGCGCGGGCCACGCGCTCAAGCGCGCCCGCTCGCGGTTCGTGCTCGAGCGTGCCGATCTGGTCCTCGCCGACGCCGAAAACCTGGCCCGGGCCGCGCGCGACCTGGGTGCTCCGGCGGCGCGGGTGCACTGCATCCCGTGGGGCGTGGATCTGACGCGCTACGACGCCGCCGCACCCCGAGAGCCCGGGCTGCTGGTCAGCGCGCGCATGCTCGAACCGGTCTACGACATCGGCACCGTGCTCGCCGGCGTGGCACCGGTGCTGCGCGCGCGGCCCGACGCGCGGCTCGCGCTCGCGGGCGACGGATCGCGCCGTCGCGCCCTCGAGGCGGCCGCGGCCTCGCTCTTGCCGCCGGGTCGGTTCCAGTTCGTGGGCCGGCTCGACGCGACCTCGCTCGCCAGCTGGCTCTCGCGGGCGGAGATTTACGTCTCGGCCTCGCGCTCCGACTCCACCTCCGTGACGCTGCTCGAGGCGATGGCGAGTGGGGCGGTCCCGGTGGTGACGGATCTGGAGGGGAACCGCGAGTGGGTCGACGAGGGCGCGGGGGCGCGCCTGTTCCGGGTCGGTGACGCGGCCGGCCTCACCCGGGCTCTGGACGCCGTGCTCTCGGACCCGGCGTGGGCAGAGGAGGCGCGACGCCGCAACCGGCGGGTGGTGGAGGAACGCGCGGATCGATCGCGCAATCTGGCTGAGATCGAGTCGTTGTTCGTGGGGCTCGCCGGGCGCCGCCGATGAGCCGCCGGCTCTTGGTCGTGTGCTATTTCTACCCGCCGCTCGGCGGCGGCGGCGTGCATCGCGTGCTGGGCTTCACGCGCCACCTGCCGCGCTACGGGTGGGAGTGCACGGTGGTGTGCGCGGGGGCCGAGGACTACTGGGTGAAGGACGAGACGCTGGTCGCGGCAGTGCCTCTGGCGACCGAGGTAATTCGCGTGCCCGGCGGCAGCGGGCTCTCGGCCTGGCTCGGCCTGGCACGGGCCGCGGGCCGGGAGGCGACCGGCCGGCGGTCCACGCGAACGTTCGGAATGCTGCGCCGGCTCAGCGACTGGTGGCTGATTCCCGATTCCTATGTCGGCTGGGCCGCGCGCGCCGCGCGGGCCGCATCGCAGAGACTCGCCCGCGGCGACATCGATGCCCTGCTTTCCAGCTCGCCGCCCGATAGCGTCCATCTGGTCGCCCTCTCGGCGCTGCGCCGCTTCCCCGTCCCATGGGTGGCCGACTTCCGTGACCCGTGGGTCGGCCTTTCGTTCCGCGCCCCGCCGACCGCCTGGCATCGCACGCGCCAGACCCGCCTCGAGCGGGCGGTGCTCGAGACGGCGGACGTCGTGAGCGTGGCCTCGCGCCTGCATGCCGAGCAGATCGAGGCGCGATCCCACGCGTCCGGTCGGTCGCGCCGGGTGGTGCACCTGCCGAACGGCTTCGAGCCCGAGCCCGCGGTGGAGAGCGAGCCCCCGGACGATCCGCACTTCACGCTCGTCTTCACCGGCACCGCGTCGCAGATGCCCGACCTCGAGGTATTCCTCGAGGCGGTGCACGACGTTCTGGCCACGCGCTCCGAGGCGCGCCGGCGCCTGCGGGCGCGCCTCGTCGGGCCCTACGACGCCGGCTACCGAGACCGCGCCACGGCGCTCGGCTTGAACGGCATCGTCGAGTTCCTGGGGCCGCGGCCTCACGGCGAAGCGCGCATGTGGCAGCGCCGCGCCGATGGGTTGCTGTTGTGGAAGCCGCGCGGCGAAGGCTACCGCACCATGGTGCCGGGAAAGCTCTACGAATACCTGGATGCCGGACGACCGGTGTTGGCGTTGCTCGATCCGGCCGAGGAAGCCGCCGCGCTGGTGCGGCGTGCCGGGGGGACCGTGCTGCCGCCGGGCGAGCGGACGCCCCTCGCCGCGGCGATCGAGCGCGCCTACTTGGCCTGGAAGGTGGGCGAGAGGCCGCGTCCTAAGCGTCCCGATTGGCTCGAAGACCACACCCGGCCGAAGCTCGCGCAACGACTCGGCGAGCTGCTCGATGGGCTCACGCGGAGGAATCCGTGAATCACGAGCCACCGACGCGGATCGAGGTCATCGGTCTCGTGGCGGGTCTGGCGGTGGCGGCCGCCGGGCTGTGGCCGTTGCGCGGCTACATCACCGACGACACCTTCATCCACCTGCAGTACGCCCGTCACCTGGCGGCGGGCCAGGGCCCGGTGTTCAACGTCGACGAGCGCGTCTACGGCTGCACCAGCCCGCTCTGGGTCGGGTGGATCGCGG
>VBOY01000038.1:0-22453 GCA_005893295.1 Candidatus Eiseniibacteriota bacterium | reverse complement strand
ATCCGCCGTAGCGTGCCGAGCCCTGCGGTGCGCGCGGCGGCCACCGTGGCTTGGGCCGGCCATGCCTGGATGCTGCGCTGGGCGCTCTCCGGCATGGAGACGCCGCTCGCGGTGCTGCTGGTGCTGGGCGGATTCGCGGCGCACGCCGCCGAATCCACCGACCGGCCGCGCGGCCCGTGGCCCGGCGTCCTATGGGGGCTCGCCGCCCTGGTGCGACCCGAGGCCGCGTTGTTGCTGCTCGCGTTTAGCGTCGCGCGGATCGCTTCGGCGGCGCGCTACGGGGGGGCCCGCGCGACGCTGGCGATCCTGCCGGGGGCCGCCGTTCTCTCGGGCTGGCTCGTCTTCGCCCAACTCTACTTCGGCACCATCTGGCCACAGACGTTGGCCGCCAAGGCGGCGGGGGCCGCCGGGCTGGCGGTCGCGATCGAGGGGGCGCAGCGGGCGCTCGAGCTGTTCCTCGCCACGGACGCCGCGCTGGCGGTCACGCTGGCGCTGGCGCTGGTCTTGGGCGGTGCGCGCGCCCGGTCGGGGGCGCGCCACGGGATCGCCTGGATTTGGCTGCTGGTGCTTCCGACGACGTACGTGGCGCGCGGTGTGCCGGTGCTATCGCGCTACGTTCTGCCTGCGATGCCGGTGTTGGCATGGCTCGCGTGGAGCGCCGCCAGTCGCTGGTGGCTCGGCGGGGCGGGCGCGGCAACGCGGCGCGCGGCGTGGATCGGCGCGGCGGTCGCGGCGGTGGCGCTGGCCCAGAACGCGGTGGTCTATCGGAGCGGCGTGTTCGCGCACGTGAGCACCTTCAGTCCCGCGCTCGAGCGAAGCCTGGTGCGATGGGGGAGGTGGTTCCACGAGCACACCGCTCCCGAGGCGGTGATCGCCACCCCGGACATCGGCGCGATCGGCTACTTCAGCGATCGTCGCGTGGTGGATCTCGCAGGGCTCGTGACACCCGAGATGGTCCCGTTCTTGGAGCGCGAGACCCCCGAGCAGGCGATCGCGCGCTTCCGCTTCGCGGCGTTCGCCCGTCCCGATTTCCTGGTGGATCGCTCGGGCCCCGCCTACGCGCTCCTCACCACGAGTCCGTACGGAGGCTGCCTGGTCCCGCTCGGCCATGCCAGGGTTCCCAACCTCGGCATCGCCCAACGCGAGCCCGCGGTCTACTCCTTCTATCGCGTCGACTGGGCTCGTTACGATTCGCTGCGCGCTCACGCGCGGCGCTGATCGCCCGGTCCCTCACGCTGCACAGTCGTGCAGCGGAAAATGATTGTGGCCCTTCATTTTGTTTTGACAACGGCCCGCCCGACCCCTACTGTGCGCCGCGGTGGTGGGGGAAAGTGGTGGTTTGTGGTGATCAGTGGTAATCCAAATACGCGCGCCAGGTTGCTCTCCATGTCTCCATTCCTGGGTACGGATGTCTACGCCATCGATCACAAAGGCCGCGTCAGCATTCCAGCGTCGATGCGGCGCGCCGAGGCTGGAAAAAAGTCCATCACGCGCTTCGTTCTCAACCTGGGGTTCGACGGCTGTGTCTACGCCTACTCGCCTCACGAGTGGACCCGAATGATGGAGCGCCTGCGGAAGATCTCGCTCGGCAATGCGACCGGCCGCGCCTTCCGACGGGCATTCTTGATGGACGCGAAGGAAGTGACGGTGGATTCCCAAGGACGGGTCCCGATCCCACCGGCACTGATGCGCCGTGCAGCGCTCGGCAAGGAAGCCGTGCTGCACGGCGCAGAAGATCACATCGAGATCTGGAACCCCGATCGCTTCCGGGCGGCGGTGGCCCCGGTGACCGACATCGTCGGCGAGTACGAGCGCCTGGCGTCCGAGCACCTGAAGGACGAAGCCTGATGCCGCGCGATGCCGAGTCCCGCGACGCGCGCCTCGCGCTTGCACTGAACCTCGAGCTGAGCTACGGCCGACACGGCGCGTCGGCCCGGGTCGAGCTGCAGGAGCGCCCCCACGCCGCGCCCGGGGCGCGACGCATCGCCCGCGTGACGGTGCGCGGCTGGATCGACGCCGCGGCCGAGCGGCGCCTCGAGCAGGCTCTCGATGATCTCGCGGCGCGCGGCGTGGATCAGGTGCTGCTCGACTGCGCCGAGTTGCGGCACATCGATTACCGCATCGCGCCCGGACTGGTGAGTGCCCTCGAGCGCTTCGAGGCGCGCACCGCCGGGATCGTGGTGTGTGGCCTGTCCCGTCACCTGCGAGACCTGTTCCGACTCGCCGGATGCGAGCCCCGGCTGCGCTGCTGGCCCTCGTCGTCGGAGCTGTTCGACGCGCCGCGTGCCTCCGAGCCGAGCAGTGAGCGCGCGTCATGAGCCGGTGCTGGTCGCCGAGGTGTTGGGATTCCTGTGCAACGGGCCCGGGCTCTACCTGGACGCCACGCTCGGCGACGGCGGCCACGCCGAGGCGCTGCTCGAGGCGGAGCCCGGGGCGCGGCTGCTCGGCAACGACCGCGATGCCGCATCGCTGGCCTTCGCGCGCGAGCGGCTGGCCCGATTCGGGGAACGCGTGATGTTGAGCCACGGCACGTTCCGCGAGTTGCCCGAAGCGCTCGCGCGCGCGGGGACCGAGCCGCTCACCGGCGCGCTGTTCGACTTAGGGCTCTCCTCGCGCCAGGTGGACGACGCGGCGCGCGGGATGAGCTATCGCCTCGAGGGGCCGCTCGATCTGCGCATGGATCCCGATCGCGGGGAGCCCGTGGCGCGACGGCTGGCGCGGGTCTCGGAAGAGGAGCTCGAGGTGGTGCTGCGCGAGCGCGGCGACGTGCCGCAGGCCCGTCGGCTGAGCCGGGCGATCGTGGCGGCCGCGAGGAGCGGCGCGCTCGCGACCACCGGATCGCTCGCGGCGCTGGCGGGACGTGGTCTGTCCGGCCGCGAGCGCACGCGGCGCCTGTCCCAGGTGTTCCAAGCGCTGCGGATGTGGGTGAACGAGGAAGGGGAGGATTTGGAGGCCGCGTTGGCCTGGCTCGAGCGAGCGCTGCGGCCGGGTGGTGTGGTGGTGACCCTGAGCTATCACTCGGGTGAGGACCGCAGGATCAAACGGACGCTGCGAGGCACGCCCGTGGCCCTCCCGCGGCGCTTGCCCGAGACGTCGACGATGCGGCCCCCCGAGAGGCCGTGGCAGGAACTGACCCGCCGAGTAGTGACACCTTCGCGGCGCGAGCAGACGTCGAATCCCCGCTCGAGGAGCGCTCGGCTCAGGGCCTTCCGGAGGATTCAGGAATGAACTCAAGCATGCGTCGTCCGCTCCCCTTCTGGCGCGCGTCCGAGACGCGCGTCGCCCGCCCGGAGCTGTGGTTGATGGCCATCGCGCTGGTCGGGGGATTGCTGGTGGAGGTGTGGCAGAGCGCCCGGATGGCCGAGCTCTCGCTGCGCCTCGACCGGAACCGCACGGCTCTCCGGCAGACGCAAGATCGGCTGGACTTCGTCCGCCACGAGCTGGAAAGCCGTGCCACCCGCGCCGAGCTTGCCCCGCTGGCGTTCCGGTTGGGGCTGGCGCCGCTCGATGCCCAGCAAGTCGTGCTCCTGCCCGCGGAATACCTGGCGGCGGAGCGTGGCCGAGACCGGGATGGATCTCGCTCCCCGGCGCTGGCATGGGCAGAGGGGCTCTCTCGCGCGCTCGTGCCCGAGGCCACGGCACGGGTTCGCGGCAACTGATCGCTCACTCGAAAGCAAGACATTCGAGGCCGGTGTTGGCCGGCCGCACCACCGCACCGCGCTCGTGACGGCCCGGCGGACTGCGTGAACCGCCGTTCCAGGGAGGGAAGGAGTTGGCCCACAGGGAAACGCGCAGGAGTCGGGTGCTGGTGGCTGCGGCCGGTCTGTTGCTCGGGCTGGTCCTTCTGTGGCTGCGGGTCGCGTGGCTTCAGCTCGTGTTGCACGCATCCTTCGTCGAGCGAGCCGATCGGCTCCAGGAGCAGCGCGTGCTGCTCCAGCCGGTGCGGGGGAACCTCCTCGACCGGCGCGGACGGGTCCTGGCGCGTGACCTGACCACGTATTCGGTGTCTGCCGCGCCGCGCGAGATGAGCGACCCGCGTGGGACCGCGCGCGCGCTGGCGCGCCTGCTCGCGATCGATGCCCGACGCCTCCAGCGGTCGTTCGGCGAGCGGCCGCGCTTCCTGTGGGTGGCGCGGCGGATCTCACCCGAGACCGGACAACGCGTCGCAGCGCTCGGCCGGCGCGGGGTCTACCTGTCCACCGAGACTCGCCGCGTCTACCCGTTGGGGCCGGCCGCGGGCGAGATCCTGGGCCGCACCAACCTCGACAACGACGGGGTCGAAGGGCTCGAGCTGGAGCTGGACGACGTGTTGCGCGGGCGGCCCGGGTGGGCCACTCTGTTCCGCGACGGGCGCGGGCGCTCCCATTCGCTTCCCGGGGCGCTGACGCGTCCCCCGCTGGATGGTGACCACGTCGTGCTGACGATCGACGCCGACCTCCAGTCGATCGCCGAGTCCCACCTGGCCGCGGCCGTGGAGAGCTTGAGGGCTGCGCGCGGATTCGCCATGTTCTTGGACCCTCGCACCGGCGAGATCCTCGCCGCGGTGACGGTTCCGCATCAGGCGCCAGGCAAGGCGCGGCAATGGAACTTCACGGACACCTACGAGCCGGGCTCCACGTTCAAGCTGGTGGTGGCGAGCGCGGCGCTCGAGGAAGGCGTCGCCTCGCCCGACCGAGTCTACCTCGCCTCCGCGACCGGCGAGGCCGAAGTCGTGCCGGGGGTCCACTTTCACGACGTGCACAAAGCGGCGCGCTTTCGCTTCCGCGACGCGGTGCGATGGTCGAGCAACATCGTGATGGGCAAACTCGGCGTGCAGCTCGGGGACGAGCGCCTCTACCGTTATGCCACCGCCCTGGGATTCGGCAGCATCACCGGGGTGAGCTTTCCCGGCGAGGCCGCCGGGCGGCTGCGCGGCCCGGATCGCTGGTCGTTGCGCTCGGCGCCGACGATCGCGATCGGACATGAGGTGGCGGTGACCCCGATTCAGCTCACGCTCGCCTACGCCACGATCGCCAACGGCGGCGTGCTCATGCGCCCGATGTTGGTGCGCGAGGTTCGCGCCCCGGACGGAGCCACGCGGCCCGAGCTCCATCCCGAGGCCGCGCGTCGGGTGTTCAGCCCGCACACCACGGCGCTGATGCGCGAGATGCTCACCGCGGTCGTCGACAGCGGCACCGGACGCGCCGCGCGGGTGCCCGGAGTCCGGATCGCGGGCAAGACCGGCACCGCCCAGAAGTACGATGCCCAGATCGGGACCTATGGCAAGGGGCAGTACCTCTCCTCGTTCGTCGGCTTCCTTCCCGCGGAGGATCCGCAACTCGTCGGGGTGGTGGTGATCGACGAGCCGCGCGGGGGCCACTACTATGGCGGCGAGGTCGCCGCACCGGTGTTCCGCGAGGTGGTCAGCGACTTGCGAGGGATGCCGGGTGGGCCGCTCGAGACCGGCGCGAACCAGATCGCGATGCGTCCTCCCGCGCCTGCGCCGGTCACGGTTCCCGATCTGCGACTGCTGCCGCGGCGCGCCGCCGAGCGGCGCCTCGCCGGCCTCGGTCTGCGTCCCGGGTTCAGTGGCGACGGGCCGCGGGTCCTGGCCCAGGATCCGGTGGCGGGGACCGCGGTCGAGCGCGGGTCACGCATCGACGTCTGGCTCACGGCCCCGGCGGATTCGAGCGGCCGCGAGCTGCCGGACCTGGTCGGCCTCGCGGTGCGCGAGGCGTTGCGGCAGCTCACGCGGCGCCAGGTTCCGGCGCGCATCCAGGGGCACGGCGTCGTGGTTCGGCAGTCGCCCCTCAAGGGAACACCCCTGCCGCTCTCGGCTCCCTGCCTGCTGGTGTGCGAGCCACGCCCGGTCAAGGAAGACGGAGTCGCGGCCAGCGTTTCGCCGATGGTGCCGCGTGTCGATCCCCTCGCGCCGCCCGATCCGGCCGGCCACCCGGGCTCTCCCCCATGACCCTCGGCGAGCTCCTCGAAGGGATCGAGATCGTCGCCGCGCGTGGCACCCTCGAGATGTCGGTGCAGGGACTCGCCTACGACTCGCGCCGCGTTCGGCCCGGGGACGTGTTCTTCGCACTCTCCGGATCGAAGCAGGATGGGCGGGGTTTCGCGCGCGAGGCGCAGGCGGCGGGCGCGGTGGCAATCGTCGGGTCCGGGCTCGATGCCGCGGGGGATGGCGTGGTCTCGGTGTCCGAGCCACGTCGCGCGCTGGCTCAAGCGTCGGCGCGCTTCCACGGCTATCCCGCGCGCACGCTGAGGATCGCCGGCGTGACCGGGACGAACGGCAAGACCACCACCACGTGGATGCTCACATCGATCTTCCGTGCCGCGGGGGTCTCGCCGGGGCTGATCGGCACCATCGCCTACCGGATCGGCGACGAGAGCCGGGCGGCGCCCTTCACCACGCCCGAGGCGCCCGAATTGCAAGCGCTGCTGCGGGAGATGAACGATCGCGGCGTGCGCATGGTGGCGATGGAAGTGAGCAGCCACGCCCTGGTGCAGCGCCGTGCCTACGGGGTGGAGTTCGATGCCGTGGTCTTCACCAACCTGACCCAGGACCACCTCGACTACCACGGGGACATGGAGCACTACCTCGACGCCAAGCTCATGTTGTTCGACGGGCGCAATGGACCCTCCACCAAGCGCGCCACGGCGATCGTCTGGGTGGACGATCCGGCGGGCCGACGCGTGGTCGCCGCCGCCGAGCAAGCGGGGCTGCGCGTGGTCACCGTCGGCTCGGAGCTCACGAGCGGCCCTCAAGCCTCGCGTCTCGACGTGAGCGTCGGGCGCATCGAGTCGCGACCCGACGGTCTGGCGCTCCAGCTGTTCGTCGACCTGCGCGGGACGCGCATGGGCGAAACCCTGGTGTGGCTCCCGCTGCTCGGCCGCTTCAACGCCGCCAACGCGGCGCTCGCCGTGGCGACCGCGGCGGTCCTCGGAATCGACGTGCGGACGATCGTGCGCAGCCTGGAGGCGATGAGCGGCGTGCCGGGCCGTCTCGAGCGGGTGGAGGCCGGGCAGCCATGGTTGGTGGTGGTGGACTACGCCCACACGCCCGACGCGCTCGAGCGCGCTCTGGCGGCGGTGCGCGAGCACGTCCGCGGGCGCGTGTCGTTGGTGTTCGGCTGCGGCGGCGATCGCGACTCCGGCAAGCGCCCCCAGATGGGCCGCATCGCGGCCCGGGACGCCGATCGCGCGTGGGTGACGAACGACAACCCGCGCGGCGAGGACCCGGCGGCGATCGCGCGCGCGATCATGGCCGGCGACGAGACCGGGCGCCTGGTGCTCCAGCTCGACCGTCGTGCGGCGATCGCCGAGTCGCTCGCGGCGGCGCGGCCCGGGGACGCGGTGCTGATCGCCGGCAAGGGGCACGAGACGACGCAAACCATCGGGGACCGCGTGCTTCCATTCGACGACCGTGCCGTGGCGCGCGAGCTGCTGGCCGCGCGCGGAACGGGCAGCCCATGAGGGCGACCGACGCTCCTCCCATGATTCCCCTCCCGCAGCTCGCCCAGATGGCGGGCGGTGATTTGCTGGTGCGCGAGGTGCCGAAGCACCCGAGCGCCCGCGAGGCGTTCCTGCGCGAAGGCGTCGAGGGCGCATCGATCGACAGCCGCACCATCCGTCCGGGCGAGCTGTTCGTGCCGCTTGCCGGGCGCAACACGGACGGCCACCGCTTCCTCGAGGAGGCGTTCACGCGCGGAGCCGCAGCCGCGCTGTGCGATCGCTTGGCGTACCCCGCGTGGCGCGGCCGCGAGCCCGGGCCGCTCGTGTTGGTCGAGGACGTCACTGCGGCGTTGCAGCGGCTGGCGAACCGCCACCGGCGATCCTGGCAAGGCCTGTTGCTCGCCGTGACCGGGAGCAGCGGCAAGACCACAACCAAGAACCTGGTCGCGGCGGTGCTCGAGACCCGCGCCCCGGTGCTCAAGACCGAAGGCAACCGCAACAATCATTGGGGGGTGCCGCTCACCCTGCTCGCCCTCAGGGCCGAGCACCAAGCCGCGGTGGTGGAGCTGGCGATGAGCGGAGCGGGCGAGATCGCGGCGCTGGCGGCGATCGCCGGCCCCCAGGCGGGGCTCATCACGAACGTCGGAAGGGCCCATCTCGGTGGCCCTGGGCTGGGCTCGGCCGCGGCGATCGCGCGCGAGAAGGCGGCGCTGGGGTTCGCCCTGGCGCCGGGCGAGCCGTTGTTCGTGGGCGACGGGCCGCTGTTGCGCGCAGCACTCGGTAAGGCGCGCTGCCGGGTGATCCGTTTCGGGTTCTCACGCGCCGCCGAGGTCCGTCCGTCCCGCATCGAGGATCTCGGCCCCGACGGCTCGCGCTTCGAGGTGGAGGGGTTCCCGCCGATCCACCTGCGCCTGATCGGCCGCCACCAAGTGATGAACGCGCTCGCCGCGCTCGCGGTCGCGCGTGAGGTCCGCCTCGACCCCGAGGCGGTGACGGCTGCCCTGGCGGCGGCACGCCCGGTGGCCGGACGCATGGAGGTGCGAACGTTGCGCGGCGCGGTACTGCTGGTCGACTACTACAACGCGAACCCGGAGTCGACGCGCGCGGCACTGGGCACCCTGGCCGGCTGGCCCGGGCGACGCCGGATCGCGGTGCTCGGCGAGATGCTCGAGTTGGGTACGCAGGCGGCACGCCTCCACCGCGAGGTGGGAGCCGCGGTGCGGGGCGCCGAGCTGTGGGCCGTCGGACCTCACGCGCCCGACACCGCGGCGGGAGCCAAGCGGGCCGGCCTGAGGGTTCGCGTGTTCGCCGACAAGGCTGCGCTCGCCGTCGCACTCGAGGCGGCGCTCGAGCCCGGCACGGTGGTGCTCCTCAAGGCGTCCCGGGGTGCGGCGCTCGAAGACGTGCTCGCTCCGATCCAGGAGGCCTAGCGTGTTCTACGAGTGGGTCTACCCGCTGCACGAGCTGCCCGGCCTCTCGGCGCTGAACGTGTTCCGTTACATCACCTTTCGCGCCGCGTACGCCGCGATCACGGCGCTGCTGCTGTGCTTCGCGCTCGGCCCGTACATGATCGCCTGGCTGCGCCGCGGGCGCTTGGGCCAGCGGGTGCGCCAAGAAGGTCCGCAGAGCCATCTCACCAAGGCCGGCACACCGACCATGGGGGGGCTCCTGATCGTGACCGCGATCGTGGTGCCGACCCTGATGTGGGGGAACTTCCACTCGCGGCCGCTGTGGCTCGCGCTGCTCGCCACGGTGTGGCTCGGGATGTTGGGCTTCGTGGACGACTACCTGCGGGTGGTCAAGGGGATGCCCAAGGGACTGCTCGGTCGCTACAAGATGGCGGGGCAGATCGTGCTCGGAGGACTGATCGGCCTGATCCTGGTGCTGTGGCCCGAGCCGGGGCTCGAGGCCACCTGGACCCACGTCCCGTTCTTCAAGTTCCGCTTCATCGATTTCGGCCTGCTGTTCGTGCCGTTCGTGATCCTGGTCGTCACCGGCTCGTCGAACGCGGTGAACCTCACCGACGGATTGGACGGGCTCGCCTCCGGCCTGGTTGCGATCGCCGCGATCGCGTTCGCCGGGATGTGCTATGTGAGCGGCCACGTCAAGTTCAGTGGCTACCTCAACATCAGCTACCTGCGCTATGCGGGGGAGCTCACGGTGTTCTGCGCCGCGGTGCTCGGCGCCGCGCTCGGCTTCCTCTGGTACAATTGCCACCCGGCCGACGTGTTCATGGGCGACACAGGATCGCTCGCCCTGGGTGGGGCGCTGGGCACCGTCGCCGTCCTCATCAAGCGCGAGTTCTGGCTGCTGATGGTGGGCGGGGTGTTCGTGGTGGAAGCGGTGTCGGTCATGCTCCAGGTGTTCTCGTTCAAGATGTGGGGTCGGCGCGTGTTCCGCATGGCTCCGCTCCACCACCATTTCGAGCTGCAAGGCTGGGCCGAGTCGCGCGTCGTGCTGCGCTTCTACATCGTGGGCGCGCTGCTCGCCCTGCTCTCGCTCTCCACGTTCAAGCTCCAATGAGCCGCGACGAACGCACCCTGCCTGGCACGCGCCCCCTGGTGGTCGGGGCGGCGCGCTCCGGCCTCGCGGCCGCCCGGGTGCTCGCGCGCCGCGGGCTCCTGGTGCGGGTGTGTGACGCGTCGGCCGCGAGTGAGCGGGCGGATGCCGCGCGCGCGCTCGCGGCCCTCGGGGTCGAGGCGATCTGGGGGCGCGACGACCCCAGCGTGCTCGAGGGGCGGGACTTCGTGGTGTGGAGTCCCGGCATTCCATCCTCCCACGCGCTGGTGGGCGCGGCGCGCGCCGCGGGCCTGCCGCTCTTCTCCGAGCTCGAGCTGGGCTACCGGTTGGCGCGCGCGCCGCTCGTGTGCGTGACCGGAACCAACGGCAAGAGCACCACCACGGATCTGGTGGGCGCGCTGGTGCGGGGCAGCGGCCGGCCGGTCGAGGTATGTGGCAACATCGGCCGCGCCGTCTGCGAGGCGGTGGACGAGCAAGGTCCGGAGGGATTGCTGGTGGTCGAGGTCTCGTCCTTCCAGCTCGAGACGGTGGACGCGCTCAAGCCCTGGATCGCCACCTGGCTCAACCTGACGCCCGACCACCTCGATCGCCACGGCGACCTCGCCACCTACGGCGCGCTCAAGCGCCGCCTGTTCGCGCGTCAGGAGAACGACGATTGGGCGGTGTGGAACGCCGACGACCCGGAGGTCATGGCGCGGCGCGCCGGCCAGGGGAGGTCGCTGTTCTTCTCCACTCGGCGTCCGGTCCCGCTCGGCGCACACGTCGAGGGGGACGACCTCGCGCTCCAACGGGAGACCGCGACGCACTCGCTGCTGCCGATCGCGGAGCTGCGTCTGCGCGGCCGCCACAACCTTGCCAACACATTGGCCGCGCTGGCGACCGTGCTGCCGCTCGACCTGCCGATCGAAAGCGTGCGCCGCGTGCTGAGCTCCTACCCCGGGCTCGAGCACCGGCTGGAGCTGGTCGCGACCGTCGAGGGAGTCGAGTTCGTGAACGACTCGAAGGCGACCAATGTCGGCTCGCTCGAGGTCGCGCTCGAGAGCTTCCGCGCGCCGGTGGTGCTGATCGCCGGCGGCCGCGGCAAGGGACAGGATTTCCGCCCGCTCGCTCCTCTGGTCGGGCGCGCGGTGGCGCACCTGGTGCTGATCGGCGAAGCGGCCGAGGAGATGCAAAAGGCGTGGTCGGGCACGTCGGCGACGCGGGCGGCCTCGCTCGCCCAGGCGGTCGACCTCGCGTTCGAACGGGCACGCCGCCGCGCCGCGGGGCGGCCCCCGGGGGTCGTGCTGCTGTCACCCGGATGCGCGTCGTTCGACATGTTCCGCGACTACGAGGAGCGTGGCCGGCGCTTCAAGGACGAAGTGCAGCGGCTCAAGCACCAGGAGGCGCGCGCGTGAACCGCGGAGATCGGTGGCTGCTCGTCCTGCCGCTCGCGCTCACGGCGTTGGGCGTCGTGATGGTGTATTCGTCGAGCGCGATCCTCGGCATCACGCGCTACCACGATCCCGACTACTTCCTGATCCGCCAGCTCGGGCGGGCCGCTCTCGGCGTGGTGGTGCTCTTGACGTGCGCCAAGCTCCGGCTGTCGCGGCTCGAGGCGGTCGCTCCCTGGCTGCTCGGCGTCGCCACCGGGTTGCTCACGGTGGTGGTGGTCGTGGGGCACGCCGCCAACGGGGCGGTGCGCTGGCTACGCCTCGGCTTCTTCTCGCTGCAGCCGACCGACCTGGCACGCGTCTCCGCGATCGTGTTCTTGGCCTGGTGGCTCAAGCGCAACCCGCCCGCCGAGCACGGCCTCGCGCGTGGCGTGCTGGCGCCGCTCGCCCTGATCGGAGCGGTGTGCGGTCTCATCCTGCTCCAGCCCAACCTGAGCAGCGCGGCGCTGCTCGGGCTCTCGGCCTTCACGATGTTGTTCCTCGCCGGGGCGCGGCTCACCCACCTCGCGATGCCTCTCGGTGGCGGATTCGTGGCCGCGGTGGTGGCGCTGGTCACGCATCCCTACCAGATGAAGCGCGTGCAGACCTTCGCCGGGTTCCTGGGCCACGGCGTGGTGGATCACCAGGGATCCGGCTGGCAACTCGACCAGTCGCTGATCGCGATTGGCTCGGGGGGCTGGCTGGGACGCGGGCTCGGCGGAGGGCTGCAGAAATACCTGTTCCTGCCCGAAGCCCACACCGACTTCATCTTCTCGATCTTGGCCGAGGAGCTGGGATTCCTGGGCGCCACGCTGCTGCTGGTCGGCATCGCCCTCTACCTGTGGCGCGGGATGCGCGCGGCGGCGCGCGCCGCGGACCCGTTTCCGGCGCTGCTCGCGGGCGGGCTCACGCTCCAGGTGGGCCTGTACGCGCTCGCGAACCTCGCGGTGGCCACCGGGCTCGCACCCACCACCGGCCTGCCGCTGCCGTTCGTCTCCTACGGGGGCTCGGCGCTGCTTGCCAACCTGGCGGCGGCCGGGATCCTCTACCGCGTCTCGGTCGGCGTCGAGGGGCGCGAGGCCCTGACGCGCGAACGGTGGTCACGAGGGGACGCATGAAGGTGATGATCTCGGGCGGCGGCACGGGCGGGCACGTGTACCCGGGAATCGCGGTGGCCGAGGAATTCCGGCGCATCCACCCGAGCGCCGGCCTGGTGTTCGTCGGGAGCACGCGCGGCCTGGAGTCCCAGGCGGTGCCGGAGAGCGGGTTCCGCATCCGCTACCTCAGCACGCGCTCGTTCCCGCGGCGTGCCTGGTGGCGTTGGCCGGCCGCGATCGCGGCGAACGCGATCGGCATGCTCCAGGCGTTGTGGATCGTCGGTCAGGAGCGCCCCGACGTCGTGCTGGGCACCGGAGGCTACGTGAGCGGCCCGGTGTGCCTGGCGGCGGTACTGCTGCGGCGGCCGCTGATCCTCCAGGAGCAGAACAGCATTCCGGGGCTCGCGAACCGGTGGTTCGCCCGCTTCGCCGACGAAGTACACCTGTCGTTCACCGAGGCGCGCGCGTACTTCGCGCGCAAGGACCACCTGCGGGTCACCGGCAACCCGGTGCGCTCGCACATCCTGGGGGGCGATCGGGGCGCGGCGCTGCGGGCGTTCGATTTGGCCGAAGGGCGGCCGACGGTGTTCGTGTTCGGCGGCAGTCTCGGCGCGCATCGTATCAACGAGGCCGCTCTCGAGACGATGCGCGCGCTCAAAGGTCGGGTCGAGGTCCAGTTCATCCTCCAGACCGGACGCGACGACTTCGAGTGGGCGCGACGAACGGTCGAGGAGGAAGGACTGCCGGCCAAGGTGATGCCGTTCCTGCGCCAGATCCATCTCGCCTACGCCGCGGCCGACCTGGTGGTCTGCCGATCGGGAGCCATGACGCTGGCCGAGATCGCCGCCTGCGGCACGCCGGCGATCCTGGTGCCCTATCCCTACGCGGCGCACAACCATCAAGAGGTGAACGCCCACAACCTGGTCGAACGCGGGGCGGCGGTGCTCATCCTCGACCGCGAGCTCACGGGCGAGCGGCTCGCCCGCGAGGTCGCCCATCTGCTGGCCGATCGCCAGGCGTTGCGTCGCCTGTCGGCGCACGCGCGGACGTTCGCGCGGCTCGATGCGGCCGAGCGCATCGTGCACAGCCTGGAGCGCTACGAGGGGGGGCGGCGGGTGGCCCCGGCGGCGAGCGGCGATGTCGGGGAGGAGGGCTGATGTACGGGCGCACGCATCGCATTCACCTGATCGGAATCGGCGGCTCCGGCATGTCGGGGATCGCCGAGGTGCTGCTCACCATGGGCTACCAAGTCTCGGGCAGCGACCTCAAGGCGTCCGAGACCACGGAGCGAATCGCGGGCCTCGGCGGACGCGTGTTCATCGGGCATGCACCGTCCAACGTGGAGGGGGCCCAGGTGGTCGTCTTCTCGACCGCGGTCCACGCGGACAACCCCGAGATGGTGGCGGCCCGCGCGGCCGGCGTGCCGGTGATCGCACGGGCGGACATGCTCGCCGAGCTGATGCGCATGAAGTACGGCGTCGCGGTCGGCGGCGCTCACGGCAAGACCACCACCACCTCGCTCATCGCGGCGGTCCTGGCGCGCGGCGGCCTCGATCCGACGATCGTGGTCGGCGGGCGGCTGCGATCGCTCGGCTCGAACGCTCGATTGGGGTTGGGCCGCTTCCTGGTCGCCGAGGCGGACGAGAGCGATGGCTCTTTCCTGCGCCTGTCGCCGGCGGTGGCGGTGGTGACGAACATCGACCGCGAGCACCTCGAGCACTACTCCGGAATCGAAGAGATTCGCGAGGCGTTCGTGCAGTTCGCCAACCGCGTGCCTTTCTACGGCGCCGCGGTCCTGTGCGTGGACGATCGGGAGGTCCGCGGGATCCTGCCGCGGGTGACGACCCGCACCCTGCTCTACGGCTTGAGCCCGGACGCCGAGGTGCGTGGCGTTCAGCTGAGCGTGGGACCCGAGCGATCGCACTTCCGGGTGGTCGCGCAGGGGCGCGATCTGGGCGCGATCGAGCTTCACGTGCCCGGGCAGCACAACACCCTCAATGCGCTCGCCGCGGTGGCCGTGGGTCTCGAGCTCGAAGTCGGCTTCGCCCACATCGGCGAGGCCCTCGGGGGATTCCATGGCGTGGCGCGGCGGTTTGAGACCCGCGGCGAGGCGGCCGGGGTCCGCGTGGTGGACGACTATGCCCACCATCCGACCGAGATCCGCGCCACATTGAGCGTGGCGCGCGGGCTGGGCCGGCGCGTGCTGGCGATCTTCCAGCCGCATCGCTATACGCGAACCCAGGCGCTGGCGGACGAATTCGGCGCGGCCTTCGCCGACGCGGATCGCGTGTGGGTGCTGGACGTGTACGCCGCCGGCGAACCGCCGCTGCCCGGGGTTTCGGGAGCCATGATCGTGGAGCGCGCGCGCCAACAAGGGATGCGGCACGTCGAGCACGCGGCGGACCACGCCGCCGCCGTGACGGCGGTCGTCGCCGAGGCGCGGGCGGGAGATCTGGTGCTGACGCTGGGGGCCGGCGACGTGTGGCATATCGGAGAGGACGTGCTGCGGGGCTTAGGCCGCAGCCCAACGCGGGTGGGGCAGGGGACCTGATGGGTTACTACCAGGGCAAAGCGCTTGAAGCACGCCGCGCGGTACGTCCGCGGGGGACAGTGCTCGGCCGCACGCTGCGCGTCCTCGGAGTGATCGCCGCGGCGGCGGTGCTCGCCCACGTGCCGTGGGAGGGGTTGCGACACCGTTTCGCGGTGATCACCGAGGTGCGCGTGGAGGGAGCGCGCTACCTCGACGCGCAACGGGTGGGCGAGGTCGCGGGCATTCACCTGGGCGACGACCTGTTCCACCTCAGCCTGCCGCGGGCGCGGCAGGCGCTGCTGCTGGATTCCCGAATCGCGGAGGCGCGCGTGACGCGGCGGCTTCCCCGCGGGGTGCGCGTTCGGCTCGAAGAGCGCTTGCCGGTACTGCTCGTCGACCACGGCGTGCCATGGGAGATGGATTCGTCGGGCGTGCTGCTCGCCCCACTCGAGCGCGGCGTGGTCGCCGACGTGCCGCTGCTCGTGGGCACGAGCTTCCGGGGGTTGCCGGCCGGGACCCAGGTCGAGAGCCCCGCGGTGCGCCGCGGCCTCGCGTGGGTTCGCTCGCTCTTGGATCGCGAAGTGGAGCTGGGCGCGCAAGTCTCGGAGGTGGATGTCTCGGACCCGGATGCGACCGGACTCACGCTGGTGGGTGGCACCCGAGTGCTCGCCCCGGCCTGGCCGTCTCGGCAGCGCCTGTCGGCGCTGCGAGTCGTGCTCGCGGATCTCAAACAGCGCGGCACGCGGGCCGACGAGCTGGATCTTCGCTTCGACCGGCAGGTGATCGTGCGCCCTGCGACGCCCACTCCGGGAGACACACACAGTGGCTGATCGCGCCAACGCGGCCGCTCGGCCTCAGGAGGTGAGACGGATGGCACAAGCGTCACGAACGTACGTCGGGCTCGACATCGGCACGACCAAGATCTCGTGCATCATCGCCGAGATGACCGGCGCGGGCGAGGTCCGCATCGTCGGGGTCGGGAACGCGCCCAGCGAAGGGCTGCGGCGCGGAGTCGTGGTGGACCTCGAGAAGACCGTGGGCAGCATCGAGCGCGCGGTGGACGAGGCCGAGCGGATGGCGGGCGTGCCCGTGAAAGGGGTGCATGCGGGCATCGCCGGCGACCACATCCGCAGCATCAACAGCCGCGGCGTGATCGCCGTGTCGCGCAAGGACAACGAGATCGGCCCAGCCGACGTGGATCGGGTGGTCGAGGCGGCCAAGGCGATCGCCATCCCGATGGATCGCGAGATCATCCACGTGATCCCGCAGGAATTCATCGTCGACGACCAGGATGGCATCAAGGATCCGGTCGGAATGAGCGGGGTTCGCCTCGAGGCCGAGGTCCACATCATCACCGGGGCCGTGACGTCGGCCAAGAACATCTGCCGCTCGATCCAGCGCGCGGGGCTCAAGGTCTACGACCTGGTGCTCGAGCCGCTGGCGTCGAGCCACGCGGTGCTGGGCCGCGACGAGCGGGACCTGGGCGTGGTGTTGCTCGACGTGGGCGGTGGCACCACCGACATCGCGGTGTTCTTCGAGGGCTCGATCCGCCACACCGCGATCGTCCCCTGTGGCGGAGCCAACGTGACGAACGACATCGCGATCGGACTGCGCACGCCAATCGACAAGGCGGAGCAAATCAAAATCCGTCACGGCTGCGCGCTCGCCGCGCTCGTGTCGTCGAGCGACTCGGTGCTGGTGTCCGGAGTCGGGGGACGCGCGGACCGCGAGATCTCGCGTCACGTCCTGGCTTCGATGATCGAGCCGCGCATGGAAGAGATTCTCTCGATGGCCAACCGCGAAGTGAAGAAGAATCACTTTGCCGAGCTGCTGGGAGGGGGTGTGGTGCTGACCGGAGGCACCTCGCTCATGCCCGGCGTGGTCGAGCTGGCCGAGCAAGTGTTCGAGATGCCGGTGCGCCTCGGGGTGCCCGAGGGGCTCGGTGGTCTCGGCGCCAACGTGGCCGACCCGCGCTTTTCGACCGGCGTGGGTCTGGTGCTCCACGGTTGCCAGGGCGAGAACGGCGACGGTCCGCTCGCGGAGCGACGGGCTCCCGTCGACCGGCGCGCGGTCTTCGACCTGGGGAGGTGGCTCAACAAGTTCAGCGATCTGTTCAACTAGTTCGTTCGTCGCATCACGGCAGGCGGCTCGCGCCCCACCGCTTGCCCAACCGCCGCGCTCGCGGCACAGGGAGAGTGCCTCATGTTCGAACTCGAAATCGATCACACCAGCACGGCCAAGCTCAAGGTCATCGGCGTCGGCGGTGCGGGCGGCAACGCAGTGAACCGGATGATCGGCGCCGGGCTACGGGGCGTGGAGTTCATCTCCGCCAACACCGATGCCCAGGCCTTGAATCAGTCGCTCGCCCCGACCCGCATCCAGATCGGACCCAACGCCACGCGGGGCCTGGGGTCGGGCGGCGACCCGTCGCAGGGACGCAGGGCGGCCGAAGAAGACGAGCAGACGATCTCCGATTCCCTGGTCGAAAGCGACATGGTCTTCATCACCGCCGGGATGGGCGGTGGCACCGGCACCGGCGCCGCCCCGATCGTGGCGCGGCTCGCCAAGCAGACCGGCGCGCTCACGGTGGCGGTGGTCACGAAGCCGTTCCACTTCGAAGGGCGGCGCCGGCTGCGCCAAGCCGACGAGGGCCTCGCCGAGCTGCGCAGTGAAGTGGACACCCTGATCGTGATCCCCAACGAGCGGCTCCTGGCGGTGGTCGACAAAGGCACCACGCTCACCGACGCGTTCAGCGTGTGCGACGAAGTGCTGCTCAAAGCGACCAAGGGGATCTCCGACCTGGTCACGGTGCCGGGTCTCGTGAACCTGGACTTCGCCGACGTCAAGGCGGTGATGTCGAACCGCGGCAACGCTCTCATGGGAACGGGGCGCGCCACCGGCCCGAGCCGGGCCATCGAAGCGGCGCAGGCCGCGGTCTCGAGTCCTCTGCTCGAGGACGTCTCGATCGCCGGCGCCGAAGGCGTGCTGGTGAACATCACCGGCGGCCGCGACCTCACGCTCCACGAGGTGAACGAGGCCGCGAGCGTCGTGGTCAACGCCGCCGGCGAGGAAGCCAACGTGATTTTCGGCTCGGTGATCGATCCGAACATGGACGGTGAGATGCTGATCACCGTGATCGCCACCGGCTTCGGACACGCCGAGCCTCGGCTCAAGCTGGTCGACAAGTCGCGGGGCGCCGACGATCGGGATTCGGATTTCCAACGGCCGCAGCCATGGCGGCGCGAAGACGCCGGCAACGGCCGCAATCGCTGGGGCAAGGCTCCGGCGCGCGGCGAATCGCTCGAGGTGCCGACGTTTCTGAGGAAACAGATGGACTAGGCCTTGGAGGACGTGCGAGTCGAACGGGCGCGTGCCTGGTACCGGTCCGGTCGTTACGGCGAGGCGCTCGAGCTGTTGGCGCGTGCCCGCGCGGACGAGCGCCAGGACCTCGACGTACCGCTGCTGATCGCGGTGTGCCGCGCGGCGCTCGGCGATCCGGCGGGCGTGCCCGGGGCGCTCGACCAAGGCCTCGAGCTGTTGCTCACGCGTTGCCCTTTGGCGCTTCTGCCGCTCGATCCGCTTGAGGAGCTGGTCGGGCGGGGGCAGGGTACGGCCGACCCGGGGCCGACGCGGACGGACTTCGCCGATCATCGCGCGCGACGTGCGCTGCGGCTGCTCCACGCCGGCCGCTGCCACGAAGCGCTGGACGAGTCGGAGGCGGCACTCGGTCTCAATCCCACGTACGTCGCGGCCCGGTTGCTGGCGGCCCGCGTCTCCCTCATGCTCGGGCAAACGGAGGCGGCTTCCGGTCACCTCATGCAAGCGCTCGCCGTCCATCCCGAATACGCGGACCTGCTCGCTTGGCTCGGGCTTGCGCGCGCGCGCGCGCGTCGCTTCGCCGAGGCGGCGACGGCGCTCGAGAGCGCGCTGCGCGTGAACCGCCGCTTCGCGCGGGCGGCGCGCCTCCAGGCCGTGGTCGAACACGCGTTGGCCCGCACCGGAGAGGCCCTGCGCGCGGCGCGGCGGAGCATTCTGTGGCAGAGAGCCGGCCCCTATATCGATCCGGCCGCGGTTCGAGCGAGCGATGGCGCGGTCCACGATGACGAGGCCGATCTGCTGCGCGCGATCGCGGTCCATCCGAGCTATCCCGACCTCCACCTGGCGCTGGCGCGCCACCGTCGCCTCGAGGGGCGCTGGATGGCCGCGCGGCAGGCCTGCCGCCGGGCGCTCGCGCTCGCCCCCTCCCTCCCCCAGGCGGCGTTCGAGCTATCGCGGATCGAGCTAGGTTTGGGAAAGCCGGATCGAACGATCCAGGGCCTGGCGACCGTGCTGCGCTCCCGCCCAGTCTGGGCCGACGCTCATGCGCTGCTCGGGCGCGCGCGCCACTTGGCGGGGGATCCCGCGGCGGCGGAGGGTGCCTGGCGCATGGCGCTCGATCTCGCTCCGGAGTATTCGGCGGCGCGCTCGGGGCTGGGCTGGACGCTTCTCAGGCAGGGGCGAGCGGCGGAAGCGGCCGTGGAGTTCGCTCGATCAGCCCGATCCGGTGAGCTGGCGCCGGTTGCGCACGGCCTTCTGGACCCGGTTGCTGCGCAGGCAGCGCGTGCAGACCCAGAGGTTCTTGACCCGCCCGTCCTTGAGAGCGCGCACCCGCTGTAGGTTGGGGTTCCACACCCGCTTGGTGGCATTGTTGGCGTGGCTGACCGAGTTTCCCCACATGGGTCCCCTGCCGCACACGTCACAGAGCTGAGCCACGTCGTTCCTCCTTGAGGATGGGGCATCGACGGCCCACGGATCAAACGGGGACGCACCTTACCAGCCGCCATCGGCTCTGTAAAGGGCGAGGGCATCGCGGAGCCCCGACCCCGCACGTCCTGAGCCCAGGGGGCGATGTGAGATGCTGCCGCAATGTCCGCCGTCCATCCCAGCGCGGGACGCATGCGCTTGGAGCCCGGCTCCCGCCTGCAGTTCCTGCCTGGCGTGGGTCCCGCGCGCGCGCGACTGCTGGAGCGCATGGGGCTCGTCACGGTCGAGCATCTGCTGCGCCACTACCCCCGTTCCTACCTCGATGCGCGGCGCTTCGTGGCCGTGCGCGATCTCGTTCCGGGTGAGCTCCTCACGGTGACCGGCACGGTACGGCACGCGGCCGCGGTGCGCACGCGTGGCGGCCGCACCGACTTCGCCGTCACCGTCGCGGACTCTACCGGAACCCTGGGTTGCTACTTTTTCGGCCAATCCTTCCTCGCACGCGCGCTCACCCCCGGTGCTCGGGTGGTCGTGAGTGGGGAGTTCGATCCCTCGACGCGACGCATGCAGAATCCGCTGTTCGAGGTCCTCGAGGGCGACCTCGAGCAAGTGCTCCACGCCGGGCGCCTGGTCCCGGTGCACGCGCTGACGCGCGGCCTCACGGCGCGCGGCCTGCGTCGCCTGGTGCGGGAAGCGCTCGACCGGGTGGCGGATTGGATCGCGGATCCGGTGCCTCCTGCCGTGCGCGCGGTGGGGGATCTCCTTCCGCTCGCGCTCGCGCTCGAGCAAATACACTTCCCGCATGATGATGTGCAGCTCGAGGCGGCGCGCGCCCGGCTCGCCTTCGAGGAGTTGTTCCTGCTCCAGACGGTGATGGGGCTCAGGCGTCGGGTGTTGGCCGAGGAAGGGCGAGGGCTGGTCACGGCCGGGTCCGATACTCTCGCTCGTGCCTGCCGAGACGGTCTGCCGTTCCTCCTCACGCCCGACCAGGACCGGGCCCTCGCCGAGATCGTGGCCGATCTCGCGCGCCCGTTCCCCATGCACCGGCTGCTGGTGGGTGACGTGGGAAGCGGCAAGACGGTGGTGGCTCTGCTGGCGGCGCTCCACGTGCTCGAGGCGGGCCGTCAGGTGGCGTTCATGGTTCCCACCGAGATCCTGGCGCGACAGCACGCCGCCACCCTGGCCCGCCTCGCGCCCAAGGGCGTGCCGATCTTCACCGTGACGGGCGGCACGCTGGCGGCCGAGCGGCGTGCGCTGGCGCCGCGGCTAAAGGCCGGTGAGCCCGTGCTGGTGGTAGGAACCCACGCCCTGCTCGAACAGAAGGTGGGACTCCCCACGCTGGGGCTCGCGATCGTGGACGAGCAACATCGCTTCGGCGTCCAGCAACGCGCGACGCTGGCGAGAAAGGGCGTGATCCCCGACGTGCTGGTGCTCACCGCGACGCCGATCCCGCGCACGCTGGCGCTGGCCGGGTACGGAGACCTGGACGTGAGCGCGTTGCGCAATCGTCCCGAGGGGCGCGGTCGGTTGGTGACCCGGGTCGCCGGGGAAGAGAAGTTCCCGCAGGTGGTCGAGTTCATGGCGCGCGAGCTCGCGGCCGGTCACCAGGCGTTCGTTGTGGTGCCGTTGATCGAGGACGCGGAGCGCGCGGAGTTCCGGGCCGCGCAGGCGGAGCACCAGCGACTCGCGAGCCACCCACTGCTCCAGCGCTTCACCCTCGGACTGCTCCACGGGCGCATGAAGGCGGCCGAGAAACAGGCGGTCATGGAGCGCTTCGCCGCGCGTGAGATCCACGCCCTGGTGACCACCACGGTGGTCGAGGTAGGCGTGGACGTGCCGAACGCGACCCTGATGGTGGTCGAGAACGCCGATCGCTTCGGCCTCTCGCAGCTCCACCAGCTGCGCGGGCGGGTCGGGCGCGGCGGCGAACGCTCGGTCTGCGTGCTGGTGCCGAGCGTCTCGGTATCGGCGCGCGGGCGCCAGCGCCTGGCCGAGCTGCTGCGCACCGACGACGGCTTCGCCCTCGCGGAGGCCGACCTCAGGCTACGGGGCCCGGGCGAGCTGTGGGGGGTTCGCCAGAGCGGTCTGCCACGACTCAAGCTTGCGGATCTGTCGCGCGACGAGGGACTGCTGCTCTTAGCCCGCGAGCTGGCGCAGCGGGTGGTCGCCGCCGACCCCCAGCTCCTGGCAGCCGAGCACGCCGCGCTGCGGGCGACGTTGCTCGAGAACTACCGGGAGCCGCTGGAGCTGGCCTTCGCGGGGTAGGGGGCGACCCTCGGCGCACCGACTTGGGGCTTTCGCCCCAGGCCCGGATCGGCGAGAATTGAGCCAGTGCGGCCGTGCGTCCGGTGCGCCGGCTGGGGGATCACGGCGCCCGGCCCGGCCGACGGTCCTCCGGATGACGGTCCAATGCCCGTACTGCGAGACCGCCTACGCGCTGCCCGAGCGCCTGCTCGGCAAGCGAGGGGCGCGCGTGCGGTGCCGAGTTTGCAAGCGCGGCTTCGTGGTGTCTCGCGCGATGCGCCACGATCCGAGGGAGGGAGCCGAGGCGCGAGCAGTCGCCCGCGAGCTGCTCGACTCGCTGGCCCAGAACCTCGGTCCGGCCCTGGACGAGGCACGCGGCCGCGGCCGCCTGCTCGCCACCTTCGGCCCGGACCTGGTCTCGGCGTTCGACCGCTACCGGGCCCGACTCGGGCGCCGTGGCGACCCGGACG
>VBOY01000097.1 GCA_005893295.1 Candidatus Eiseniibacteriota bacterium | reverse complement strand
GGGCACGTGGTCCGGCCATCCCGGCGCCCTTCTCTCGGTCGTGAGGCGGGGCTGGAAGCGGGGCGGTCCAGCTTCCGCGTCGAGGGGCTGCCGAATCTTCCTCAGGGCTCTAGCAGGCTGCTGAAAAAGGGTACACGCCGAGCCGGGAGTCCCGTAGGTTGCGGAACATCCAGGAAGGAGACCGCGACCCATGATGGGCACCTCGAACACCCAGGCCGCGATGTTCCACTACACGTCCGTCGACCAGCTGGTTCCCGCCGACGATCCGTTGCGCGCGATCGAGGCGGTGATCGACTGGGAGGTGATCCGCGAGCGGATGGCCCGCTTCTACAGCCCGTTGGGACGGCCGTCGATCCCGCCGGAGCAGCTGCTTAAGGCGATGCTGATCGGCTACCTGTTCGGGATCACCTCGGAGCGGCGGCTGATGCGGGAGATCCAGGTGAACCTGTCGTACCGACGGTTCCTCGGCCTGGACCTGGAGTCCGAGGTGTGGCACCCGACGACATTCACCAAGAACCGCAACCAGCGGTTCCGGGAGAGCGAGATCTTCCGCTGGCTGTTCGATCATGTGGTGGCCGGCGCGGTAGCGAAGGGGTTGGTGACCGGGCATCACGTGAGCCAGGACGGCACGCTGGTGCGCGCGAACTGCAGCTTCAAGAGCATCGAGCCGATCGCGGTGAGGCAGTCGCCGAAGCAATACCGCGAGCAGGTCGCGAAGGAGAACCCGGAACCGAGCGAGGCGGAGTCGGCGACCGGGGGCACGCCGCCACCGAACGCCGGCGGGAGCGCCGTGGGCCGCAACCCGACGGTGAACTTCCGCGGAGAACCGCGGCGCAACGAGACGCACCGGTCGAAGACCGATCCCGATGCCCGGCTGGCACGGCGCAGTGACGGACAGGGAGCGTACCCGGGCTATCACGTGCACTACACGATGGACAATCGGAGCCGGTTGACGCTGGACGTGGAGACGACGCAGGCGCAAGGCCGTCCCGAGACCGAGGCGGGCCGCACGATGCTGGCGCGGCTCAAGCGGCGCCACGGTCTCACCCCGCGGACGCTGGGAGCGGACAAGGGCTACTTCGTGGCGAGTTTCCTGGGCAGCCTCCGGCGGCGCGGGATCAAGCCGCACATCGCCTGTCCGGCGACCTCGATCAAGAAGAGGGCGAAGGCGCTGCGCGAATGGGCGAAGCGCAAGACCCGCAGTCGGGGCTACGCGCTGTCGCAGCGCTACCGAAAGCAGATCGAGGAGTTGTTCGGCGAGGCGAAGGAGTTCATGGGCTTGAGGCGACTGCGACTGCGAACCCTTGCGAGAGTGCAGGAGCAACCGCTGCTGACGGCGCTGGCGCAGAACCTGAAACGCCTCGTCAAGCTGCACTCGCCCGTCACCGCGTAGGACCGGAGTGATGAGGAGGGTGATACACAACCGCAGCCAAGGCCACTCGCTCGGGACTCGCCCGTCCGGGGCGCTATCTCCTCGCTCAATCGTTCTCACGGTGGACAGAGCCATGCGCTTGAACCCTTTTTCAGCAGCCTGTTAGATGGGGGGCCAGCATCACCACGGCGCTCAGATGCAGCCGGCCCTCGGCCAGAGCAGCGAAGATGGCGGGGAATCGCCGTGCCGCACGCGCCGCGTGGATGCGTTTGAAGGCCGCCTCCTCGGAAAGGTGGAGCTCCCCCAAGCAGTAGGCGTACATCGAAGGGTAGGCGGCCGGAAGATACAAGCGGCGGGCGTCGACCTCGGCGAGATGGGCCAGGAGCGTGGCCGTGGCGGCTCGCTCCCGCGCGACCAGAGCGGTGAGGCCGCGGAGCAGTGCTCCGTCGCTGACATGGGACAGCGCATAAGGATTCACGTGGGACTCCACGCCCGATTTCGGCGCCCAGACTACGCCGGAGCGCGCGGCGTTCGGAGCATCACGAAGTTTTCAGTGGCGAGGAGGATTCAAGCCGCCGGCGCGCATCCTGCGCACTGTGGGGCGCTCCTTGGCGAGCGTCGGCGAACCCGCCCCGATAGGGTGCGCAGGGCGGTCAAGAACTTTTTGCAGCGATTCTCCCGTGATCGCGCCTCGGCGCCGACGTCATTCATGAGGCCGGGGCCATTCACGGAGCCGCGGCGCCTGAACAACGTTCTAGACTCGACATCTAGGCGGCGGGGTCCCCTCGATAGAGCGCCGGTACGAGCGTGGTCCACACGAGCACGGCGAGCGAGGCGACGTCGGCGGCGAGCTTCACGCCGAGGAACTGACCATCCATGGCAAGAACCCAGAGCACGAACGATGCGCCCGAGATCGCCACCGCGGGCCATTGCGGCTTGCGGCGTGGCCCACGCGTCCCCCACGCCCGCACGATCACGAGCAGCGCCAGGCAGACGATCGGCCAGAGGGAAGCCATGCTTCCGGCGTGGCCGCGCCCCGCGAGATAGACCGCCACGATCTCGGACGGCACCAGCTTGACGAGGCGCGCGACCCAAGGGTCACCTGCCGGCGCGCCTTCCGCCACGGACCGATCCTTGGACGCCGGGAAAATCCGAAGCGGCCCGCTCATCCGGCGCCCGCGCTCCCAGACAGCTCGAGCACGCGGTCGACGAGCTCGAGCAATGCCTCCTCACCGCATTCGGCGTCGCACCGGATCTCGTGCACCCGGCCGTCGCGTTCGACCCGGATGCGATACTGGATCACGTCCGGCAACCGCGACAACCGTCGCGCGGGCAAAGAGAAGAACGTCGCTTGGTCGACCAGGTGCGCCAAGCTCTCTCCCACCCCCGGGGGGAGCTTGTCGGTGTCGACCGCGTGCTCGCTGCGGAGCCCCGCGAACCCGCCGCTTTGGACGATCCGGATTCGCATGCTTGCTCCGTGCGCTCGCGGCACGGATGGTGGCGGGATCACGCCCACCGCCCGCCACGCGTCGCGCACGATCTCGGCTCCGTTCTTCCCGAATTGCTTCGCGTCGCCGGCCAGCTGGATCGTCACGCGCGCCGCCTCGCGAAAATCCGCCGCTTGTCCGAGCAGATCGCGGAGCGCCACGTACCATATCCGACCCGCCTTGGCCCAGGCCGGCCCGCCAAAGGCCAGCGCGGCGAGCACGAACGCGCGACTCGGGATCCCCGAGTTGATGTGCACGCCGCCGTTGTCGTCCTCGGTCTCGACATAACCTTCCATGGTGGCCGGTTGTGGGTCCTTGCCGAGGCGCGGATCGTCGTACGCGGTCCCCGGATCCTTCATCGAGCGCAGCGCCACGCCGCGCACGTCCGGGCCCAGCAGGCCGGCGCCGATGAGCCAGTCGGCCTGCTCGGCGGTTTGGCCGAGCGCGTACTGCTTCACCAGCGACCCGAACACGTCCGAGAAGCTCTCGTTGAGAGCTCCGGGCTGATTGGAATACTCGAGCCCGGCCTCGTATTGCGTGATGCCGTGGGTCAGCTCGTGTCCGATCACCTCGAGGCATTGCGTGAAACGCTGGAAGATGACGCCGTCGCCGTCGCCGAACACCATCTGGCGGCCGTTCCAGAACGAGTTGTTGAACGAGCGCAGGTAGTGAACGCTGGCATCGAGTGCCATGCCGCGCCCGTCGATCGAGTTCCGCCGATAGACGCGGGAAAACAAATCGTACGTGGCCCCGAGGCCGTCGTAGGCCTCGTTGGCACTCACGTCATCGCTCGGTGGATCTCCTTCGCGGCGCAGCACCGTGCCCGGAAGCCCCTGTCCGTGACCGGCATCGTAGACCGTGCGGTGCTTGCGGCCCGCGGGGGTGACGGCCAGGGGCGCGACCGCTCCCAGCGCGCTGCGCTCGCCGCGCAGCCGTTCGGACGCCGCGAGCGAGGCGAGCGCCGCTTCGGCGAGGCGGCTCAGCGTGGGGTCCCTGAGCCGCGCCAACTGGGACAGCACGTAGGGTGGCACGATGCAGAGCACCGGGTGCCGCACCCAGCCCGCCGCAGCGCGCGCGGGAACGCATCCTACTCGGGTCACCCGCGCCTCAAGCTTCCGCGATCCACCTTGCCGAGATGGGTGCGTGGCAGCGATTCCACGAACAGCACCTCGCGCGGGTGCTTGTAGGCTTCGAGCCGCTGGCGCACGAACTCCTTGAGCTCCTCGGCCAACCCCGCGCGCTGCTCGCGGGCCACGACGTAGGCTCGCGGCTTGACGAGACCGTTCGCGTCGGCCACGCCCACGATCGCTGCCTCGGCCACCGCCGGGTGCTGGAGCAGGCATCCCTCCACCTCTTGCGGTGCGAGCCACTTGCCCGACACCTTGAGCATCTCGTCGCCGCGGCCGCAATAGGTGAAGCACCCGTGCGCGTCGCGTGCCACCAAGTCTCCCGAGACATACCATTCGCCGCGGAAGCCCTGCATCGTCTTGTCCATCTGCTGCCAATAGGCGATCGCGCGCGCGCCACCGCGCACCCACAGCCAGCCGGTCTCGCCCACCGACAGCTCGCGTCCTTCCTCGTCGCACACCTTGACCTCGAAACCCGGCACCACCGTGCCCAGAGTCCCCGGGCGCACCGAGCCCCGTCGGTTCGACAGGAAGATGTGCCACATCTCGGCGGTGCCCAAGCCATCGAGCAGCTCGACGCCGAATCGTTCCATCCATCGCCGGTGGAGCTCCACGGGCAGCGCCTCGCCCGCCGAGGTGCACACCCTAAGCGACGACAGGTCTTGGGCGGCGGCTTCCCGGTGCGACACCATACGGTTGATCATGGTGGGAACGTTGACCAGGATGGTGGGCCGGAAGCGGCGGATACGCTCGAACAAGCCCTCGGGGCTGGCGGGCTCGGCGAACAACACGGCAGAGGCGCCGGCCGCGAACGGGAACAACAGGTTCGAGCCCGTTGCGTAGCCGAAGTAAAGCTTGGGCACGGAGAGCGTGACGTCGCTCTCGGCGTAGCCGATCACGTGCTTCGCGTAGCACTCGGTGGTGTAGGCGAACGAGCGGTGGCTCTGGATCACGGCCTTGGGCCGCCCGGTGGTGCCCCCGGAGAAGAGCCAGATCGCCGGGTCATCGCGATGGGACGGAAAGGTATCGAGCTCCGTGGGCGAAGCCGCGAGCGCGCGATCGAAGCCCTCGTCGTCGACCGCCAGAACCGCCCGAGCGAAGCGCGAATCGCGGGCCGCGACCCGGTACGCCTCGGCGCATTCGCTAAGGGTCACGACGGCGCGCGCGCGCGTGACCCCCACCGCGCCCAACTTCAACGCACCGAACAAGGCCCCCACGAACTCGGTCCGGTCCGGGAGCGCGCTCAGCACGCGATGCTCGGGCTCGACTCCGGCCTGGGCCAGCCGATGCGCGAACTGGTTCGCGAGCACTTGAACCTCCGCGTACGAGAACGTGCCGGTGTCCGTGCGCAATGCCACGCGCGCGCCGCGCCCCTCGCGCACCCGCGCGTCCAGGAAAACGTCGGCGATGTTCAATCGTTCCGGCGGCTCATGGGTCATGGTAGGTTCGCCCGACTTCGGCCCATCATGGATGCGAGCAGGTCAGGTGGCAACCTCGGACTGTCTGGAACGGCGAATATGGCCGCATTTCGCGAGCTGGTCGAGCAGACGTGGGAAGACGTGCGCGACCTCGATCGCGCGCGCACCGTGGCATTCCTGCCGGTCGGGGCGATCGAGGCGCATGGACCGCATTTGCCGCTCGGCACCGACGTGGTGATCGCCCAAGCGATGGCGCGCTCGGGCGCGGCGCGGCTGGCCGAGCGCGGGTGGCGTGCCGTGCTGCTGCCGCCCCTTCCGTACACGGCTGCCCCGTTCGGCGCCGGATTCCCGGGCACGTTGTCGATCGGCGCGTCGACGGTGACCGCGTTGATCTTGGATCTCGCCCGCGAGCTGACCCGGCACGGGTTCGCCGCACTGGCGGTGGCGAATGCCCACCTCGATCCCACGCATCTCGCGGCGCTGGCGGAGGCGGCGGCGCGCGCCCGCGAGGAGCGCCTCCTCCACGTGGTCTCGCCCGATCTGTCGCGCAAGCCCTGGGCGTTGCGGCTCAGCGACGAGTTTCGGAGCGGCGCGTGCCACGCCGGGCGGTACGAGGGGTCGGTCGTGCTCGCGGTGGCTCCCGAGCTGGTGCGCGAGGACGTGCGCAAGGGGCTACCGCCCAACCCGGCCTCGCTCGCCACGGCGATCCGTGATGGGGTACGCACCTTCGAGGAAGCCGGCGGTCCGCGCGCCTACTTCGGGTGGCCGGCGGACGCCACGGCCCAGGAGGGTCGCGAAACCGTGGACACTCTCGGCGACATCCTGGCCGACGCGTTGATCGAGGCGCTGGTTCGTGGGAAACCGGCATGAAGCCGCAACCGGTGCCCGCGCTGTCGGGGCGCGGAGCGGTGGTGACGGGAGGCGGGCGTGGGATCGGTGAGGCGATCGCTCGATCCCTTGCCCGGGCCGGCGCCGCCGTGGTGGTCGCGGCGCGCACGACCGCCGAGATCGAGCGCGTGGCGGCCGCCCTCGCGCAGGGGGGCGCCGCGGCCTTTGCCGAGGCTTGCGACGTCACGCGGGAGGACGACGTGAAACGTCTGGCCGAGCGGGCCCGCGGTCGCTTAGGGAGGGTGGACATCCTGATCAACAATGCCGGAGCTTCGTCGTCGGCTCCCCTGCACAAGGTAACGCTCGAGGAATGGGACCATGCGCTCGCGGTCAACGTCACGTCGGCCTTCCTGTGCACGCGCGAGTTCCTGCCGGACATGGTGGAACGGGGATGGGGCCGAGTGGTCAACGTCGGCTCGCGGGCGGGCCTCGAGGGCGCACGTTATGTCGGTCCCTACAGCGCCGCCAAGCACGCGCTGATCGGGCTCACGCGCTCGGTGGCGCTCGAGGTGGCGGGCCGTGGCGTGACGGTGAACGTGGTGTGCCCGGGCTACGTGGATACGAAGATGACCGAGCGCACGCTCGCCCATGTCGAGCAGCGCACGGGGCATTCGCCTCAGGAAGCGCTGGCTGCCGTGCTGGCGACCACCGGCCAGCAGCGCCTGATCGCCCCCGACGAGGTGGCGCTCGAGGTATTGCGACTGTGTGGCGAGGGGGCCCACGACCTCAATGGGCAAGCGATCGTGGTCGAGGACCGAGCGCCATGAGCTTCGAGATCGTGAATCCCCGATCGCTAGGTGATCCCAAGGGGTGGAACAACGGGATCCTCGTGCCGCCCGGCGGGCGCCTGCTGTTCGTGGCCGGACAGGCGGGCTGGGAGACCGGGGCGCCCGGCGAGCCGCCGGAGTTCGTGCCCCAATTCGCCCGGGCACTCGACAAGGTGCTGGCGGTGGTCGCGGCCGCCGGCGGTGGGCCCACCGACGTGGCTCGGCTCACCGTCTACGTGACCGACCTCGCGACTTGGCGCGGGAGCATGAAGCCGCTGGGCGAGGCGTGGCGCGCCCGCTTCGGCTCGTACTATCCGGCGATGGCGCTGGTGGAGGTGAAGGGTCTGGTGGATCGCGGGGCCCTGCTCGAAATGGAGGCCACGGCGGTTCTCCGGGGGGACCCTTCACCCTTGGATCGTTCCGAAGGCTCTCATCCGTTTTCCTGAGTCATGCAGAAGCTCGCGTTGGGCCGCTGCTTGTTCCTGTCCGGTTTCGCTGCCGGCTCCTGCAGTCGAGCGTGGGCGCCGTTCCGGACGTTCGTGGTGCCGTGGTAGGTTCCGCCGAAGTTGCCGATCGACGCGACGAGCCCGGGGTCGCCCGAGTCATCGACCGACATGGAATCCCGCGCGAATTCGACAGGGACCTAGGATGCCGATCGCCCCTCGATCGTTCCTCTACGCGCACGACGCGGCCAGCGGCGTGGCGACGATCACGCTCAACCGACCGGAGCGCCTGAATGCGCTCACGTTCGAGGTCTACGCCGAGCTGCGCGACATCTTCGGCGCGCTCGACCTGGAGCCGGGGGTGCGCGCGATCGTGCTCACCGGCGCCGGCCGTGGCTTCTGCTCGGGTGGCGACGTCGAGGACATCATCGGGGCCCTGCTCTCCCGCGATGCCAAAAGCCTGCGCGACTTCACGCGCATGACCTGCGACGTGATCTTGAACATCCGGCGCTGCCGGCGACCGGTCATCGCGGCCTTGAACGGCACCGCGGCCGGAGCCGGAGCGGTGATCGCGGCGGCGTGCGATTTCCGCGTCGCGGCCGAGACGGCCAAGATCGCGTTCCTGTTCGTGCGGGTGGGGCTCTCGGGCGCCGACATGGGCGCCTCGTGGCTGCTGCCGCGGCTGGTGGGACATGGCCGCGCCACCGAGATCCTGATGACCGGAGAGTTCGTCGAACCCCAGCGGGCGCTGGAGATCGGCCTCTACCATCGCGTCGTGCCGGCGGTCCAAGTGCTCACCGAGGCCCGCCGGCTGGCCGAGACGCTGGCGCGCGGACCGGCCGCCGCACTCGCCGTGAGCAAGCGGGCGCTGGATCACGAATGGTCGCTCGGCTTCGAACAGGCGCTCGCGCACGAGGCCGAGATCCAGGCGGGCCTGATGGAGCATTCCGACTTTCGCGAGGCCTATCAGGCGTCCCGCGAGAAGCGAGAACCCAGGTTCCAGTGATGGCTTCGGGCGTGACCATTCCCGATCCCGCGCCGATCCGCGCATTTCTCGAGGATCGCCATGTCGCGTTCGCCGCCAAGATCGGGGCGTTCGCGAGCGAGACGCTGGCGCCGCGCTCCCCCGCCGATGACGACGCGGCGGCGCGGCGCGAGGCGCGGGCCCTGCTCGAGATCCTGGGCGCCGGCGGTTGGTTCGAGCCCATCCGTTCCCAGGACTGGCGCTGCTGTTGTCTGGTGCGCGAAGCGCTGGCGTCTCAATCTCCACTCGCCGATGCGGTGTTCGCCCTGCAAGGGCTGGGAACAATTCCGCTGCTGCTCGCGGGCGACGCCGAGATGCGCGAGCGCTGGGCCGATCCCGCGATCGCCGGCCGAGCCCTGGCGGCGTTCGCCATGACCGAGCCCGAGGCGGGCTCCGACGTCGCCGCGATCGCCACCATGGCGCGCCGCGACGGGGCCGAATATGTCTTGGACGGCGCCAAGACCCTGATCTCGAATGCTGGGATCGCCGACTTCTACACCGTGTTCGCCGCCACCGATCCCGCGGCAGGCAACAAGGGGATCTCGTGTTTCCTGGTGCCCGGCGACGCGCCGGGGCTGCGCTTCGTTCGGGCCCAGGTGCTCTCGGCCCCCCATCCACTCGGCGAGATCGCCTTCGAGGGATGCCGTATCCCCAAGGCCCTAAGGCTCTCGGACGAAGGTCGCGGCTTCGCGCTCGGGCTCAAGACCTTGGACCGCCTGCGGGCCACGGTGGGCGCCGCGGCGTGCGGCATGGCGGCGCGAGCGCTGGCCGAATCCCTGTCTCACGCGCGCACGCGGCGACAGTTCGGCAAGCCGCTCGCCGAGTTCCAGCTCGTGCAGCAGAAGCTGGCCCGCATGGCCACCGAGCTTTCGGCCGCCCGCCTGCTCGTCTACCGTGCGGCGTGGGCGGCCGATCAGGGCGCCGAGCGAGTGACCCTCGAGGCGGCGATGGCCAAGTCGTTCGCCACCGAAGCCGCTCAGCGGATCGTGGACGACGCGGTGCAGGTGCTCGGCGGGGTGGGGGTGCTGGCGGGGCACCCGGTGGAGCGGCTCTATCGGGCGGTGCGCGCGCTCAGGATCTACGAGGGCACGACCGAGATCCAACAGCTCGTGATCGCGACCCGGCTGCTGGAGAGCGGGGCATGACGGGGGTTTGGCCCGGGAGTCCTGCGTGAGGGCGGCGGCGATCGGCGGCGGCCCGGCGGGATTGTTCTTCGCCCTGCTGCTTAAGAAGAGCGATCCCCGGCACGACGTGGTGGTCTACGAGCGCAATCGCCTCGACGACACCTTCGGCTTCGGCGTCGTGTTCTCGGACGCGACCGAGGAGGCGCTCGCCGCGGCGGATCCCGAAGTCACGGCCGCGATGGCGGCACGCTGCCACCGCTGGGACGACATCGAGATCCACTACAGGGGCCAGGTGCTGACCTCGACCGGGCACGGTTTTTCGGGGCTCTCGCGCCGAACCCTGCTCGAGATCCTGGCCGACCGCTGCCGCGCGGCCGGGGTCAAGCTCTGCTTCGAGCGCGCGGTGGCCGACCCCCGAGCGGTCGACGCCGACCTGGTGCTGGCGGCCGACGGGGTCAACTCGGTGGTGCGCGAGCGCTACCGCGAGGAGTTTCGACCGGCGGTGGACGTGCGGCCGAATCGTTTCGTCTGGCTCGGCACGACACGCCCTTTCCCTGCCTTCACGTTCTACTTCCGCCGCGACCGGCACGGCCTGTGGCGGGTGCATGCCTACCAGTACGAGCCGAACCGCTCGACCTTCATCGTCGAGGCGCGCGAGGAGACGTGGCGCTCGGCCGGTCTCGAGCAGGCGAGCGAAACGGACACCCTGGCGTTCTGCGAGACGTTGTTCGCCGAGGAGCTCCAGGGCCACCGCTTGCTGTCGAACCGGTCCGTGTGGCGCAGCTTCCCGACCATCCGCAACCAGCACTGGCACCACGGCAACGTGGTGCTGATGGGGGACGCGGCGCACACCGCCCATTTCTCGGTCGGCTCCGGGACCAAGCTGGCCATGGAGGACGCGATGGCCCTGGTACGCTCGCTCGAGACGCATGCGGACCTGCCTCAAGCGCTCGCCGCATACGAAGAGGCGCGTCGTCCCACGGTCGAGAGCCTGCAACGCGCGGCGCAGGCGAGCCTGCAGTGGTTCGAGGACACGGAGCGCTACATGGACTTGGAGCCGCTTCAGTTCGCCTTCACCCTGCTCACCCGGAGCCTGCGGGTCACGCATCAGAACTTGAAGCTGCGAGACCCCACGTTCGTGGCGAAGGTGGACTCCTGGTACGCGACCGACGCGAGCCGGCGCGCGGGTGTTCCGTTGGCGAGCGGGCCGGCGCCCCCGCCCATGTTCACGCCGCTCAGACTGCGTGGGCTGACCCTTGCGAACCGGGTGGCGGTCTCCCCGATGTGCCAATACTCGGCCGAGGACGGCACCCCGGGCGACTGGCACCTGGTGCACCTGGGCTCGCGCGCCATGGGAGGCGCCGGCTTGGTGTTCGCCGAGATGACCGACGTGAGCCGCGAAGCCCGCATCTCGACCGGATGCACCGGGCTCTACAAGCCCGAGCACGCGGCGGCGTGGAAGCGCATCGTGGATTTCGTCCACGCCGAGAGCCTGACCAAGATCGCGATCCAGCTCGGCCACGCGGGGCGCAAAGCCTCGACCAAGAAGCTCTGGCAGGGCGACAACCAACCGCTCGAGACGGACAACTGGCCGATCCTGGCGCCTTCCGCGCTCCCTTACTTTCCCCACAGCCAGGTCCCGCGCGAGATGACGCGCTCCGACATGGACGCGGTGGTCGCGGACTACGTGCGCGCGGCCGGGCTCGCGGTCACGGCCGGCTTCGATTTGCTCGAGATCCACATGGCGCACGGCTACCTGCTCGCGAGCTTCATCTCGCCGCTCACCAACCAGCGCACCGATCGATATGGCGGATCGCTCGATCACCGCATGCGCTTTCCGCTCGAGGTGTTCGATGCGGTGCGCGCCGCGTGGCCCGCTGAGAAACCGATGTCGGTTCGCATCTCGGCCGTGGACTGGTTTCCGGGCGGCATGGAGCCGGCCGATTCCGTAGAGGTCGCGCGGCGCTTCAAGGCGCATGGCTGCGACATCATGGACGTCTCGGCGGGCCAAACCGTGGCCGATCAGAGTCCGGTCTACGGGCGTCTGTTTCAGACCCCGTTCGCCGATCGGATCCGCCACGAGGTGGGCATGGCCACCATGGCGGTCGGCAACATCTCGTCCTACGCCGACGTGAACACCATCCTGGCCGCCGGTCGTGCCGACCTGTGCCTGCTCGCGCGCGCTCACCTGTGGGATCCCTATTGGACGCGGCACGCGGCCCATGAGCTGGGCCATCGCCTGCCATGGCCCGACCCCTATCGATCGCTCGACGACTACCGGCCGCGGTTCATCTGACGGAGGACGAAACCGCGCCGAGGACCCCTCGGCGCTCGGGAGGCGCACCACGATGGCCGTCACCTATTCCAGCTATCTCAAGCTCGACGAGCTGCTGTCGCTCCAGCGCCCACTGTCCGACGGCCCCGAGCACGACGAGACGTTGTTCATCGTCATCCATCAGATCTACGAGCTGTGGTTCAAGCAGATGCTCCACGAGCTCGACTACCTGAAAGCCCTGCTCGGACGCCAAGACGCCCCGCGCGCGCTCTCGACCTTGAAGCGCGTGCTCACCATTCTCAAGGTGGTGGTGGCGCAGATCGACGTGCTCGAGACCATGACCCCGCTCGACTTTCTCTCCTTTCGCGAGCGACTCGAATCGGGGAGCGGCTTCCAGTCGTTCCAGTTTCGCGAGCTGGAGTTCGTCCTGGGGCTCAGTGTGGGACGCATTTCTCCAGTTCCTGAAGCGCGCCGGGTTCGCCGTGCCATTGGACCAGCTCGAGCGCGACGTCACGGCCCCGATGGTGGCCGCGCCCGCGATGCACCCGGTGCTGATGGAAGTCTACCGGCGAGACCCGCTCGTCAGCTCGCTGTGCGAGCGCCTCGTCGACCTCGACGAGGGACTTCAGGAGTGGCGCTACCGCCACGTCAAGATGGTGCAGCGCACGATCGGAACCAAGACCGGGACCGGTGGCTCCGAAGGTGCGGCGTACCTCGTGACGACGCTCAATCGTCCCATCTTCCCGGATCTGTGGGCGATTCGGACCGATTTCTAGGATCGATGCGCACCCTCGACGAGCTCGCCCGTACCCCGAACGCCCTGGCGGCCCACTACGCCCGCTTCCGGGTCGGCGAGCGGCTGCTCTTGACCGGCCACTCGCATCAGGCGTGGCCGGACGTCGCGTTCGAGGGGCAGGACGAGAAGTGGTCGCGGGCCGAAGAGAAAGCCGAGCGGGTGCGGCGCGGCTACGCACGGCTGCTCGGCGATCGCGACGGCGTGATCGCCCTGGGGCAGAACACGCACGAGTTGCTGCTGCGCTTCCTTTCGGCGCTTCCGCTACGCGATCGACCGCGCCTCGTCACCACCGATGGCGAGTTTCATACCATCCGTCGCCAGCTCGACCGGCTCGCCGAGGATCGCTGGCTCGAGGTGATGAAGGTGGCCGCCGAACCTGCGGGCTCGCTGGCCGGCCGGCTGGCGGGGGGGGTGAATTCGCGCACCGCGGCGGTGCTGACCTCGTCGGTGCTCTACGCCACCGCCCACATCGTGCCGGGCCTGGGTGAGGTGGCCGAGACGTGCCGCCGCGAGGGGGCCGAGCTGCTGGTGGACGTCTACCACCACCTCAACGTCGTGCCGTTCTCCCTCGCATGGCTCGGCCTCGAAGACGCGTTCGTGATCGGCGGCGGCTACAAGTACTGCCAGCTCGGCGAAGGCAATTGCTTTCTACGCGTCCCACCGGGCCGCACGCACGTTCGACCCGTTGTGACCGGCTGGTTCGGAGAGTTCGCACGTCTCGCCGAGCGCGCACCGGGAGTCGTGCCCTATGGAGATGGCCCGGCGCGTTGGGCTGGAGCGACTTACGATCCCACCAGCCACTATCGGGCGGCGCGGGTCCTCGATTTCTTCGAATCTCAGGGGTTGACGCCAGAGTTCCTGCGCGAGGTGAGCCAGCACCAGGTGGGGCTGCTCGGCGCGCGGTTTGACGCACTCGAACTGGGCGAAGCGCTCACGCGCGACCGCTCGGTTCCCCTGGAACGGACCGGCGGATTCCTGGCGCTGCGCGGCCAGCGGGCTTTTGAGCTCTCCGAGCGCCTGCGCCGGGGCGGGGTGCTTACCGACGCCCGCGGTGAGTGGTTGCGCCTCGGGCCGGCGCCGTATCTCTCGGACGGACAACTCCATGCCGCCATGGACGCCCTCGACCGCGTGGCCCGCGATCGCCCTCACGAGGGAGCCCAAGCGTAGCTCATGGCCGAGCTCGCCATGCACGCCGTGCACGACTCAAGATCGCTGCGCTTCGGTTTCGACCGAGAGGCGCGGCTCTTGCTTAGCTCTTGGTCGTGGCCTCGATCTGGCCGCGCAGCCCGTGAGTCATGCGCGCGGCAACTTCGACGCGTTCGGCCTGCACTTCGGCCGAGCGCGGGGGCTCGACGACCGGGACCTCGGCCCCGGCGAGATCGTTCTCCTCGCCATGCCTGCGTAGCAAATAGCCGACGGTAGCGACCATCAGCTTGAGGTCCAGAAGGAGGCTCTTATGCCGGATGTAGAAGAGGTCGTACTGGACCTTGCGCGCCGCCGTCTGCATCGAGCGATCGTAGCCGTTCTTGACCTGGGCCAGTCCGGTGATGCCAGGCAGAGCGTGGCAGCGCAGCGGATACTCCGGAATCCCCTCCACCAGGGCCCCGACCAGCTGGGGTCGCTCCGGTCGCGGGCCGACCAGGCTCATGTTGCCGCGAAGCACGTTGATGAGCTGGGGAAGCTCGTCGAAGTGGGTGCGGCGCAGGATGGCGCCCATGCGCGTCACGCGCGGGTCGCGGTCGAGGGCCCACACCGGGCCGGTCCGTTTCTCCGCGTCCGAGATCATGCTGCGGAACTTGTAGATCGTGAAAGGCTGGCCATAACCGACCTGGCAGCGGCGCTCGTTGTCACTGCGCGAGGGGCCGGCTCTCCGGCGCCGATCGAGGCCAACCCTCTCCTGCTCATAGAGAACCGGGCCGCGACTGTCGAGACGGATTGCGATCGCCACCACTAGGAACAGCGGGAGAAGGGCGATCGACGCCAGCATGGAGAGAGTGAAATCGATGGCCCGCTTTATGCGGGCATACTTCGACCTCTGAGGATACCGGAGCAGGTCCGGTGACCTCGGAGGCCAGTGGGGAGCACCGCTGACCATGAGAGGCCTCCGGCCAGATTTTACTGGCCGAATGCCCGACGCTCTCCGGAGAGATCGTCGGTGACTGAACTGGACGAAAAACAGGGATCGCCGGTCGGATCCACCCCAAACGGGGTGGACCTAAGGAGGGATGGGTAGGACGCCTACATCAGGAAGTCCCGAAGGCGGTCCATCGCGCCCCTAAACCCAACGCAAACGATTGTAACGTAAGTCACGCCGCTGTCCAGTGGCTTGTGCTCTTCATTGCAAATCCTTGACCTTCGGAGGCTTCCGGCAATTGCGGAACGCCTTGTCGGGACTCCCGCCAAAGCGACAAGGAAGCTACCCTAGACGGCCGTCTCGATGCCGCTCGTCGTGTCCATCGGTACCTGAGCCCGCCAGCTGGCCCCGGTCGCGCGGCAGGCCAGACGAGCGACGAGACACTCGTTCGAGCGTGGCGGAGAGTCTGCGTCCGAGCCGCTCGAGGCGCGCCAGGCTGACGAGGCCGATGCGATCCCGCCCGGACGTCCCGCCGCAGAGCATGAAACCGATCAGCTCTCGTTGCCGGCGGAGTGGTACCGCGCACACCGCATGACACGCGCGGATCACTCGGGCGTTCACGGCGTGAATCGAGGCGTGCTCGAGGTCATCGGCCCGCCCGTCGAGCATCAGCACGGCGCGTCGATGCTTGAGCTGTGCCGGCAGCGGTTGATCGACAGCGATCGGCTCCGCCGACACCTGAGGCAGAGTACTGGCGACGGGTTCGTAGATCCCTTGAGCGGGGTCGATCGCGAACACGGTGACCGGCTCCACACCGGCAGCTTCGCGCACCGCGGGGGGAAGGGATCGCAACACTGCACCGAGGCTCACCTGGCGCTCCACCACCGACACGGCTTTGGCGATCCGGGCCCTGGGCTCGAGCCAGCCCGGGCGTAGCAGCAGGGCGGCCGCGCGCCACAGGCGGCGCCGCACCCGATTCGAAAGGGCGGCCGCCAAGAGACCCACCAGGAGGGCCGTCGAGGCGACCACCGCGGCGCTCGAAAGCGGGCTCTGGACTCCCGCGATCATCGCGCGGCCTCTCGGGCCCGCCCGCCATCGGCCAGCAGGCCCAGCTCGCGGAGCCGAGCGCCCACCGTTCCGAAGCGAGCCATGCCGAGCACACGCCGCAAGGTTCCAGGCACGCTGGCCAGCCTGCCGTAGTGGCTCCACGCCCTCCACCTCGACGGCCCGATCGTGGGCTGGCCGGGGTCCGCTTCCCACGGGTGCACGTTCACGACCAGCGGTCGATCCCGCTGCAGGTGATATGAGACAGCCAAGGCGGAGACCCAGCCCGGAAGGAGCCGCAAATAGGAGCCCGCGAGGACGGGAATGCGAATCGGGCCGACCGGGATCGTCGACATCGGAAACTCGGCGATTTCTCCAGCCTCGGTCGCGACCCGCGTCGGAAGCTGCGGCCCCTCGGGGTAGCCGTACCGCCGTCCGCGGATGGGGAAGATGCTCGAATCGTACGCGTATCCCGTTTCGATGAGGAGATCCAGCGCCCACCGCGTCTCCCGTTCGACCGTGTAGCTCGGGGCTCGAAACCCCTCGACCCGCTGGCCCGCCTGATCCTCGAGGAGCCGCCGCGAATCGGCCAGCTCACGCCTCACCTCGGCCGGGGACAGCTCCGTCAGCATGCGGTGCGACATGCCGTGAGACCCGATCTCGTGGCCGTGGCTCGCGATCCGCCCGACCAGACCGGCGTGCCGCTCGGCCACCCAACCGAGCACGAAAAAGGTGGCACGGGTACGAGTCTCCTCGAGGATCTCGAGAATCCGGTCCACGTTGGCCTCCACACGACTGGGCCATCGCTCCCAATCTTGGCGGCCCACTTGGGTGGCGAAGGCCTGAACCTGGAAGTACTCCTCCACGTCGACGCTCATCGCGAAGGCCGGCTCGGGCGACCGCGGGTGCGCTGGGGATTGGGTCATGTTTGGGTTCTCGCCAGTGCCCGTCCGGGCACGAAATCGCGCAGTATAAGGCCCACGGCCGCGAGCCGAAAGCCGGACGCAGTGGGCTTCGGGTTCGAAGCCGAGCGCCGGACACTCGACCAAATCGAGCTACCTGAGATCGAGGATCCGCGCGGGCGGCATCACGTCGGCACCCGAAGCCGAGAGCGTGCGCTCGAAGAAACCGCTGCCCGGCGAGCCCAACAGCACGCGGGACGGCTGCGTCGGATCGAAGGCCACCGGGCCACCGAACGGCCACGCGAGTCCGTCGTTGAGCGAGCTCCAGGTTTGCCCGCCGTCCGTGGATCGCATCACTCCCTCCGAGGTAGAGGGCTTGCCGCCGGACTTCCACGCGGGAGACGCGGTGACGATGAGGTTGTTCGAGTTCGTTGGATCCACGGCCACGGACCGCATGTAGGTGGAGGTCCGGAGCTTGCTCCAGGTACCGCCCTGATCGGTACTGCGGTACAAGCCGCGCCCGCTCCCATAGGCGGCGGCGAACACCCAGCCGGCGTGTTGAGGATCGGGGATGATGTCGTGGATCCCTTCCCACTGCTCGTCCTTGACCGCTGTGGGGTTGCTGCCGGAGAACTCGCTCGGCCCCACCCGGGCCCATGATCCCGGTGCTCCACCGCTCGTCGATCGCCACATCCCGCCCTCACCGCCGGTGTAGACCAGGGTGCCGTTCGAGCGATCCACCGCAGTCGTGCGGCAGGTGTTGCAATCGAACACCAGCGACCACTGGGCGCCATCGTCCACGCTTCGGTAGACGTCGCCGTTGGCGGTGATGAAGAGGGTGCGTTGCGTGGTAGGGCTGGTGCGGTCGAGCACACGCCGGTCCAGCTGCTCGCGGCGCCGCCGCTGGTGCTCTTGGCCAGGCTCGAGATGTCGACCTGCTCGCCGTTCGTCGCCCAGACGACCTGAGAGCGAGCCGGATCGGGCAGCACGGTGGCGGTGTTGCCGCCGTGCCCGTTCCAACCGCCCGTGAAGGCCGCGGTGTTGCAGGACTCCCAGCTCGCACCACCGTCGACGCTCCGCCACAGGCCGATGTCGTGGTAGCCGGTGTAGATCTGGCTGGGATTCGCCTCGCTGATCGCCAGCGAGGCGAGCGTGACGTTGTCGATTCCACGCGAGCGCCACCCGCCCGACGTCTGCCTGTTCGTGAACAGGTTCTGGAAGCTCCCTCCTGCGTTGGAGGAACCGAACACGAATTGCCAGGTGACCCAGAAGATCCGGCTCGGATCCGAGAGGTCCTCACCCAGCACCTTGGCCATCCCGTAGGCGCAACCGTCATAGGCCCAATCGAGTACCTGCCAGCCCGAATCCCAGCCCGCCATCGGGCTCTGCTTCGACCAGGTGTTGCCCCCGTCCTGCGTTTCCCAGACTCCGGCCTCGCTGTCGCCGGAGTCGCGGTCAGGGTCGATCACGTGAAGCACCTGCGGCTGGTCGCGCCGGATCAGGATCGCCCCGGTGTGGTTGGCCTTGAGCGTCCAGGTGTCCCCGCCGTTCGTGCTCTTGTAGACCGAGCCGGACCAGCTCGACCTCGGCGTCCCGGAGTACACGGTGACGTACAGAGTGCTCGGCGTCACCGGATCCATGGCCAGGTCCCAGACGTTGCCGATGCTGGCGGCCACGCGCGTCCAACTCACCCCACCGTCGGTGCTGCGGTACAGGGCTGGAGTGCCGGAGACGAACAGGTCGCCGCCCGAGACCAGGTAGACGGTGCTCGGGTCGGTGGGGCTCACCACCAGCTTGAGGAGCCTCAAGCCGGTAGGGAAGTTGACGCTGACCACCTTCCACGTCTGCCCGCGGTCGGTGCTCTTCTGGATCGCCGAGGCGGTGGTGTTATACGAGGAGTGGTAGGCGGCGTACACGATGGATGGGTTCGAGCGCGCGGCGACCACCGATCCGATGTAGCCCGAAGAGAGCACGGTCTGGAAGGTCTGGCCGCGATCGCCGCTGCGCAGCAGGCCGATCTCGGTGCCAAGGTAGATGATCCGCTCGTCCGCGGGGTCGAATCCGACCGCGCACACGTGAGCGGCCGGGACGCCGCGGAAGGAGCCGATGTTGTCCCAAGTCATGCCGTGATCCAAGCTGCGGTAGGCGCCCGCAAGGTCACTGCCGCAGACGATGATTCCGGTCGGGCCCGCGCCGATGGAGGTGAAGGCCCCACCGCCGCCCGGATTGATGTTGACCCAGGGGCCCGCGAGCGCGCTCCCACCGATGAGCAGGCCCACCATCCCCGGCAGGCCCGCGGCGACGAGAGATCGCGGCGGCCGAG
>VBOY01000096.1:264-10889 GCA_005893295.1 Candidatus Eiseniibacteriota bacterium | reverse complement strand
CCGGCCGGCAGGTAGAGCCGCCGGGCGTCGACCTCGGCGAGGTCGGCCAAAAGCTCGGCGCTGATCGCGCGCTGCTGGCGCAGGCGACTGGCCAAACCGTCCAGCAGGGAGCGATCGCTGAGGTGCGCGCGTGCGTAGGGATTCACGTGGGACTCCTCGACGGGGGCGGGACGCCGAGGGCAGCAGCTTCAGACACATTCACTTGTATCACGACCGATTTCGGCACCCAGACTCCGCCGGAGCGCGCGGCAATCGGAGCGCCACGAAGTTTTCGGTGGCGAGGAGGATTCAAGGCGCCGGCCCGCATCCTGGGCGCTCTCGGACGCTCTTTGGCGAGCGTGGGCCAAGCCGACCCGATAGGGTCCGCAGGCCGGTCAAGATGTTTATTGCCCATTCGGCCAACCCCGACGCATGGAACGGGCGGTAGACTGGAGCCTGGCGCCGGCCCGAGGCCCATCCAGTGCGTCGTTGCGCCCCGCCATTTCCCCTCCTATGCTGGTCGCTCCAACAGGGCCCCCGCGACGGGGACCCCATCCTGGGCTCCGCTCGGAGCGCCGCTCCATTGGGGCGGACCGAGCGAGCCACGAGACCAAGGAGTCGGCCATGGGAGTGAACAAGGTCATCTTGATCGGTAACCTGGGCGCCAACCCGGAGCTTCGCTACACGGCGGGGCAGCAAGCGGTCGCGAACCTTCGCCTTGCCACCACCGAGCGCTGGACCGACAAGAGCGGCCAGAAGCAGGAAGCCACGGAATGGCACCGCGTGGTGGTGTGGGGCAAGCAAGCGGAGATCGTGGGCCAGTACCTCACCAAGGGCCGGCAGGTGTACATCGAGGGCAGCATCCGCACCCGGCAGTGGCAAGACCAGCAGGGGCAAAAGCGCTTCACCACCGAGATCGTGGCGCGCAACGTTCAAATGTTGGGGGGCCGGGGTGACCGTCCCGCCGAGGAGATGGCGACCGTTCCACCCGCGGACGAAGCGGCTCCGGAAGAGTTCGGGGGCGGAACCGACGACGACATCCCGTTCTGATCCAACCGGGCGGGGATGCCGGCGATGAGCCTGGAACCCCGCGGACCCGCGGGGCTCTCGTCGCATCCAAACTAAATTAGGTTCGGGCCTGAGGGCCTGGGCCACCGCGTGCGGTCTTCTATGCGCCGGTTCATGCACTCACATGGGGGCGAAAAGGTCTCGACGGGGGTCGAGAGCCAGGAAGTGCAGGCCGGGGACCCGTGACCTCGTCAAAAAAGCGGGAACATTACAACTGCCAACGAGCAGTTGGCTCTCGCTGCTTAAATAGCGGCGACGGTCGCCCCGACCCCGCCTGTGGGGTTGGACGCGGGCGTCAGATAAACGCAGGCTGGTCCAAGGCCCTCGCTCGTGGGCTGCGGACGAGATCCAATCGAGCTGGCGCGTCGCTGATCCCGCCGGTCGGAGCGGACGGCGCGCGAGATCCAAACGGCCGGACACGCCTGTAGGACTCCCTGGGGAACGGCTTTCGGACGCGGGTTCGATTCCCGCCGCCTCCACCATTTTCGTCGCGCGCCCCCTCCGCGGCCGCGCGGTCGATTGCGCGCCCTCGTCGCGCACCCCCTCCGCGGCCGCGCGGTCGATTGCGCGCCCTCGGTTCGCGCCGCTTTTTCAGTCGCGTTTTCCGCTTGCAGGGCCGGTGCCGCGTGACTACCCTCGCGCGTTCCGTGAACGCCGGCCCACCCGCCCTTTCGGCCCGTCTGGAGGACATCCGCGGCCGTATCGCGCGGGCCGCCGAGCGGTCGGGACGGGTGGCCGATGCCGTGACGCTGGTCGGCGCGACCAAGCTGGTGCCGGCCGGGCGGGTGCGCGAGGCGGTGGCCCTCGGGCTCTCGGACCTGGGCGAGAGCCGGATCCAGGAGGCCGAAGGCAAGATCGACGCGGTCGGGCGCGCCGCCGCGCGCTGGCACATGATCGGCCACCTGCAGCGCAACAAGGCGGGCCGCGCGGTCGAGTTGTTCGACCGGGTGCACGGCGTGGATGGGATGAGCGTCGCCGAGGCGCTGTCGCGCCGGGCGACCGAAGCAAGACGGCGCATCGCCGTGTTGGTCCAGGTGAACGTGGGTCGTGAGGCGAGCAAGTTCGGCGTCGCCCCAGACGAGCTGGAGCCGCTGCTCGAAGGCGTGGCGGCGCTGCCGGGGCTCGCGCTCGACGGCCTGATGACGGTAGGACCGGCGGTGGAGCGCGCAGAGGACGCGCGCGCCACGTTCGCTGCGCTGCGGACGGTACGGGATCGGGCCGAGCAGCGGCTTGGGCTGAAGCTGCCGGAGCTATCGATGGGGATGAGTGGCGACTTCGAGGTGGCGGTGGAAGAGGGAGCAACCCTGGTGCGAGTCGGGACGGCCCTGTTCGGGCGCCGCGATGGCACGTAGGGAGGGCGCGCCATGTTCGTGATCGGCAACCTGCTGCACGCGGTGGCGACGGTGCTGGACATATTGCTGCAGACGCTGCTGCTCGTGGTGTTCGTGAACGCCCTTCTGTCGTGGGTGCGCCCCGATCCGAGCAACCCGATCGTCATGTTCCTCGATCGTGTCTCGGACCTGGTCTGTGACCCGATCCGCAGGGTGATCCCGACCACGGTGTCGGGGATCGACTTCGCACCCTTCATCGCCATGCTGGTGATCTGGTTCGCGAAGCTCTTCGTGGTCGGCACGCTGGCCGACCTCGCGGCGCGCATGTGATGGTGGCCTACATCGACGTGCGGGTCGAGCCGCGTGCGCGCGCCGCGGGCCTCAAGGGTCGGATGGCCGACGGCACGTGGAAGCTCATGGTGACGGCTCCTCCCGAGGGAGGACGCGCGAACCAGGCGGTGGTGGACCTGCTGGCCTCGATCCTGGGACTCAGGGGCGGGCAGCTGTCCGTGGCGCGGGGGCAGAGCGCGCGGCGCAAGCGGATCAAGGTGGAAGGGCTCGACGAGGGCGCGGTCTCGGCGCGGCTCGATCGGGCTCTGAAGTCGAAGGAGCGCGATGGCGAGTGATCTGATGACCCGGATCGACGAGGCGGCGGAGGCGATCCGCGACTGCTCGGCGCTGCGTCCCGACGTGGGCGTGGTGCTGGGGACCGGTCTCGGCGATTTCGCCGACGCGCTCGACGTCGACACGGTGGTGCGGTACCGCGACATCCCGCACTTCCCCGTCTCCACCGTCGAGAGTCACGCCGGGGAGCTCCACGTGGGCCGGTTGGCGGGCCGCGCGGTGGCGGTGATGAAGGGGCGCGTCCACTACTACGAAGGCTATTCCATGCGCGAGGTGGCGTTCCCGGTTCGAGTGCTGCGCGCGCTCGGCTGCGAGACCCTGATCCTGACCAACGCCTGCGGCGCCATGAATCCCGACATGCCACCGGGAAGCCTGCTCGTCACGACCGACCACATCAACCTGATGGGGGACAACCCGCTCATCGGCGAGAACGACGACGCGCTGGGCCCGCGCTTTCCCGACATGAGCGAGCCCTACGCGCGCCGGCTGGTGGCGCTCGCCGAGCGCGTGGCGCTCGACCTCAAGATTCCGCTCGCGCGGGCTCTCTACGTGGCGGTCGCCGGGCCGAATCTCGAGACTGCGGCGGAGTACCGGTTCTTGCGCTGGATCGGCGCCGACGTGGTGGGCATGGGGCTCGTGCCCGAAACACTCGCCGCGGTGCACGGCGGGCAGCGCGTGCTGGCCTTGAGCGTGGTCACCGACGCCTGTTTGGCCGATGACCTGCATCCGGTGGAAATCGCCGAGGTGCTCGCGGTGGCAGGACGCGCCGCACCCACACTGATCCGTCTGATCACCGAGGTGATCCGGCGGCTCGACGAAACTCGATAGTTGCGGCCCGTTCGGGCCGACAACAGGGCATCAGGGAGGGAACGATGGCGACCCTACGCAAGCCCGGCCTGCTTCGCATGAAGCCCAGCAAGCCGGTCAAGAAGACCTCGGCCAAAGCGGCAGGGCGGCGTGTGAAGCCGGCCGCGAGTGGTTCCGCCTCGGCCAAGCCGGGCGCGCGGCCCGCCGTGGTCAAGGCCCCGGCCGCAAAGCCAGCCGTATCGAAGGCGGTGGCGGCTGCGATCAAGAAGAGCGGCAAGGGCCCGGTGCGACCCCAGTTGTCGGTGCGCCCGATGGGGGTGCTGCCGCCCGAGTCGATGGCCCGCGGCTCGCAGCGGCCCGCCAAGCCGCTGCCCGCGGCGCCGAGAGCCGACCGGGCCGCCGCGAAGTCGCGCCGCGACACGGTCCCGGCCCAGGCGGTGACGGAGAAGGACTACAAGGACTTCGAGCGGCGGCTGCTGGTCGAGCGCGAGAAGATCTTGAAGGAGATGGGGCACCTGGAGACCACGGTGCTCAAGGTGAATCAGCGCGACAGCGCGGGCGATCTCTCGGGATACTCGTTCCACATGGCCGACGTCGGCACGGACGCCATGGAGCGCGAGAAGGCGTTCCTGTTCGCATCGAACGAAGGCCGCCTGTTGATGCAGATCGACGAGGCGCTGCGCCGGGTCTATCGCGGCGAGTACGGCGTGTGCGAGAACTGCGGAGAACCGATCTCCCGTGCCCGGCTCGAGGCCATGCCGTACGCCAGGTTGTGCGTCGCCTGCAAGGAGAAGGAGGAGCGGGAGAGCCGGGGCGCCCTGTGAGGTGGGGATGGTTGCGATACGCGGCGGTCGCCTCCGCGGTCGTGGCGCTCGACCTGTGGACCAAGCGCTGGGCGAGCCGCACCCTGATCTACCACGAGCCGGTGGAGATTCTCGGTCCCTTCCTGCGCTTCACCTACACCCGCAACTCGGGCGTGGCGTTCGGGCTCGGGGCCGGCGTGCCGCTCCCCTACTACTTGTTCTCGATCGCGGCGGTCGCCGTGATCCTCACCCTGTTCATCCGCCAGCGCGTCACCGGAGCGGCTCGCCGCCTGGCCCTGACCCTGATCTTGGGCGGCGCGGTCGGCAACCTGGTGGATCGGATCAGCATCGGCGAAGTGGTGGACTTCATCGAGATCGGCTACGGGCGCTGGCACTGGCCGGTATTCAATGTGGCCGACTCGGCGGTGTCCGTGGGCGTGGTGCTGTTCGCCCTGACGTGGCCGCGTCGCCACGAACCCGTGGGCCCTCTCGACGAGGGCCGGGAGCGTGACCAAGATGCTGGACCTCTCCGTGCCGGCGATCGAGGCGGGCAAGCGCCTCGACCTGTTCCTGGCGGCGGTCGAGACGAGCCTGTCGCGTAGCGGCCTTCAGACGTTGATCCGCGCCGGGCGAGTGCGCGTGAACGGCAGGGTCGCGCGGCCGTCGCTCAAGGTGAAGGACGGAGACCGGGTGAGCGTCGAGCTACCGCCGCCGCGGCGCCTGGACCTCGAACCCGAGCCGCTGCCGCTCGCGGTGCTCCACGAAGACGAGCACCTGCTGGTGATCGACAAGCCGGCTGGAATGGCGGTGCATCCGGGGGCGGGGCGATCGAGCGGCACCCTGGTACACGCGCTGCTTCACCGCTATCCCGAGATCGAGGGGGTGGGAGGCGCCGGACGTCCCGGCATCGTGCATCGGCTCGACAAGGACACCACCGGCCTGATGGTGGTGGCGCGGAGCCAACGGGCGTACCTGGCCCTAGTGGACGCGATGCAAGCCCGATCCGTCCGGCGCATCTACGACGCCCTGGTCTGGGGAGAGCCACGAGCCAGCCACGGCTCCCTCGCCACGCAGCTCGGCCGGGATCCGCGCGAGCGCAAACGGATCGCCGTCCTCACACGCGGCGGACGCCCGGCGCGCACCCATTGGCGAGTCGCGGAGCGGTTCCGCGTCGCGACCCTGCTCTCGGTCTCGCTCGACACCGGCCGCACCCACCAGATCCGCGTGCACCTGGCCCATCTGGGACATCCGGTGGTGGGCGATCCGGTCTACGGCGGGCGCGCCAAAAAGCAGTTGAGCCCGCGCGAGCCCGGGCGTAGCTTGCCCAGGGATTTGCTGATGTGCCTGCGACGGCAGGCGCTCCACGCGTCGGAGCTAGCCTTGGCGCACCCGGTCACCGGCAAGCCGCTTGCGTTTGCTTCGCCCTGGCCGGAGGATCTTGCACAGGCAGTCGGACTCCTGCGTGCGGCGCGCGCAGGGGGCCAGCAATGAGCGCGACGATGCCCGAATGCGATCCCACCGAGGTCATCAGCCTCCGGATGCCGAGTCGCCTCGAGCTGCTTGGTGTGCTCGATCGGCTGACCGAATCGGTGTGCGAGCGGCTGGCCTTCGACGACGACACCCGCTCCCAGGTCAGCCTGTCGGTGATCGAGGCCGGCACCAACGCCATCCAGCACGGCCACCAGCGCGACGCGTCGAAGCCGGTGGACGTCGAGTTCCGAATGCACCCCGATTCGCTCGAGATCACCGTGCACGACTCGGGGCCCGGCTTCGACCTCGACGCCGTGAACGGCGACGTCACCTCGGCCGAGCACCTGTTCGAAGCCCGCGGCCGGGGGATCTTCATCATGAGATCGTGCATGGACCGTGTGGATTTCAGCTTCACGCCCAGCGGAACCTTGATCCGCTTGGTCAAGAACCGACCCGTCAAGGTCGAAAACTCCTGACGGGGTCTCCCGTGCGCATTCTCGCGGTGGATTGGGGCGAGCGCCGCATTGGGCTCGCCGTGAGCGATCCGGGTGGCGTGATCGCCACCGGCTTGCCGACTCTGGTGGTGCGCGGCGCCGAGGCGGCAGTGGCGGGCGTGGCCGCAGCCGCTCGTGAGCACGAGGCCGAGCGCATCGTGGTCGGGCTGCCGCTGCTCATGTCCGGGGCCAAGGGCGCCGCCGCCGAGGCGGCGCTCGCGTTCGCCCGCTCGGTCGCCGAGCGCACCGGGCTGCCGGTCGAGACCTACGACGAGCGGCTGACGACCGCGATGGCCCAGCGGAGGCTGCACGAGGCCGGCGTGCGCACCGGCGCGGCCAAGGCGCGGGTCGACCAGGGGGCCGCGGTGGCGCTGCTCGAGTCCTATCTGCGGCGCGCCGCGGGTCGATGAGTCGCCGCCGCACCTTCCGTCCGAGCCGCTGGGCGCTGCTCCTGCTGCTGGCGGCGGGCTCCGCCGTGGCCGCCGACTTGTTCCTGCCGGCGGGGCTGTTCCCGCCCGACGAGCAGCGCGTCATCCTGGTCCAGCGCGGCCAGTCGCTGAGCCGGATCGCCGAAGAGCTCAAGCGCGTCGGCCTGCTGCGCGGCACGCTGACCTTCCACGTGCTGGCGCGCGCGCTCCATCTCGACCGCAGCATCAAGGCGGGCCAGTACAGCTTCCGCCTCGGCACCTCGGTGCCGGTGCTGCTGCGGTCGTTCGCCCGCGGCATGAGCGGGCTCAACCTGGTGACCATCCCCGAAGGCCTCACCATGACCGAGGTGAGCCTGCTGCTCTCGAATCACCTGGGAGTCCCGGTCGCGGCGTTCGACTCGCTGGGGCACGATCGCATGTTCCTGGACTCGCTCGGCGTCACCGCACCCAGCCTGGAGGGCTACCTGGCGCCGGACTCGTACGAGTTCCTGCCCGGCACGTCGCCCGAGGTGGCCTTCCGCACCATGGTGGCGCGCACGCAGCAGATCCTGCTCCGGTCTGCGGCCGGGCGCGACTCGCTGCCGCTCGGGCTCTCGCTCTACCAGCTGCTCACGCTGGCCTCGATCGTCGAGGCCGAGGCCCAGAAAGACGACGAGCGCCCGCGCATCGCGCGCGTGTATCTGAACCGGCTCGCCATGGGGATGAAGCTCCAGGCCGACCCCACCGTGGGCTACGCGCTCGGCCGGGGCCCGCGCATCCGGCTCTACCTGAGCAACCTGCGCGTCGACTCGCCGTTCAACACCTACCTCCACGAAGGGCTGCCCCCGGGGCCGATCTGCAATCCCGGCCGCGAGAGCATCCAGGCGGTGATCGACCCGATGCCCGACGTGAAGGATCTGTTCTTCGTCGCTCGCGGCCAGGGGCGCCACTTGTTCGCGCGCACCTACCGCGAGCACCTGGAGAACATCCGGCAGGTCCGCACGATCCCGGGCGCTGTGGACACCACCGGCGTCGCGCCCGACTCGATCGGCATCGCGCACCGCACCGGCTAGCGCCGTGCGCGGCGGCGTTGCCAGTGTGCCGCTCGGCCGGATAGTCTTGCCGGCATGGCAACCGGACCGCTGATTCGGATCGATGAGCCCGCGCCGCCATCACCATCGCTCACCTGGCGCGAGAAGCTCGAGCGGCTCGAGCACTGGCTCTCCGCTCTTCACTCGGTCATCGTGGCGTACTCGGGCGGGGTGGACTCGAGCGTGCTCTTGCGTGTGGCCCATGGAGTCCTGGGAGCGCGCGCCCTGGGCGTGATCGGGCGCTCCGAATCGTATGCGCCGCGCGAGCTCGAGCTGGCGCTCGATCAGGCGGCCTCGTTCGGGGCGCGGGTCGAGGTGGTGACGACCGGGGAGCTCGCGGACCAGAGCTTCCGATCCAATTCACCCGCCCGCTGCTACCATTGCAAGAGCGAGCTGTACCGGAAGCTGGTCGATCTGGCCCGTCGAGAGAATGCCAGATCTTGGACGGCACCATCGCCGACGACGCTGGCGACTGGCGTCCCGGGCGTCGCGCGGCCGACGAGCACGACGTGCGCTCGCCACTCGCCGAGCTGGGCTTCACCAAGGCCGATGTGCGGCAAGCGGCACGTTTCTATGGGCTTACGAGCCAGGACAAGCCGGCGTCGCCGTGCCTGGCATCGCGGATCCCTTATGGCACGGAGATCACGAAGGAGATCCTGAGCATGGTGGATCGCGCCGAAGAGCTGCTTCGTTCCCTGGGCTTCAGGGAGCTGCGAGTGCGCCACCATGGCGATGTCGCCAGGCTCGAGGTCCCGGCTGCGGAGCTTGCCCGTGCGATCGATCCCGCCATTAGGGAGCGCCTGGTGCAGGGGCTCAAGGCGCTGGGATATCGGTACGTCGCTCTCGACCTGGAAGGCTTTCGATCGGGGAGCCTCAATCGGGTGCTGGATGCCAAGAGGAAAGCCCCAAGGACGCGCGCATCACGGCCAGGTCGGAAGCGTCAAGGAACTCTCAAGAAATCGGGAACCACCTCACGCGCGTGATGGGTATGGATGGGTGCGAGTGGGTGAAATGACCGAAACGCAGGATCAGCAGAGCGTCTTTTCGGCCACTCGGAGCAACGCGCCGGAGGTGGCGGCAGGTCGCGAGGTTCGGTGCTGCGGCGGGGAGCTCGCCGAGAAGTAATCGTCGAACGCGCTGCAGAAACGTGGCTTCGCGGGTCCCGACCTTCGAACATCGACCTTCTATCTCGGGTGGAGGAAGCGCGAGCAAATGGGTGCAAGGAAGCCAGGAGTCACGAGGCCGAGGGCGCTGCGCAAGCCAATCGAGGCGGACCTGGGGTTCTCCTGGGGGCGCCTCAACAGCGTCGTTCTGGGCCTGGGTCTGGCCTGCCTGATCGTGGGCTACATCGCGCTTTCGCGTGGGTCTACGACCCTTGCACCGGTGCTGCTCGTGGCCGGCTATTGCGGCTTCATTCCTGCTTCGCTCGTGCTCAGGGGAAGGAACGAAGGTACGGGCGAATAGCTCAGCTGGCAGAGCACTTGCCTTACACGCAAGGGGTCACAGGTTCGAGCCCTGTTTCGCCCACCAACGTCGCTGCGTGAAGCCGTAAACTTCTCTTACAGTCTGGCCGGTGCCGTCGTGGACTCTCGCAACCTCGGTGGAGCCGCCCGGACCCAAGTTCAGCAGTGGAGGGCGGTGGAAAACGTTCTTGACATTGGGTTAACGAGGATCTAGACTGGCGACGTCTTGGAAGACCTTGTGACCCAAGAGATAACGTCTGCACCGCCCGCGTACTCGAACTCGATCGCTGCCCAGCGAGTTCGGAAGGAGGTGGCTCGCAGCCAGACCTGATTGCTTGCAACCGAGCCTTGCTATTCCTTCGGCAACAGGGTGACTTTTCGATGGAGGTGCAACGATGACTACTTTGGTTCGCAAGACCTCTTTCCTTGCGGTATGCGGGCTTGTGATCGCGGGTGTGGCGGTGGCGGGTGTCCCGTCGGCGATCAATTCCTCGATCGGTAGCGGGGTTCTGCTGACCGCTAGGACCACCGCCGGAGCGCCAAGTGAAGGCACGCCTTTCGTGACCAAGTCCATCACGGTGCGCGACGGCTCCAACGCCCTCGTCGTCGGCTCGAACGTGGTGATCAACTTCGGAACCTGCCACCAGAACGGCATCAAGCTCGACAACTTTCCGGGCAGCGCGGCGATCGGCATCGTCAACTGCGCGCAGCACGCCGTCTACGCGCTGACGAATGGATCGGGTGTCGCCACCTTCAAGATCGTCGGAGGCGACCAGGAGGGCGCAGGGCCATATCTCTCGACCTCGGCCCCGTGCGCGACCGTGGTTGCCGACGGCCAGCTTCTGGGTAACCTCATCGTGGCGACTCTCGACATGGACAACGCGAATGGCATCATTGCAAGTGACGTCGCCGCGTGGAGTAGCGATCGCAACGTGGCCATCGGGACCGGCGTGAATCGCCAGCGATCGGATTACGATGGCAACGGGGTGGTCAACGCAGCCGACGTGTCTATTTGGTCGGCTGCTCGGAACTTTGCGATCGCTAACGGCTCGCAATCCACCGCCGCCTGCGCTCCGTGACAGACGGGC
>VBOY01000096.1:0-245 GCA_005893295.1 Candidatus Eiseniibacteriota bacterium | reverse complement strand
ATAGCCCTCCCTTTTCTCGAGACGTAAGACGGAGGTACCAAATGAAGAAGATTCTACTCCTGACTTGTGTGCTGCTGGGGGTGTGGTCCGCCTCGGCACTGGCGGCCGGTCTGAGCTTCGCCTGGCACGAGTGTGACGGTGGAGTGAGCGGCTTCGGCGCGCACAACTGGAACTGGACCTGCAATGCGAACCTCGACACTAGCACCCCGCAGGCTGCCCCTCCGTACTATCTGGTGGCGGCCTTC
>VBOY01000100.1 GCA_005893295.1 Candidatus Eiseniibacteriota bacterium | reverse complement strand
GTGCTTGGGGTAGGCGCTGCGGAAGGCTTCGAGCACCTGCGCCGCCGCGGCCCAGTCCTGCAGCCGGATCAGCGCCGCGCCGGCGTCGTATTCGGCCGTCGGCCGGATGGTGGAGGTGGGCGCCGCGGTGCGAATCCTCAGGAAGTGGTCGGCCGCCGCGCGATAGTCCTGCGCCTGGTTGGCGGCCTCTCCCTGCTTGTAGATCGAGGCGGCGAGGTTGTCGACGAAGCCGGCTCGCGACTTGTCGTCCTCCGGCGTCGCCGCCAGGACCTGCGTGTAGGCGTGCTCGGCCTGCGGGTACTGGGCGAGCTCGAACGAGCCGTGCGCCACGACGATCCACGCGGTGCGCCGGATGCCGGCTTCAGCGCCGGGATAGGTGTCGATGACACGCTGGGCGGTCGCGACGGCGGTGGGGTAGTCCTTCATCTCGTACAGGTCGTCGGCGGCCGCTCCCAGGACCGCGGCGGCCTTTTCGTGCTGCGGGAACGTGTCGGCGAATTTGATCGAGCTGGCGACTGTATCGTGCTTGACGACGTCCAGCTGCGCCTTGTCCGCGACCTTCAGCTGCTCGCGGTAGGCGTAGACCGCGGCGTACCCCGCGGCCGCCGACTGCGGATGCGGCGCGTATTCGTAAGCCGTGCGCTCGTACTGCTTGGCCGCCTGGCCGAAATCCTTGTTCTCCAGGAGCAGGTCGGCGAGCCGGTAGTTGATGGCCGGCGACTCGGCGTCCTTCGGGAAGGACTCGAGGTAGTCCTCGTACCAGCGGAAAGCCTCGCGGTAGTTTGCGTCCTTCTCGTTCGCCAGATCCTTGTTCTGATACTGGGCGTGATAATGGGTCGCGAGGTCCTTCAGGTTGGACTTCAGGTAGCTCAGTACCTCCGGTGACTCCTCCGGCTTGAAGTGCTGCCAGTATTCGGCTTTCAACCCGTACTGGGTGGCGAACTCCCGCTTCGACTCCAGCACGAGCTTGGGGAACCCGCCTTGGGTGAACGTCTCGATGACGCGCATGCTGAAACGCGGCGCGGAGCGGTGGAACGGATTGAGCTCCACGAAAGTCTTGAACGTCTTGGCCGCGTCGTCGTAGCGCAGCTTGGCCAAGTAGTGCTCGCCAAGATTGCTGTAGATGCGGTCCTCATAAGGGCGGCTCCCGTTTTTGGTAAAGAAGTCCCGGATGGCCGCCGGCCCGCCGAGGTTGCTGAAGCTCAGGCTGATGACCCGGAAAGTGTCGGCGACGCGGCGCTCCTCGTCCTCCTCGTGCGCCTGATCGAAGTCGTAACCGACCGATACCTTGTAGTCGAGCAGCGCCACGTATTTCTGCAGGGCCTCCTCGTAGAGATCCTGCTTGTAGAACGTCCAGCCGAGCTTGTAGAGAGCGAGCTCGTAGTACTCGCCGTGGGCGCCCAGGCCGATGACCGCCGAATAGGCGTTCTCGGCATCGCGATATTTCCGGCGCGTGAAGTAGAACTCGCCGCGCCTGTACTGCACTTCGTCGTAGTGCACGGAATGCGGATTCGCCCGGATCAGGCGCTCCATCGTCGCCATGGCCTCTTCGGTCCGACCCAGCTCGTCGTACGCCCGCGACATCTGATAGAGGACCTGGTCGCTGTTCTCGTAGCTCGGGTAATCCTTGAGCAGCTTCTCATAGAGGGCGATCGCCTCGAGCGGGCCCGCGGGATCCATGCCGGCCGGCAACGCGCCCGCTTGCGAGGCGTCGGCGCTGCTGCCCGACGGTAACGTGCTCTCCGCCGTCGTGCGCCGCTCGAAATCCCGATCCGATTCGCGCGGTGCTTTGCCGATGGTCTCGGCGGCCAGATTGGGCATGCCCTTCTGTCCGGCCGCGGGTGCCTTGCCGGACTCCGGGGCGGCCATCGCTCGCGACTTGCCGTCCCCCGTGCGGATGCCGAACTGCTTCTCGAGCTGCAGGTCCGCGAGACGGCGTATCGCCTCCGGCGTCATCGCGGTCTCCGGCGTCTCCTTGAGGAAGCGCCGGTAGCCCTCCATGGCCTGATCGAGGCCCTGCTCGACGGTCACATCCTGCACGTCCGGCTTCACCTTGTGCAGATCCGCCAGCGTTCCCTGCGGTGAGAGGTGGTGCGCAGCGCAACCGGCGAGGAGCGCCGGCGCGAGCAGCACCGGAAGGGAGGGCCTGCGCATCAGCGCCCCTCCGCGGGAGGCTCTGCACGCGCGGCCCGGTCGTAGCTATCGGCGACGGCGTAGCGTGCCTCGGTCTGCTGGGCCACCAGGCGTTCCCGGCGGGCATTCAGCTGGTCGATGGCTACGGCCTCGATCATGCTTCCCTGCCGGGCCATCAGAAGGTCGACGCGCTGCAGCGATTCGCCGACGCTCTGGCGAAGCTGCCCGATGGAGGCGTCGTAGCCCACATAGCTGTGGGTCGCCGCCTGTCTCGTCCTGACGAAGGCGTCGTACTGCCGGGTGAGAGCCTCGACTTGCACATTCAATTCCTTCAGGTGCGCATAGGCCGCGGTCAGCCGCTCGGGGTACTCGGTTTCCAGCCGCCACGTGAGGACGCCGTGCAGGTGGGCCACGCGCTGGCGCAGCGCGATCGACGCGGGACTCTTGGAGTCGCCGAGCTGCTTTTCGATGAGTGCAAGGCGCTCGCCGGCCATCCGCTCCTCCGCGGTCGCCAGATAATCCGGCCGCGGCGCGGTCAGCATCGCCTGCAGGCGCTCGCCCCTCCGGCAGCAGCGGTTCGTAGTTCTGCCCGCGCAGCCGGATGATGTCGTCGAAAGCATCGAGGCTGGTCTTCCAGGCCATGAGTCTCCCTTTGAGATCTTCGAGGTCGAGGTAGTTGTGCAGCGCAGTCTGGAAGTCGTGAGAGGCCATCAATTCCATCAGGTAGAAGGTTTCCGGCGCTTCGGGCAGGCTGCGCAGGCGGACGACCCAGGTTTCGTCCTGCCGGCTCTCCTCGCGGATCAGGGCATTGAGAAAGCGCCCTTCCCGGATGCTGCCGATGGAGGCGTCGACCTTTTCTATCTGTTTGCTGAACAGCTCGAGCGCCCGCCCGTACAGGATCGCGGCGCGGCCGTGCAGGTTCAGGCTGGCGTACGCGTGCGGCACGGCGAGCATGGCTTCCTGGACCGCGGCATCCGTCGGCTCGCGTTCCACCAGGATGTTCCACGGAACGAGCGCGCGGTCATACTGCTGGGCCGAGGCGTCGGCCCAGCCTGCCCGCAGGAGAGCCTGGTTCGAGAACGGTCCTTCGAGGCGGACGCGGTCCAGCGACTGCTTTGCCCGCTCGAAATCGCCCGATTCGAACAGCATGCTGCCAAGCACCAGGTTAGACTTGTCGCGGATCGCGAGACCGGCGCTGTCGCCGGCCGGCAGCCGCCCGGCCTTGTCCAGCTGCCCGATCGCCTCCTGGGCTCGACCGCCCTGAAACAGCGCGATGCCGAGGTTGTACGCGACAAACCCGGCCAGGCTCTCGTCGCTGTGCACCTGCTGGAGCACCTTGACGGCCTCGCCCGGCCGGCCCGTCGCCATATCGATGTTCGCCCGCAGGAACTCTACGTCGTCCCTGATCTCCACGGGCACCGCGCCCTGGATCCGCCCCAGCGCGTTCTGCGCATCGTCGAGCTGATCCTTCTGGAAGTTGATGCGGGCGAGCCTGAACGCGGCCTCGTTTCGGACCGATTCATCGACGGCGCCTTCGAGCACCGCCTTGACGGCGCGCCCTGCCCGCTGGTGCATGCGGTAATTGAGCTCGAGGTCGCCGACCGCGAATTCGGCGTCGTTGATGTAATAGTGAAGCGTGTCGCGCTGGGGCTCATCCAGGCCGTGGTACTGGGCGAGCTCGGTGTCCAGCCGCTGGATTGCATCGAAATACTGCCCCTGGTAGACGTGATAGAGCGCCTCGCCGAAATAGAGGTCCTTCAAGTCGGCGCCCACGGCCGGGCGGGCCACAAGGGCCAGGGCCAGGCCGAGTCCCACCAGCCGGTGTGGCGCTCGCGTCATCGGCTACCACTCCCCAAGCGTGATCGGAGTGTTGCCGGAATTCGGGCCGGCCAGAGTCAGTCCTACCAGCTTCGGCTTCACTTCCTTGCGGAAGGCGAAGTGATCGGTGCGGCTGAAGTCCGCGCCGCCCTCGAGCTTGCCGTCGACGAGCACCTCGAGCTGGTGATCCCCGGTCGCGACGTTGCCGACGTAGATCCGTTGCACACCGCCCTTGCGCAGAGCCTCGAGCTCCTTGAAGCTGTAGATGTAGTGCGCAGCGAGCTCGCCGTCGATCTTGAGCTGCACGGCGTCGAGTCGCATCGTGTCGTCCTTGGCCAGCGCGACGAAGATCGCGACCTGCGTCCCTGACGGATACAGCAGCTTCTCCTCCAGCCGGCTAAGCTCCGCCGTGATGCGGAGGACGTCTGATTTGACCTCCTGAATCTGTTCATCGAGGCCCCGCATCGGTTGTTTGTCGTTTGGCTGTTCCTGCTGACCCTTTTGCTGTTGCTGTTGGCTCTTTTTCTGTTGCTGTTGGTCCTTTTGCTGAGTCCAGCCAGGGGCGCTGCCCAGGCAGAGCAGGAAGGCAAAGACGAAGACGCACGCTGCAGCCGGAATTGGCTTGCAACGCACGCGCGCCCACCTACCGGTCGGCAGGTGCGTGAAACCCCGACCGGGTTCGATGGCGAGTGTGTTCGTGATCCGGTTGCGTCGGGCCATGGCGTTCCTCTCTAATGGATTTCGCCGCCGGGTCGCCCACCAGAGCGCCCGACATCGAATCCCCCCGAAAAACTAGGTTCGAAGTCATTTATCAGTCAAGCCGATCACCAAATCGTTAACCGGGCTTTCCCGCCCGCAGAGGCGCCCGAGAGCTGCAATCGCCTTGCCAAGACCGTGGCCGCAGGAGTCTTCTGGCGGCCTGCTGATGGAGAATTCGGGTGGTCCCGATGAAAATTCGGTGATCGCGGATCCCAGTTCCGTAAGCGTCGGGTCGGTTCGTCGGCACGACGTGTCCCGCCGAAGGACACCCGCCGTCGTCGATCCCGTTGACCACGGCGCGACGAAGGGGTATATGCGGACACTCGCGGAGAGCTGCGTCCGAACACCCATCCCATCGTCCGGCGTCGTGCACCTCGTGGTGGCGTGTAGGGTCCACGGAAGGTCAACGGGCGCGAAAGAATGTGGAGCCGTAAGGGATGAGAGTTGAGGCGCGTAGGGGTCGGGTGAAGTTGGCTTGGGAACCGCGGCATTTGACTCGGCAGGAGGGCCGGAGTAGAAACGTAGCACAATAAGCGGAGTCGCCGAACTTCACACCGGCTCGTCCAGAGCAGCGCCCTCGATGAACACCATCACGACCAAGGACGGAACGCAGATTTATTTCAAGGACTGGGGCACGGGACAGCCCGTCGTGTTCAGCCACGGCTGGCCGCTGTCCACCAAGCTGAAGGTCTACAAGGGTGCGTTCCACGGCCTGTGCACGACCCACAAGGACATGGTCGACGAGGAGCTGATCACCTTCATCAAAGGGTGAGGAGCCTTCCCGATCCGCGGCGAGCGAGCTGCCAAGGGAAGCTCATGCTCAGAGAGCGACTGAAGCGCCGGACTCCATAAATGGGCATCCCGCCGACTTTGATCCTGATGCTCGGCATCATCGGGGTGATGTCCCTCCTCGCGCAGAGGGTCGCGATCCCGGCGCCGGTGCTGCTCGCGGTCGCCGGCGTGGCTTGGTCGCTGATTCCGTCGCTTCCCTCACCCAGGATCCCGCCGGAGGTGATCCTGACGGTCTTCCTGCCTCCTCTCCTTTACGCCGATGCATGGCAGGCATCATGGATCGACTTCCGGCGCTGGCTACGGCCGATCCTGCAGCTTGCGATTGGGCTCGTGGCATTCACGATCCTGGCGGTCGGGCTGGTCGCCCACTGGGCGCTCTCCGGTCTGCCGTGGGCCGCCTGCTTCCTGCTGGGCGCTATTGTCTCCCCGACCGACACCGTCGCCGTCCACGCCGTTCTCGAGCGGCTGCGCGTGCCGCGACGGGTCACGGCGATCCTCGGCGGTGAGAGCCTGGTCAACGACGCGACCGGGCTGCTCGGCGTCGGGCTCGCGACCGCGGTGGTACTGACCGGCGTATTCGAGGCGGGGCGGATCGGGTTGAGCTTTGCGCGAATCGCTGGGTTCGGCGTCGTGATCGGGACCGTGATTGGGTTGGTCGCCGCCAAGATCAATTACTCGGTGCGCGGCACCCACGTGCTGTTCGTTTTCTCGCTGCTGGTCCCCTACACCGCCTATTTCCTGGCCGAGCATGTAGGGGCCTCCGGCGTGCTGGCGGTGGTCATCGCCGGGTTCATCGCATCATGGCGGCTGCACTACATCGCGCCGGAGAGCCGCGTCGAGCTCTACTCCTCGTGGGAGCAGCTGGCGTTTCTGCTCAACGCGCTGATGTTCCTTTACGTCGGGCTGGAGGCGCCGGATCGCTTGAAGCAGGCGATCGAGACGGTGCCGGGGATTGTCGGTTTCGCCCTCTTGATCAGCGTGGCGGTGATCCTGAGCCGCTTCGTCTGGGTCTTTCCCGGGGCCTACCTGCCGCTCTGGCTCTCGCCGAGTCTGCGCCGGCGTGAGGGGGGCTACCCCAGTCCCCGTGGCGTGGCCCTGGCGTCATGGTGCGGCGTCCGCGGCGCCGTCTCGCTGGCGGCGGCGCTATCGTTGCCGGTGTCAATGAACGACGGCACGCCGTTCCCTGGCCGCCCCGAGATCATCGCCTGCACCCTGGTCGTGATCCTGGTGACGCTCATCGGCCAGGGGCTGACGCTCCTGCCGCTGGTGCATCGGCTCGGTCTGTCCGACGCCGACCCGACCGACGCCGAGGTGCGCCACGCGCGCGAGGCGATGCTCTCCGCCGGGATCGCGCGCCTCGACGCCTTTTGCTCGGAGGAGAGCTGCCCCATCGCCGTCTATCGCTTGCGTGACGCGATGTCGGATCAGCTCGCGTCGCTGCAGGATGAAGACGCGATGGCGCGAGCCCAGGCGCTGCGGCGACTGTCGATCGCCGGCGACGTGCGCCGGGCCGTCTATCAAGCGCAGACCGCCGCTCTCCTGACCCTGCGCGACCAGGGCGCGGTCAACGACAGAGCCCACCAGGAGCTGCAGCTCGATCTCGACCGCGCCAACAACGACCTACGGGCAGGGTAGTTCGTTCACGAGGTCGACTCCAGGCTGAGCGATAAGGCCAGCTCCGATCCTTTCTCTATTCGCTCACCCGCGGCGATCGAGCTCCACATTGCCGCTCATCAGCGAATCTCCAGCGACGCGATCCTGCCGCCTGCGAGCCCGAAGATGTGCTCCAGGTTCACCGGGCTGTTGGGGAAATTGCCGGAAACCTTGGCGACAACCACAGTCTTGCCATCCCGCTCAAAGGCCTCTATCGGCTGAGCCGTATGCTGGTATTTCCTCTTGGCTTCTACCATCCATTGCTCAATCGCGGCTAACCCTTCGATCGTGCGGCCTTCGTCTCGCACGACGGCATGATCGGTGAAGCAACCAAGCAAGGCTTCCGTGTCGTCCGTGTTCTCGGCTGTGAAATAGCCGGCTACGGATTCGGGTAGTTCGATGGACATGTCGTTTCCTCCAGTCGGCTTGGAGGGCGCCACCTTGCGCCCAGGGGCGAGATCATCAGCATCATGATTCGCATGGTCGTCCCTGCTATCGTCCCGCGCCGTCGCGCAGGCGCAGTTCCACCTGCCGCCAGCCGTCGGGCTTCTCGGCCGGGTCGACCGGGAAGTCCTCGAGCTCGAAGATCTGGCGGATCTCGCAGTCGCTCTCCTGGCGATAGCGCCCTGGGGCGTCAACCGTCACGAACCGCCTGGTCCACTCGATCGCCGCATCCCTCGACTTCACCTGGATGATCGCGTAGCCGGCGACGAGCTCCTTTGATTCCGTGAAGGGTCCGTCGATGACCGTGCGCTTGCTTCCGGAGTACCGGACCCGCGCCCCCTTCGAGCTCGGCTGCAGCCCCTCGCCCGAGAGGATCACGCCGGACTTCACGCCTTCCTCGAAAAACGCTCCCATAGCGGCCAGGAGCTTCTCGTCCGGGAGAGATCCCCTCTCCGTATCCTTGTCCGCCTTGAGCAGGCCCATGAATCGGATCGTTCCGGGCTTCCGGGCGGGCGGGGGCGTCGCGCGGAACTGCTCTTCCTTCTCGCGCCATCCGTCGGGCCTCTCGGCCGGGTCGACAGGAAAATCCGTCAGTTCGAAGAGCGGGCGAATCTCGACCTCACCTTCCTGGAAGGGGACGCGCTTCGCCCATTCGACGGCTTCTCCCTTCGATTTCGCCCGGATCAGCCAGTAGCCGGCGATCAGCTCCTTCGCCTTGGCGAAGGGCCCGTCGGTCACTCTGATCTTGCCGTTGGCGTACCGGACGCGCGCGCCCTTCGAGCTCGCCTGGAGCCCCTCGGCCGCGAGCAGGGCGCCCACCTTGACCAGCGCCTCGTTGTACTTGCCCATCTCCGAAAGGATCTTCTCGTCCGGCAGGACGCCCGACTCGGAGTCCTTGTTTGCCTTGATCATCATCAGGAATCGCATCGGGGTGCCTCCTTCTCATTCTGAGCCGGGCTTCCGATCGGATTCGACCGGATGATCCCTCTCTACCCTGTACGTCGAACGAGGATGCACGAAATCGACAAGCGATACGATCAATTTCAGCGGTTGCGGCATGGGAAGTTCAAGCTGAGATTATAGGTGCGGCACGGGCAATTCCGTCAGCCCCAGATACGGTGGCGGTCCGGGCTGCGGGGATGGAATTCGACCAAGGTCCGTTTTCCAAAATATCTCCAAGACTGGGAAGCACTCCAGAGAGCAACGAAATTGTCCAACGAGTTGTCGGACGCGGCGAGGAGGACCTTTCCACCGCCGCCTTCCGACTTTGGGTCCGGCCTGGAACTCCGGGAGGCGCGACACTCAAGCCACTGAAGGTTCAACGGTTCGGGCCGGCCTTCGTTGACAGGTCCCCCATGCGGATGCTAACCTCCGCGCTCGGCTTTTAAGCCATTCCAGTTGTGATGAGCCTCGTCCGGGGCCTCCCGAGGAGACCTCTGGGTGTCGGATCGCCTCTTCCCCATCGTCGCGCAGTTCTCCATCGCCGTGGCCATGGCCGCCGGCATCCTGATGCTGTCCTGGGTTCTGGGACGGAAGGCAGCCCGCCGCGGTCACACCGACCTCAGCCCTTACGAATGTGGCCTGCCTCCCTTCGATGAGGCGCGCAAGCGGTTTTCGGTGAAGTTCTACCTCGTGGCCATGCTCTTCATCCTGTTCGACATCGAAGTCGCCTATCTGTTTCCCTGGGCCACGGTGTTCCGCCAGCTGGGCACCGAGGGATTCTGGCAGATGGCGATTTTCATCGGCGTGCTGCTGCTGGGATACCTCTACATCCTGCGGCGCGGCGCGCTGGACTGGGATTAGCGTCGTGGGCTCGGAGCCGCGCGAGGTCGAGAAGGTCCGGCAACGCTTCCAGGGGGCCCTTCTGGACGTGGTCTATTTCCGGGGCGAAGACACTCTGGTGGTGGCCGCGGAGAAGATCGTGGAGATCTGCCGGTTCCTCAGGGAGGACCCGGAGATGGGCTTCGACTTTCTGGCCGACATCACCGGGATTCACTACCTGGAGCGGGAATACAGCTACGAGGTCGTCTATCACCTCCTCTCCCTGGGGCGCCGGCGCCGGCTGCGCCTGAGGACCCGGCTGGGGGAGGAGGGGGAAATCGACAGCGTCACTTCCGTCTGGCGCGGGGCGGACTGGCACGAGCGGGAGGCCTACGACCTGGTGGGGATCCGTTTCAAGGGGCATCCTGATCTCCGGCGCATCCTGATGCCGGAGGATTTCGAGGGGCACCCGCTGCGCAAGGATTTCCCGCTGGAGCAGTAGGCGCTTTCGGAAAGCAGGCTGATGCACGAGATGGAAGACCAAACGACGATCCCCGACCCGCTGACTCCCGAGACGGTCACCCTCAACATGGGACCGCAGCACCCCAGCACCCACGGCGTGCTGCGCCTGGTAGTGGAGCTGGACGGAGAG
>VBOY01000099.1 GCA_005893295.1 Candidatus Eiseniibacteriota bacterium | reverse complement strand
CCGGGTTGTGGTGGGGATTCGTCGCGGGTCTCGCCGCGGTGGCGACGTTTCTGGTGATGCGCGTGCGGGTGAAGCTGGGAGGAACGCTCGAACGGATGAAGCTGGTGGCGCAGCCAGGCGAGGAGTCTGACGCGCGCGCGTAGCTAGGGCAGGCGTATCGACGCCGGCCAAACGGTCCATCCGCGCAATGGCGACGGCCCTCTACGAATCCCTGACGAAAGTTTGAATGGTGCGGGGCCGACGTCTGCCCCATCATAAGGAGTGAACGCTCGGGCTCCGGACCGCCCGTGTTGGGCGCCCCGAGATCGTGCTCCCGCTCGGGCCCGGATCGCCCGGCAGAAAGAAGGCTCCTCATGAAACGCACCCTGCTGTTCGCGGCCGCCGTGTTCCTGATCGTGGGTTTCAGCGCCAGCGCAGCGTGGGCATTCGGGGTGAAGGACGTCGTCCGGATGCACCGCGACGGCGTCGCCGACTCGCTGATCATCCAGAAGGTCAAGCACAGCGGAAAGGAATTCCATCTCGACGCGGACGACCTGCGGCGCTTGAAGCAGGCGGGCGTGTCGGACGCCGTGGTGTCGGCGATGTTGGCCACCGAAGACCGGAACGGCGGCGCTTACGCGTATGGTCCATACTACTACCCGCACTACGCATACTACCCCTACTATTCGTACGACCCCTACTACTACCCGCGGGTCGTGATCGGGCTCGGATACAGCTACTACGGCTATCACCGGTGGCCCTATTACCGCTCGAGCCTCGGTCCTCGCGTCTTCCACGGCTCGATAGGGTTTCGCGGCGATCGACGCTTTCGCTGAGACGCCACGGCGCGGATAGGTGCCCGAGATCGGCGCTGGCGGCAGCGGCCGCGCTCGGAGGGTCTTCGCGTCGATCACGCGACGCGGGAAGCGAGAGGCGTGGAGCGCGAGGCGCCGCGGCTTCAAGAGGCGGCGCGAGCTCCTGGATCTTTCGCCAGCTCCTCGGTCAGAACTCGCTCGAGCGCGCGGCGCGCGAACGGCCGATGCAGCGCGGTCATGAGCCAGGGCCAGATGAACGACCAGAAGAGCAACATCCCCCAGGGCATCCACTGGCCAACCGGAAACTTCTGGATGTCTCTGTGAGTGGCTGGAATCTGGAAAGCGATCGCGAGCGCCAGCCCGATGAGCGCTCCGTGAAAGACCGCGTACCGGTTCCAGCGGTCGAACCGCACGTGATACGAGATCGTGCGCGCGTCCGCGCGGCGCAGCTCGACGTGGTTGAGCCCGATGGCGTAGGCGGTGAGGAACCCTCGGGCCTCGAACTCGATCGAGTCGCGAGACTGAGCGATCACGTGGTAGTCCACCCGGGTGCGAGAGGTCGCGGGAAGCAGCCCTTGCTCGACCCGGCGCCGAATGCGCTCGAAGAAGTCCTCGGGGACCTGGTCCACCGAGAGGTCACCCTCGAATTCGGGACGGAATGAGAAGCCCATTCCCCGATCGCTTGCCATACTGGAGAGTCATCGGCAAATCGGCGCCCGCCTTCACGTCGTTCACTCAATGACGGTCGTAGTCTATTGAGCCGCAGGGGACTGTCGCCGCGCTCAAGAGAGTGACGCGATCGTCGTTTCTTGCCCCTTCCATCCGCTGCCCCTTGTGGTGGATACTCGCTCCGTCGGGTCCGGTAACGCCGCTCCCAAGAACGACTCGAAGGTCGCGGCGAGGTCTCGGCGGGTCAAGAGGATCCCCACCCTTCGATCCCGCTCGGTGCGTGGCCGCCCACCGGAAGGCCGACACGACACAGTCACGGGTGACTCCCCAACCATGCGTTGACTGGACATCCTTTAGGAGGTGGAGTCATGCGCAAATCTGTCGTCTTCGCTCTGGGTGCCGCGATCGTCGTGCTGCTCGGCGGAACCATCTTCCTGTACCAGAAGTACCGGAAGACCGCTGCAGACTACGCGGCCACCAAGACCTCCGAAGAGACACTTCAGAACCGGTACACCGCCGCGATCAACTCGATCGCTCAAATCCAGGACAGCCTCTCCGCCATCGTCCTTGGGGACGGAAGCACGCGTCTCGTCGGTGACTTCCAGACCGAGCGGAAGTTGACCCAAGCCACCGGTGACGAGACTCTCGATCGCATCGCGGTTCTCAAAGCCGGTGTCGAGCGCACCAAACTTCGCATCCAGCAGCTGGAGTTCAGCCTCCAAAAGAGCGGAGTCAAGGTTACCGGCCTGCAGAAGATGATCGCGAATCTCAAGCACAGCGTGGCGGACAAGGAAACCCAGATCGGCCAGCTCTCAGTGCGCGTGGATTCGTTGCAGACCTCGGTCACGGGGCTCACCACCGAAGTCCAGGAGAGTCAAGAGACGATCCAGACCCAGCAGGCGGACCTCGAGGCGAAGCGCAAGGAGCTGGGGACCATCTACTACGTGATCGGCAACAAGAAGAACCTCACGACCTCGGGCGTGATAGCGGCCAAGGGTGGCGTCCTCGGTTTGGGCAAGACCTTGAAGCCGACGGGTCAGGTCAACGAGTCGGCATTTACGCCCCTCGATACCGACCAGCAGACGGTGGTCGAGATCCCGACCAAGAAGGCCCAGGTCCTGACCGCGCAACCCCCCTCGAGCTACCAGCTGACCTTGAACGGGGGAGGGCTGGAGCTGCGCATCACCGATCCCAAGGAATTCCGGAAGGTCAAGCACCTCGTCATCCTGACCTCGTAGCGGCGAAAACCGGCGGCTCGTGGCCGCGACGTGGATTCCGAAGGGGGCATCTCAGGGTGGTCGTTCGAGCCCACCGGTGGCCCCCTTCCTCTTTCGCGGGCTCGAGCAACGGCGGCGGCTCTCGAGGCTTCGAGTCCTTCCCGGCGACATGCGACCTCGCCGGGACGGCGCTGCGCGTTCATGCGGCGGCCCCCGCTCGACTCAGGCCCTGGAGCTTGTTGTGGCCGTCCAGCGCCGCCACCTTGTAGCACTCGGCGAGGGTAGGATAGTTGAAGACGCTGTCCACGAAGTAATCCAGCGTTCCTCTCAACGCCATCACGGCCTGGCCGATGTGCACCAGCTCGGTGGCTTGTGTTCCCAGCGCCCACACCCCGAGGATGCGCCGCGAGTCGGTGCCGAACACGAGCTTCAGCATGCCGTCGGGATCGCCTAGGATCTGCCCGCGAGCGATCTCGCGGTAGCGCGCCACCCCGGTCTCGAACGGCACGCCGCGCCGGGTCAGGTCCGCCTCAGTCGCTCCGACCCATCCGACTTCGGGCACCGCATAGATGCCGAAGGGGAGAAGCTCCGGGACACTGTGCGTCTCGAGGCCGAACGCATGGCAGGCCGCGAGCCGCCCCTGCTCCATGCCGGTCGAGGCCAGAGCCGGAAACCCGATCACGTCGCCGACGGCGTAGATGTGCGGCACCTCCGTTTGGTAGTGCTGATTGACGAGAAGGCGCCCTCGCGCATCGGCCTCGAGGCCCGCCCGCTCGAGCGAGAGCCCACCCGTGGCGCCCTGGCGTCCCGCCGAGATCATCGCCATGTCGGCGGCCAGTCGCTTGCCGCTCTGGAGCACCGCCACCACCCGGTCCTTGCCCGCCTCGAGCCGGGACACCTCTTCGCCCAACCGCAGGGTCACGCCGAGCAGCGAGGCTTGATAGGCGAACGCGTTCACCACCTCGCGGTCCACCATGTCGAGCAGCTCGGTCCGCTTGTCCACCACCGTGACCTTGGCCCCGACCGCCGCGAACATCGTGGCGTACTCGACCCCGATGATCCCGGCTCCCACCACCAGCAGCTCGCGCGGCAGGGTGGTGAGGGAAAGGATGTCGTCGCTCGTGAGCACTCGCTCGTGGTCGACCGGGATCCCCTGAGGAATCGAAGGGGTGCTGCCGCTGGCGATCACCACGAAGGACGGCTCGAGCTCGAGATCCGATTCCCCGCCTTCGATCACGATCTGGTGCGGTCCCGCGAAGCGCGCCGTGCCATCGACGATCCGGATTCGGTTGCGCTGCAGCTGGGCGCGCACCACGTCCCGTTCGCGCTTCATGATGATCCCGGCGCGCAGCAGCAGATCCTCGGCGGTGACCTCGGCCTTGCCCCGATAGGCGTCGCCGTAGAGCGTGCGCTGGCGCAGCCCCGACAGATCGAGGACGGCCTCGCGCAGGGTCTTGCTCGGGATGGTGCCGGTGTTGATGCACACGCCGCCGATCTCGTGGCGTCGCTCGACGACCACGACCTGCTTGCCCAGCTTGGCGGCTTGGACGGCGGCTCGCTGCCCGGCGGGACCACTGCCGATCACCACCAGATCTATGGCCTGCATGGTTCCTCCTCCGTTGGGACGGCAACGGTACGACTTGGCGGATCGCCGCGCGAGTCGGGGGGCAAGCGGGTCGACCGGGTCGCCGTGGAGGCGCCGGGCCAGGGGGGAACTTCTCATGAGGCGCCGCACACCGGTCGGCCCTGGGAGGACCGGGCTAGCCGCGCTGCGACGCTTACGATTCGCCCCTCGGCCGCTTGACGAAGCTGACGCCGAAGGTGAACGACGTGCGGGGCTCCCCTTCTTCGGTGCTGCCGATGCTGTGGCCCAGCGATACGAATCCGCCCAGCTCGAACTTGGTCCACAAGGTGGGAAGGAGGGTGCCGACGTAGCCGGCGCGGACATCGGTTTGGCGGTTCACGAAATGCTCGTCACGCTCGGAGAACACCTCGATGAGAACCCGGGCGTCCCGACCGAATGCCCGCCCGGCCCCGAGGGCGAGGTCGATGTCGTCACCGCGGTTTTCCAGGTTCCTGCGGTATCCGACATTCGCCGCCAGGGTGTTCGCGCGCCCCATGCTCTTCGAAAGCAGGAGCGGAACGTAGAACGAACGACCTTCCTTGTCTTCCGCGTTGCCTTCCTCGTCCTTGGTCACGAACGCGTCGTTGCACCCATACTGCGGGTAGGTCGCGATCTGGAGTCCGGCGTGGTCGGTGAATCTCCATTTCACGCCGAACTCCGTGGCGCCGAAGCCGTGCTGGAACTGTTTCCTGCCGAAGCTTTGGGTCAGATACGGACGCTCGAACTTGAGCTGGATGCGGTCGCCGATGCCATAGTTGGCATCCAGCAGGGTCTCGGAGCCGCGGCCCTGTCCCGCGCGCAAGAACGTGCCGACCAGGTTCACTTCCACGCCCTGCGATCCGGGAGTCCCGGGATCGTCCATCTCCATCGGCGGCGAGCTCACCGCGCTCTCGGGAAGCTCTTCCGCTCGAGCCATGGTGGCCCCGCTCGGTCCAAGGGGCACCCCAGCGAGGAGCGTTGCCGTCAGCAGGATGTGCATGAACATGGTTTCCCCGCGTGGTTGGAGTGTAGGAAAGAGATACTGGAGGCGGCGGTTCTCTCTGGCCCTGTGGCCGGTTGAGGCTCAGCCGACGTAGAGGTCGACGTCTCGCGAACGGCTCCTTCCATATCGCAGATAGACGGAAGGCACGACGAACAGGTTCAGCAGTGTCGATCCAACCAGGCCGCCCAGGATGACAATTGCCATCGGGTACTCGATCTCGTGACCAGGGATGTCTCCTGCAATCACCAGCGGTATCAGGGCCAGGCCGGTGGCCAAGGCCGTCATCAAGATCGGCGAAAGGCGCTCCATCGCACCACGCAGCGCGAGCTCAGGACCGAACGTCTCGCCCTCGTGCTTCTCGAGGTGTTGATAGTGGCTGATGAGCATGATCATGTTGCGCGCCGCGATGCCGAACACGGTCAGAAACCCGACCAGCGAGCCGAGGGAAATGACGCGAGCCGTGAAGAACGCCGCCAACAGGCCGCCCACCAAGGCCGAGGGCAGTGTCAGGAAGCCCAGGATCGCCAGGCGCCCATTCATGAACGAGGCGCACAGAATGAGGAACACTCCGATTGCCGCTCCGATCGCGAAAGCCAGCAGCCGCGACTGAGCGGCCTGCCGCTCTGCATACTCGCCCAGCACCACGGCGTGATACCCGACCGGGAAGCTCACTGTGGCGAGGCGCCGGTCGACCTCGGCCATCACCCGGTTGAGCGGGTGTCCCTTGACGTTGGCGCTCACATCGATGCGCCGTGAGGCGTTCTCCCGGTAGATCACGCTCTGGGCCGGCGCGATGCGTACGTCTGCGACGTCGGCCAGGCGCACGTGGCCTCCACGCGGCGTGTCGATCAAGAGGTCGCGAACGCTGCTGACGCTCTGACGGGTTTCGGGCGTGCTCCATACGTTCACGTCGTAGGCCTTGCCGTGGATGAACAGGTCGCCGACTTCCTCGCCCGAGAGCAGGGTCGCAGTTGCCCGACGCACATCTCCGGGCTTGACCCCAAGGAGCTGCGCCTCGCGGAGCTTGACCTCGACTTGCAGCTGCGGGATCTCCGACTGGAGTTGTACGTGCAGGTCGACGATGCCGGGAACACCCCGCAAGACTCGCTCGACCTCGTCCGCCTTCGCATGGATGCCCTTGAGGTCGGGCCCGTAGATCCGGACGGAGAAGGTCTCGCTGGAGCCGGTCAGGACCTCGTCGATCCGCTCGTTGAGGTAGGTCTCGACGTTGTGGAACAGGCCCGGATAGCTGTAGACCACCTTCTCGATCGCGGCCACAGTGGCGTCGTAGTCCGCCTTGGGGTCGATACTGATCCAGTTCTCGCCGAAGTTGACTCCACAGACTTCGTCAGCCAACAGCGCCTGCCCGATGTGGGATCCGAAGTTCCGCACCCCCGGGATGGCCCGCAGCTGGTTGCTCACCTTGGTCACGATCCGCCGCTCCTCCGGGATGGAAGTGCCGGGCTTGGTGATCCAATGCATCAGGAAGTCACGCTCCTTGAACTCGGGGAACAAGGACTCACCCAGAGACGGCAGCACCGCAATTCCAAGAACCATGAACAACGCGGTTCCAACGAAGATGGGGCGCGGCCGTTGGATGATTGGGGCAAGCAGCGGGCGATAGAGTTTCT
>VBOY01000098.1 GCA_005893295.1 Candidatus Eiseniibacteriota bacterium | reverse complement strand
CACGTCGATGGCCTGGAATCGGTACGGCGGCAGGATGAGCTTGCGCGTCCATCCGGAGGCCGCACCCAGGCGGCCCCCGCAGGCGTCGCACGCCGACTCGAGGGCGCGCACCACCGTGGTGCCGACCGCGACGATCCGCCCGCCTCTCGTCCGCGAAGCCAAGGCTCTATCCGCGGTCGCGGGTGAGACCTCGAAGTACTCCGCGTCCATGGGATGCTCGCCCGGATCCGCGCGGACCACTGGCCGAAAGGTGCCCGGGCCGACGTGAAGCACGATGCGGCTCACGTCGATGCCGCGGTGCTCGAGCGCCGCGAGCAGGGGTTGGGAGAAGTGGAGCCCCGCGGTCGGCGCCGCCACGGCTCCTTCGACGTTGGCGAACACCGTCTGGTAGCGCTCGCGGTCCGCTTCGACCGGAGCACGACGGATGTAGGGTGGCAGCGGCACCTGACCGGCGCGCTTCAGGGCTTCCTCGAGACTGCCGCGGACCACGCGCACGATGCGCTCGCCGCCGGCACCGGCCGCGAGTGCTTCCACCACGAGCCCCACGTCCGCTCGCTCGAGCCTCGTTCCCGCCCGCATCGGGCGCGCGGGACGCGCGAGCACCACCCAGGTCGCAGAGTCCGACGCTTCGGCCACGCGGCGCACGAACAGCAGCTCGACCCTGCCTCCGGTCGAGCTCCGAATCAGCCCGAGCCGAGCCGGGAGCACGCGCGTCTCGTTCACCACCAAGAGGTCGCCGGGCTTAAGCAGGCTCGGCAGATCGGTGATGCGAGCGTCGCGGGTGGCGCCGGCCTGGCGATCGACCACCATGAGACGCGCGTCCTCGCGCCGCTCGGTCGGGAATTGGGCGATCAGACTCGCGGGCAAGTCGTAGTCGAGATCGTCCAGGCGCACGGGAAGCCCCGCCGGCGCGGTCCCTACGGGAGCGGCAACTCGGGCTGCTGCGGGGCGCGCGAGGCTCGATCCGCCGTCGCGGGCACGGCATGGCCGAGATGCTGGTAGGCCAGCGGCGTGGCCTCGCGGCCGCGCGCGGTCCGCTTGAGGAAACCCTCCTGGATCAGGAACGGTTCGTAGACGTCCTCGAGAGTCGCTGCCTCTTCGCCGACCACGACCGCCAGCGTGTTGAGGCCCACCGGGCCGCCCTGGTACTTCGTGACGAGCGCCTCGAGCAGGCGCCGATCCATGTCGTCGAGGCCGCGCTCGTCGACCTCGAGCAGTCGCAGGGCTTCGCGCGTCACGGCCAGCGCGATCGTGCCGTCCGACTTGATCGAGGAGAAGTCGCGAATCCGCCGCAGCAGTCGGTTCGCCACCCGCGGCGTTCCGCGCGCACGACGGGCGATCTCGACGGCGGCGTCGGCCGAGATGGTCACCCCCAGAATGGCGGCCGAGCGCCGCACGATCCCCGCCAGGTCTTGGGCGCCGTAGTAGTCGAGGCGCAGGGTGACGCCGAAGCGGGCTCGCAGCGGGGCCGACAGGAGTCCGGCGCGCGTCGTGGCGCCCACCAGGGTGAAGCGCTCGAGGTTGAGCTTGAGCGAGCGGGCGCTCGGGCCGCGATCGAGCAGGATGTCGAGCGTGAAGTCCTCGAGAGCCGGATACAGGTATTCCTCGACCACGGCGCTCAGGCGGTGGATCTCGTCCACGAACAGGATGCCGCGCGGCCCCAGGTTGGTGAGCAGTCCCGCTAGGTCCCCGGGACGCTCGATCACGGGTCCCGAGGTGTGGGTGATCTCCACGCCGAGCTCGCGCGCCAGGATCGAGGCGAGCGTGGTCTTGCCGAGCCCGGGCGGCCCATGGAACAGCACGTGGTCGAGCGCCTCGCCCCGGCGGCGCGTGGCCTCGATGAAGATCGCGAGCTGTTCCTTGAGCGCCGGCTGGCCCACGAACTCGTCCAGCTTGGCGGGCCTGAGACGACTCTCTTCTTGCAGGTCCTCGCCGAACGGCTCGGGATCCGCCACGCGGGCCGGATGCTCGGGGCGGCCGGTCCTCGAGTGACGCGGGACGACGTCGTTCACCATGCCTCCTTGGGCTCTCTGCACACTCGCCCGACGCGGATCGGGCTTGGCGAGGCTCACCGGGCCCCCGCCGCAGTCTTGCCGAGCCGCGCCAGAGCCCGGCGCACCAGGTGCTCCAGCGACGGATCCTCCTCGCCATCGGTCACCTTGCGCACCGCGTCCGTGGCTTGAGGCCGACTGTACCCGAGCCGGACCAGCGCCGCGACCGCATCCTCGAAGCGCTCGGATCGAGGCAACACGCCGCCGCCGGCGGGAGCCGCTCCGGAGGCCACGGCCATCACGTCGAGCTTGTCACGCAGCTCGACGATCAACCGCTCGGCAGTCTTGCGGCCGACGCCCGAGATTCCCACCAAGGCGGCAAGGTTCTCGTCCCGGATCGCCTTGGCGAGGGCGAACGGCGGCAGGCCCGACAGCACGGCCAGGGCCACCTTGGGCCCCACCCCACTCACCGTGATCAGCAGCTCGAACAAGCGGCGCTCCTCGAGGTCGGAGAATCCGAACAGCTGGATCGCGTCCTCGCGCACCACCTGCTGCGTATAGACGAAGACCGGATCGCCGACGTCGGGAAGGGCGCGCGCGGTATGGCACGAAACGCTCACCCGATACCCGACTCCGCCCGCCTCGACGACGCAGTGCGCGGCGTCCTTCTCCCCGAGGGTGCCGCGCAGCCAGGCGATCATCGGCTCTTGCTCTCGAGCAGCGCCCGAAGCCTCCCGGCCGCCACGCTCGCCGCTCGCGCCGGCGCCGTGATCCGCGCGCGGTGGAGATGACAGATCGCGGCCGCCAAGGCGTCCGAGGCGTCGGCCGGCAGCGACGCGGGCAGATCGAGCAGGCGGCGCACCATGAAGGCGACCTGCTCCTTCGAGGCGCCCCCGGATCCCACCACGCTCTGCTTGATCTCGCGCGGGCTGTACTCGGCGATCGCCAGGTTGCGCTCCACCGCGGCCACGAGCAGGGCGCCGCGTACGTGGCCCAAGACCAGCGTCGAGCGCACGCTCTCGTGGTAGAAGGCCTCCTCCACCACCACCACTTCGGGCCTGGTGCGATCCATGATCTCCCCGACGCGGGTGGCGAGATCGTGGAGCCGCTGCGGCAGATCGAGTCGGGGGCGCGGGACCACCACGCCGTGCGCGGCCGAGCGAAGCCGGTTCCCGGTTCGCTCCACCAGGCCGAAACCGGTGCGCCGGCTGCCGGGGTCCAATCCTAGGACGCGCATGGCGCGAACTCCTTTTCGCGCTAGCGGGCGAGCCGCGCGAGGATCTCGTCGGGAACGTCGAAGTTGCAGTACACCTTCTGCACGTCCTCGTGCTCTTCCAATGCCTCGATCAGACGCAGCGCGGCCTCCGCCTCCTTCTCGCCGAGCGGAACGTGGAGTGTGGCGAGCTTGGTCAGCTCGGCGCCCTGTACCGGGATCCCGCCCCGCGTGAGGGACTCGCGCACCGGCTCGAACGCGGCCGGAGGCGTGAGGACCTCGTATGCGTCGCCTTCGGAGTGTACGTCGTCGGCGCCCGCCTCGAGGGCTGCTTCGATGACCGCGTCCTCCGAGGCCGCGGACTTGTCCACCAGGATCACGCCGCGCGGCTTGAACATGTAGGCGACGCTCCCGGCCTCGCCCATGCTGCCGCCGAACTTGGTGAAGATGTGGCGCACGTCGCCGGCGGTGCGGTTGCGGTTGTCGGTTGCGACCTCGACCAAGAGCGCCACGCCGCCGGGCCCGTAACCCTCGTACTGGGTCTCTTCGTAGGTCGCGCCCGCCACCTCGCCGGTGCCGCGCTTGACCGCGCGCTCGATGTTGGTCGCCGGCATGTTCACCGCTTTGGCGGCGTTGATCGCCGAACGCAGGCGCGGGTTCGCCTCCGCGTCGCCGCCACCTTGGCGCGCCGCGATCGTGATCTCCTTGATGTACTTGGAGAACAGTTTGCCGCGCGCCTGGTCGGTGGCGGCCTTCTTGCGCTTGATCGTCGCCCATTTGGAGTGGCCGGACATGGAGCTCGAGGGCGTCAGGCGTGCGCCCCCGCCTCCTTCTCGGCACGCGCGGCGGCGATCACACGCTCGGCCAGCTCGCGCGGCACCTCGTCGTAATGGGACAAGCGGGCCGAGTGCATGCCCCGGCCCTGCGAGATCGAGCGCAGATGGGTGGCGTACTTGTAGATCTCCGCACCGGGCACGAGGGCGCGGATGACTTGATAGTGGCCGTCGGCTTCGGTGCCGAGGATCTTGCCGCGCTTCGACGACAGGTCCCCCATGACGTCCCCTAAGAACTCCTCCGGGACGCGCACCTCCAGCTCGTCGATCGGCTCGAGCAGCACCGGGTTCGCCTTGAGCATCGCCTGGTGGAAGCAGGTCTCGGCGGCGATCTTGAACGCCATTTCGGACGAGTCCACGTCGTGGTACTTGCCGAAGAACAGCGCTACCTGCACATCCACCACGGGGGCTCCGGCGAGCGGGCCTCGCTCCATGGCAGCGATGACCCCTTTCTCCACCGCCGGGATGTACTGGTTGGGAACCACGCCCCCCTTGACCTCGTCCACGAACTTGAAGCCTTCGCCGCGCTTGAGAGGCTCGAGGCGCAGATGGACCTCTCCGAACTGGCCCCGCCCCCCGGTCTGCTTCTTGTGACGGTACTCGTCCTGGGCCTTGCCCCGAATCGTCTCGCGGTAGGGCACGCGAGGCCGGGTCAACAGGACCTCGACGCCGAAGCGTTTCTTGAGCCGGTCCACCATGACTTCGAGCTGGAGGTCACCCATGCCCAGCACCAGGGTCTCGCGGGTGCTCGGCTCGAATTTCTTGCGGAAGGTGGGATCCTCCTGCTGTAGCCGCGCCAAGCCCTGGGCCATCTTTTCCTCGTCGCCCTTGTTCTTGGAGTGGATGGACTCGGCCGTGACCGGGCTCGGGAAGCTCGGCGGGGCGAGCTTTACCGGTCGCGTCCGGTCGGCCAACGTGTCACCGGTTTGGGTCTCCTTGAGCTTGACCGCCGCCACGATGTCACCCGCGGTGGCCGCGCCGCACTCGAGGCGCTCCTTGCCGATCAGGTGATAGAGAGAGCCCAGCCGCTCGGAGCGGTTGCGCGTCGTGTTGAGCAGGTCCTTGCCGGTCTCGAGCCGCCCCGAGAACACGCGAATCATGCACAGGTCGCCGAGATGCTGCTCGGAGAGCGTCTTGAAGACCAGGGCTGCGGCCGGCTCGGACGGCGTCGGCTTGCACACGATCTCCGCGTTCCCGTTCATCGATGGACCGACGGCCGGCTTCACCTGGAGCGGTGACGGAAGGATGTCCACGACTTCGTCGAGCACTTCCTTGACGCCTTGGTTGTGGTAGGCGGAGCAGCAGAATACCGGCGCCAGATCTCCTTGAACGACGCGCTCGCATAGACCCTGGCGGATCTCGGGCACGGTGAGCTCGCCGGCGCTGAATAACTTCTCCATCAACTGCTCGTCACCGGTGGCCGCTTCCTCCATGAGGAGCGCCCGCGCCTCGGCCGCTTGGGCCTTCAGATCGTCGGGGATCGGCGCTTCCCTGCTCTTCTCCTCCACGCCCTTGCCGGTGAACAGGAACGCCTTGTTCTCGACCAAGTCGATCACGCCCTGGAAATGCTCCGCTTGACCGATCGGGAGCTGCACCGGCACCGCGTTCATCCCCAGCCGATCACGGCAGGACCGCACCGCCGCCGCGAAGTCGGCGTGCTCCTTGTCCATCATGTTCACCACGACCAGCGCGGGCGTCTTCTGCTGCTTCAGGATCTCCCACACCACCTCGGTGCCCACCTCGGCCCCCGCATTGGCGCGCAGGATCAGGATCGCGGAGTCGGCCACCCGCAGCGCCGCGTACACGTCACCGACGAAATCCGGATAGCCGGGAGTGTCGATGAGATTGACCTTGTGCCCCGACCATTCGAATTGAGCCAGTCCCAAGTTGATCGTGATCTGGCGCTGCAACTCGTCGGGGGCGTGGTCCAACACGGTCGTCCCGTCGGCGATTCGACCCAGACGATTCGTGGCCTTGGCCAGGAAGAGCATCGCCTCGGCCAGGCTCGTCTTGCCGACTCCGTGATGGGCGACCAGGGACACGTTGCGAATGCTGCCGGCTGCAAACTCCTTCAAGAGGCACCTCCCCGTAAGGGGCGAGGATCATGCTGGGCGAGGATCGATCGCGAACGATCGCACAGCGACGAACCGCCGGAAGGCGCTGTAAAATAAGGCAATCTAGCACCGGCTCGAAGGATCGGTCAAGAAAGTCGCTGCGCTCACGAGCCTCGAGTCGACGCGCGCTGCTAGTGGATGTCGACGGTGAACGGCATCAAGGCCAACGCGACTCCGGATGGGAAGCGCGCCACCGCCAGACATGCCTGGATCGCGGGAGGGAATCGGAGCGACGTGTCCGTCTCTTCGTCCTCTCCGATCAGATCGGCGACGAATCGTTGCAGGAACGTTCGCTCGGTCTTGGGATAGACGTCGACCACGACTTCCTGGTCGGGACCGATCTTGGCCATGCCCTTCGCCACGGTGAGCGCATCCTCGAGCCCGCCGAGGCGGTCCACGAGGTGGAGATCGAGCGCATCCAGGCCGCTCCACACGCGCCCCTGCGCGATCGAATCCACCGTAGCGGCGTCGAGGCTTCGGCCCTCGGCCACTCGGCTCACGAAGGTCCGATACGTGGCCTCCATCTGAG
>VBOY01000189.1:1769-2938 GCA_005893295.1 Candidatus Eiseniibacteriota bacterium | reverse complement strand
GCCAGATCTGCGAGTGGCAATGCATACAGGTCTTGGTCGGAGGAATCCCGGCGAATGCGCTCTGCTCCACGGACGTATGGCAGAAGCGGCAGTCGATCCCGAGGCCGCTGACATGATGCTTGTGGCTGAAGGGGACCGGCTGCTTCCGCGCGACCCCGACTTCGGTGACATAGGAGGAGCGGTAGAAGCGCCCGCCGACCCAGAACGCGGCCGCGATGATGAAGAGAGCTCCGAAGATGCTGACTTTCGAGAGGGTATTGGTGCTCGGATGGAAGACCTGGGCCACCGGAGCGCACCATCATCTGCGATCGTTGATGCGAAGGCGACTCTTCCGCGAGGCGCCAGCCGCTGGCGGCTGGCGCGCAAAGGCGGACTGCGGTGCTGTCCGAACCGCCTAGGATCTTACCACGCGCCGCGAGGCGGGAAAGGGGCGATAGCCGTGCCTCATACGTATCGCTCTGCGCCGTGGAGGTCGTCGGGGCGATTCCGGGTGGCTATGAGGACCACACCTCAGTTCGAGCTGTAATCCGGGTCCTCGGACGTCGAGGCGGCCCGATTCGGGATCAAGAACCGGATCGGTCGCTGGGCGTCATTCGAACGCCCGGGCGACGACCTCGACCACCCGACGGGCCTTTCGGCGTGCCTCGCGGGCGTCTTTCTCCTTGTAGAAGTCGGACGGTGTGAGGTCCTCGCTGCCGTAGAAGGCAAGCTCTCGATCTCGGCGGAGCTCCCGCGAGATCTCGCAGAGCTCCTCCAGGTGCGTCGTGATGCAAGGAATCGCGCGAGCCTCCCATCCCTGTCGAGCACCAGACGTCCCTCGCGAGCGACTTCCAGCCACAGTCCCCCGGCCGTCTCGACGGAGTCCGGCAGCGCCACGAAACTGGGGAGAGACGCGGTGGGCGCGTCCGATCCGCCGTTCGGCGACCATCGAGCTCCACCGATCATAGAGGCTCCGTTCGACCGCCGAGCCCGCTCCAGGACGATGAGGAGATCCAGGTCAGAGCCCGCCGCGGCTTCGCCTCTGACAACCGACCCGAACGCGACAATCCCGACGAGGGAGTCGCGCCAAGTCTCGAAGACCCCACGGACAAGCTCGGCGGGCAAGGGGAGATCGCAAGGCACGCCCGCGGACCCCTCCGCCGCCGGCGATGCCGCGTCCTCCAGGGCTT
>VBOY01000189.1:0-1756 GCA_005893295.1 Candidatus Eiseniibacteriota bacterium | reverse complement strand
AGCCGCCCGCTCGCGCAGGCGCCGGTGCAGACCGGGCGAGACCTGACTAATTCGATGGTTCTCCCGCTGCTATCCGTGTTGCAGTCGCCGTCCCTTGGTCTGAAGATATCAACTGGTCGTTGGCGTCGAAGGCGTCAAGCTGGAACTTGGAACTAGCTGCGTTGCCAGTCTTATTGAGTGTAAAGGTGGAGCGACCCCTTGCTGAACCGATGAACTGACCTGTTTCGTCCAGCCTAAAGTACCAGACGGTAACGACAAACTCTCGATTCCCCGTCCGAAGCCATGCGCCGTGCGCAGTGGTGACCTGAGGCTCAGCCGTGGTCTCCACAACGCCGCCATCTCGCGTGAAAGTCGCAAGACCTCTAATGTCCTCCGGTACGCCTGGGACGCTTGCTGTTACCATCCAGGATCCTTCGAGGTGCTGCTCGTCCGTCGAGCGGTTCCTCGAGCCAGCCAGGGCGCTCGAGCCCGTTATGATCGCAAGAATCGCAGCAGTCGCGAGCACTGGAACGAGAACACGTTTCAGGTGGTTCAGCATAGAGTGGGACACGGTGGATTCTCCCTTTTTCTTGGTGGGCAGTGAGCCCGTAAATGAATGGCCGATTGTGGAACGGTCAAACGCAGCGACTGAATATACGGTCATCTGACGTTTGCAGCAGTAGAACTCCGCAGCGGACGATGTGCATTCCGACGGACACTTGGCCTACCCTTGACCCTTAGAACCTCTCGATGAGGAGGGCAGCACCCATGCCCCCGGAGACGCACAAAGTGGCGAGACCGCGCGAGGCGCCCCGGCGGCGCATCTCGTGCAGCAGCGTCACGACGATGCGCGCTGCCGAGCAGCCGATCGGATGGCCGAGCGCGATCGCTCCTCCGTTGACGTTCAGACGCGAGTGGTCGAAGCGGAGGTCGCGGTCGCAGGCGATCACCTGTGCGGCGAAGGCTTCGTTCAGCTCCACGAGGTCCACATCCGCCAGGCGCACGCCGGTCTTCTCCTCGAGCCGCAGGACAGCCGGAACGGGTCCAATCCCCATGACCGCCGGATCCACCCCCGTGACGCTCCAGCCGGCGATCCGTCCCCAGGCCTCGATCCCAAGGGCGGCCGCCCGTTCGGCGCTAGCCACGAGCAGGGCTGCAGCGCCGTCCGTGATGCCCGAGGAATTGCCGGCCGTCACCGTCCCGCCCGCTCGGAAAACCGCCGGTAGGCCAGCCAGCGACCCGAGTGTGACCCCCTCTCGCGGGTGCTCGTCCGCCGAGACGAGAACGCTGCCAGCTCCCTTCCGCGCGGGGGCTTCCACAGCGACGATCTCATCGCGGAAGAGCCCCTTCCTTCTCGCGGCCTCGCAGCGCTGCTGGCTTTCGAGGGCCCAGAGGTCCTGTTCCTCGCGGGGGATGCCGTACCGGTCGGCGAGGTTCTCGGCCGTCTCGCCCATCACTTGGTTGCACAGCGGGTCGAGAAAACCGTCCCGGTACATCCCGTCCACAACCTGATGATGGCCGAGCCTGTAGCCCCAGCGGGCGCCTTCCAGGTAGAAGGGAAGCCGGCTCATGCTCTCGGTCCCCCCAGCCAGCACCAGATCGGCGTCGCCGAGAGTGATCGCTGAGGCGGCGGCGATGATCGCGCGGAGGCCCGACGCGCAGGCCTGATTGACCGTGTAGGCGGGTTTCTCCGCGCCGAGCCCAGCGCGGAAGGAGATCTGGCGCGCGATGTTCGGCCCCGCCCCGGCCTGGCGGGCGCAGCCGAAGACCGCCTCAT
>VBOY01000058.1 GCA_005893295.1 Candidatus Eiseniibacteriota bacterium | reverse complement strand
CGATCTCCGAGCAGCCGCTCGACTGGGATCAGCGCACGACGCTCAGCATCCAGGGGCTGGTCCGCGACCCGGGCAAGTGGGGCGTGCGGATGCTGTGGCAGTACGGCTCGGGCTTCCCGTTCACGCCGACGTTCCGCAACGACCGCAAGGCGGATCCGGCCCTGACGAACTCGAGGCGCTATCCCTCGAACTCGGTGCTCACCGTGGACGGCGACAAGTACTACCGGGTGTGGGGACAGAACGTCACGATCTTCTTCGATGCACGGAACATCATGGACACGCAGAACATCGCCGGCGTCGGCCAATCGATCTTTCCCAACCCGTTCATCGGCGACGCGGGGCAGGATCCGTACACGATCTATTACACCGAGACCGGTCGCGCCGGAGGGGCTTACCTGCGCGACGTGAACGGCGACAACATTCCCGACTGGGTGCCGGTGCACGATCCTCGCGTGTTCTACGAGGGGCGTAGCGTCCGCTTGGGCGTCCGGCTGGCGTTCTGAACTCACGACATGCGAGGAGCTAGGCAGATGGCAACCGGAGCGAAGACGCGGTGGGTTGCCCTGGCGATGCTCGCCGGCATCGGGAGCGCCGGCCTCGCGTACGCCGGAAAGCTGATCCCGCCCGAGATCGAGGAGATCCGTCAGGCGCACCCCGAATGGGCCAAGCCCTCGTCGGCCCCGCAAGGACGCAACGCCACGCCCGCGGCGATCCCGGACGTCTACGGGCCGGGGGCGGTGCTCAACGTCGGCGACGTCGTGATGAAGGTCACCAACAACGGCTACCTCGGCAACCCGTTCACCAACACCTCGAGCGACCCGTCGGGCCAGTGGCCGGGGACTTCGGGAGTCGAGTACCTCTTCTTCATCGCGCCGGCGGTGGCGGCCGTGAATCCCAACGCGACCGACCCGGCGGCGGTGCGGCGCGTCAGCTACGCCGGCGAATGGTGGCCCCCTTCGCCGGATCCCGAGGACCGAATCTACCGCTCGTACGACGGAGCGGTGAACGGCGCCCGATTCGTCAACGACGACGGGGATCGCGACCCGATCACGCTGAAACCCCTGATCGACGAGGACTTCCTCGATGGGCGCGACAACGACGGGGACGGCAAGATCGACGAGGACTACGCGGCGCTCGGGCAGGAGATGTTCTCGTGCGTGATGCGTGACGACACGCCGGCGGCCCAGGCGCTGGTCGGCCTCGAGCGACACATCCCGTTCGGGCTCGAGCTGCGGCAATTGACCTGGGCGTACTCGGTCAAACCCTTCACCGACTTCGACGCGATCGAGTGGACGATCTACAACCGTTCGGGTCATACGCTCGACAGCATGTACATCGGGTTCCGCGCCGACATGGACTGCGGACCCGTCCAGCGCTCGAACTACTACAACGACGACGTCGACATACCGTTCGCCCCCAGCGGAGAGTTCCGGGTGCGAGTGGAGCCGGAAGATCCCAAGTTCCAGTTGTCGGTGGGCAGAAACGGCGGCCTCGACACCTTGTGCCCGTTCGTGAACGTTCGGGTCAATGGCTGGTCGGTCGCCGACAACGACGGCGACCAAGGGATGACGCCGGGCGTGCCGTCGCTGCTGCTGCTGGGGCACACGACCGATCCGCTCGGCCTCAAGGCGCCACGCCGCGTGGGATTCCGCGCGTTCCGCTCGTTCATCGGCGGGACCCCGTATACGAGCAACGGCAACCCGCTCATCGATCAGCAACGCACCGAGTTCATGCGGAGCCAGCAGAACATCGACCCGGAGACCGGGTTCATCAACGCGGATCCGGGCGACCAGGACGGGGACTATTCGGCCTGGGCGGCAGCCGGACCGTTCCTGTCGGTGCCGGCGGGAGGGAGCATCCAGGCCACGATCGCCTTCGCCGTGGCGCGAGGAGATCGAGTCACGCTCGATTCGTACCCCAAGGACTACGCGCTTTACAAGACCGGGCGCATGAGTCTCGATCAACTGTTCGAGAAGTACCCGATCGTCGAGAACGCATTTGCCGCGCAAGTCGCCTACGAGGGCAAGTACGAGCCGCCGCCGGCCGGCTTCGAGGATAAGGTTCCCAACTGCCACGGTTGCGAGTCGGCCGAGAAGCTGCCTCAGGGCTCGACTCCGATATTCGAGTCCGAGAACTGCCCAGGCCGCGAGCCCGAGCAGAAGCAGGTGACGGACACCGATTTCACGTGGTTCGATTTCGATTGCGATCCGTGCACCGGGGTGTGGGACGAATTCAAGAACCAGGGTTACTTCCTGCGCCACTGGGTGGCGGAATCGCCTCCACCGGCTCCCAACCTGAACGTCTCGGCCACCTACAACTATTCCGAGAACCCGGATCGCGTGGTGGCGTCCGGCGACAACCAGATCACGCTGGCCTGGGACAACCTGTCCGAGGTGACGGCCGATCCCAAGACCGGAATCTTCGACTTCCGCTCCTACAAGGTGTGGAAAGTGGCGAACTGGCGGCGCCCGGTGGGTTCGTCGGGGCCGAACGACGACGACTGGACGCTGCTCGCCGATTTTCGATTCTTCGACTACGCCGACAGCAACAAGCAGTTCAATCCCGACAGCGGGCGGGCCACGTGCCCGCAAGTGCTGATTCCGAACCTGAACATCAAGGACGTGGTGCTGCTCAAGTCCAGCTTCGCGACCAAGGGCGCGGCCGATGCGTGGGTGGCATCGCACGGCTACCGCACCGACGGCGCGAGCGAGGAGTCCGACCGGTGGCGCTATCGGCAGGAAGTCGGCCCGTGTCGGCCGAATACCTTCCATACCAAGGATCTCGACGTGGGCGTGACGGCCGAGATCTGCGGCGTGGTCGGCCCCTCGCAGCCGGGCGTGACGGTGCCGATCTGCCTGTTCCGCGGGGACTTCTGGGATAAGCCGACTGCGTGCAGAAGCCGGGCCGGGACGTTTTCATCGGGCCGACGATGCGCACGCAGTACAAGGTTGGGCGCTACCGGCTGGTCGACTACGAGGTGAAGAACGGGTTCCTCTACTTCTACTCGGTGACTGCGAGCGACTCGTCGGGGAGCGGAGAGCTTTCGGGAAGGCGGTCCGCGGTCGAAGCGGACGGCGTCGCGCCCCAGGTGGCGGCGACCGGCAAGAAGGGCGTGTGGGTCGTGCCCAACCCCTACCGCGGGTACCGGGACATCGATCGGCGATCGTCGAACTGGGACCTGGTTCCGAACGCGTCGGACCCGACCGGAACGCACATCGACTTCATGGGGTTGCCGAGAGGTTCCTGGACGATCAAGATCTACACGGTTGCCGGGGATCTGGTGGCGGAGCTGCACGACTCGGACCCGGTCAACGACTCGGTGCGCAGCGCGGTGACCGACGCGAACGGCAATGCGCATCCGGGCTACAACAAGCAGCAAGACTACGCGGGCGATGGTCAGGCCCGCTGGAACTTGATCTCCCGCAACGGGCAGGACGTGGTGAGCGGCATCTATCTGTTCGTGGTCGACTCGTCGGCGGGCTCGCAGCGCGGCAAGTTCGTCATCATCCGATGACCCGGGCAAGGAGGAACTAAGGTGAAACGGTTCATTTCGACCCTCGGCTTGCTGGGTCTCATGCTTCCCGGAGCGACGCACGCCGCCCAGATCTTCGAGAAGGTGGGAACCTTCGACGGCCAATTCCTGAAGATTGGCGTGGGGGCGCGGGCCGCCGGCATGGGGGGCGCCTTCGTGGCGGTGGCCGACGACGCCACGGCCCTTTACTGGAACGCGGCCGGGATCGCGCGCATCGACTCCGACAAGTCGGAGCTGTCGCTCAATCACGCCAACTGGGTGGCTGACCTGTCGTTCGACGAGATCGGGTACGTGTTCCACGTCAAGAAGATCCCAGGGGCGATCGGCGTGCATGCCCGATCGCTTTCGATGTCGCCGATGGTGGAGACGACCGCCTACCAGCCCGACCCGAGTACCGGAACCGGACGCACCTTCGACGCGGGAATGATGGCCTTCGGCGTGACCTATGCGCGATCGTTCACGGACAAGTTCAGCGCCGGCTTCACCGCGAATTTCCTCCACGAGGGACTCGCCGAGTTCAGCCAGCAGACCTATTCGTTCGACATCGGTACCCTGTACGATGTGGGCACCCTGGGGATGCGGATCGGAATGGCGATCTCGAACATCGGGACCGAGATCCAGTTCATCGATCGCCAGGCCCGGATCCCGGCGGTTTTCCGCGTCGGCTCGTCGGTCGCCTTGCTCCAGTCGGCGGACCAGAAGCTGACCGGATCGCTCGAATTCTCGCATCCGCCTGACAATTCGGAGCGCCTCAACGTCGGCGCCGAGTATGGGTTCCGCAAATACCTGTTCCTGCGCGGCGGCTACAACATCAATTACGACACGGAAGGTCTTGCGGGCGGCGTGGGATTCCATTTCCCGGTGTCGGTGGCGGGGCAGGCCGACCTCGACTATTCTTATACCGATCTTCAGGATCTGGGTGCCGCGCACCGGTTCTCCCTCAAGTTCCTGTTCTAGCAGCATGCTAGAACGGGAGCGCCCGAGCCAACGGAGGATCGGATCACCCGGAAACAGCTTGGATGGAGACACGACCCCTGACTCGTACAGTTGACGTCGATACGGTGATAACGCGCTCCCCACGAGGAGCGCGTTTTGCCTGTTGGGTCGTGATCGGCGCCTTGGTGGTGGCCATTCCCGCCGCCGGTGCCAGGCGGGACGAAGGCGACGAGGGGCCGGGTCCGCTGCCCTGGCGGGTCGGCGGACCACTCGGATTCACCGTCGATGCCGCGGCATTCCCCGACAGCGGTGGCAACGTCCTCGAGGTCTACACGCGCATTCCACCCGCCACCCTGGCGACGCGCGTCGGCGCAGGCTCCGAGGCGCAACGACTCTCCGTTTCGGCACGCCTGCGCAACCGGTTCGGCGCGAAGCAGCACGAGGCCAGCCAAGAGTTCCAGGTCGTCGCCGAGGACACGGCGAGCTTCGGCAAGGTGGTGCTGCTGCGTTTCCCGGCGCGGCCGGGGCGCTATCGGCTGCAGGTGCGCGTGGAAGACCCACGCTCGCGCAAGCGCGGCTTGGCCTACGTGGGGCGCACGGTGCGCGAGAAGGCGTCGGTCGAGGGAGAGGTCGTGGTTCCCCAGGCGCAGGCCGGGCGTGAGATCTCCGACCTCGAGTTCGCATGGGCCGAGACCCCCGCGGAGCAGGCCGGATCGTTTCGGCGCACCAGCACGCCGGGGGAGTCGGTCGGGGTGCTCCCGAATCCGGAGCGGCTCTACGGGTTGCTCGCGGGCGATCTGCGCGCCGTGTTCGTGGCGCGCTCCTCGAGCCCCGCGCCGCGTCCTTGGCGCTGGGCCGCGCGCATCATGGATGCGAGCGGAAAGGTCGTGGCGGAGCGCGAGAGCACCGGGGCCGCGGGGCGCTCGCTGACCCAAGCGGTCCGATTCGATGTCTCGACCCAGCCGGCCGGTGGCTACGATCTCGAGGTCAAGGCGTGGCAGGAGGGAGACGCGGGCGCGCTGTCGCGGCGAGCCCACTTCGGGATCGCGTGGCAGCCCTCGTCCTGGAATACCGACCCCGTCGAGGTCGAGGATCTGATGCATTTCCTGCTCGACAGCGGGGACGAGGAGGAATCGTTCGCGCGCATGAACGCCGGGGAGCAGGAGCGCTTCCTGGACGAATACTGGCGTCAGCGCGACCCCACGCCCGACACGGCAGAGAACGAAGCGCGGACAGCGTTCCTGGCGCGGATCGATCACGCGAATCGAACCTGGGGCAGAGCAGGCCTCGGCAAGGGGATGTTCTCCGACATGGGGCGGGTCTACATCCGACATGGAGAGCCCGACGAGATCCTGCGCCAGGTGATCCCGGCCGGCGACCAGACCCTGACGCAGGTGTTGCAGGAGCTCGAGGTGTCCCAGGACCGCCCGACCGGAAGCGTCAACAGCAAGGGCCCAGGCGGGGACCAAAGGCCGTTCGAGATCTGGATCTACGAGGGGCGCGACGAGCTGGTCGGCTCGGCCCCCATCGTGGCTGGCCCCCGGCCGGCGCGCCGCCTCCTCTTCCTGTTCGTGGACGACCAGGGCTACGGCGATTTCCGGCTGCGCTACTCGACCGAGTGAGCGCGACCCGCCGACCGAGTGCGCGCTTGACGCGGCGCGCTTGGTTGGGGCATAGTGCCGCCCTGCTGCCGAGTTAAGTCCACGCCCCTCAATCAGTTGACCCCTTAGCACGCCAGGTGGCCAGGCGCCCTGGGCACGTCTCGGCTCTGGGCGGCACGCGGTGCTCCGACGCTCCGGCCGCCCGGAAGGGAGAAGCAACGCCATGGCTCTTCGCGTCGGCATCAACGGCTTCGGACGCATCGGGCGCCTGGTCTTGAGGGCTGCTCATCAGCGGCGGGCGGCCCTCGAGTTCGTGGCGGTCAACGACCTCACGGACGCCGGGACGCTCGCCCATCTGCTGCACTACGACACGGTCCACCGCATCTTTTCGGATGCCGGCCCGGTGGTCGATGGGCACCTCCAAGTGGGGAGCAAGAAGATCAAGGTCCTGAGCGAGCGAGAGCCGTCGAAGCTGCCGTGGAAGTCGCTCGGCGTGGACGTGGTTCTCGAGGCGACTGGGCGCTTCACCGACCGCGAAGCGGGCGCGCAGCATCTCGCCGCGGGAGCCCGCGGCGTGCTGATCTCGGCGCCGGCCAAGAACGCCGACCTGACGTTCGTGATGGGCGTCAATCACGACCAGTTCGACCGGGCGAAGCACACCGTGGTCAGCATCGGCTCGTGCACCACCAACTGCCTCGCGCCGGTCGCCAAGGTGCTGTCCGACCGGTTCGGCATCGAGCGCGGGTTCATGACCACGATCCACGCCTACACCAACGATCAGAACATCCTCGACTTCCCCCACAAGGACCTGCGGCGCGCGCGGGCGGCGGCGCAGAGCCTGATTCCGAGCACCACCGGGGCGGCCAAGGCGATCGGGTTGGTGCTGCCCGAGCTCAAGGGCAAGCTGGATGGCGTGTCCGTACGCGCACCGGTCATGGATGGGTCGCTGGTCGACCTGGTGTGTCGCGTCCGCACGCCGACCGACGCCGCCCGGGTCAACGCGGCGATCCGGGCGGCCGCCGAAGGGAAGCTCAAAGGGATCCTGGAGTACTGCGTCGATCCAATCGTCTCCTCGGACGTGATCGGCAATCCCGCCAGCAGCGTGTTCGATTCGCTGTCGACCAGCGTGCTCGACGGGACGCTGGTCAAGACGTTCTCGTGGTACGACAACGAATGGGGATTCTCGCAGCGGGTGGTCGACGCGCTGCTCATGATGGCGTAGGGGGCCCGCCCGTGAGCTTCCGCAAGAAGACGCTGCGCCATCTCGATCCGGCCGGCAAGCGCGTCCTGACGCGGGTGGATTTCAACGTGCCGCTCAAGGACGGCCAGGTGGCCGACGACACGCGCATCGTCGCCTCGCTGCCGACGGTGCGCTACCTGATCGAGAAGCGGGCTCGATTGGTGCTCCTGTCGCATCTCGGACGCCCCGAGGGCAAACCCGACCCGCGCTACAGCCTGCGACCCGTGGCGACCCGGCTCGAGCGATTGTTGCGCTCGCCGGTGGCCTTCGCCACCGACTGTGTGGGGCCCGAGGCCGAGGGGCTGGCTCGCTCGCTCGCGGACGGCGGTGTGCTGATGCTCGAGAACCTGCGCTTTCATGCGGAGGAAGAGAAGAACGACGCGGCCTTCGCCGCTCGGCTCGCCGCCCTGGGTGAGCTCTACGTGAACGATGCGTTCGGAACCGCCCATCGGGCCCATGCCTCGACCGAGGCCTTGGCGCGACGCGTGAAGCCGGCGGTCGCCGGATTCCTGATGCAGAAGGAGCTCGAGTACCTGGGGCGGGCCCTGGACGAGCCGCGCCGTCCTTTCGTGGCGATCCTGGGCGGGGCCAAGATCTCGGGCAAGATCGAGGTGCTCGGCGCCCTGCTCGGCAAGGTCGATCGTCTGCTGGTGGGCGGCGCCATGATGTTCACGTTCCTGCTTGCCCAAGGGCGGCCGACGGGGCGCTCACGTGTCGAAGAAGATCGGATCGAGGTGGCGCGATCGATCCTGGAGCGCGCCGCCTCGGCCGGAATCGACCTGGTGCTGCCGGTGGACTGCGTCGCCACGACCGCCGCCGACGGAAGCGCCCCCTGGCGAGTGGTGCGGGTCGATGCGCTTGGCCCCGAGGAAATGGGCGTCGACATCGGTCCCGAGACGGTGGCGCTGTTCACCGCCAAGCTGCGGGATGCCGGAACCGTGTTGTGGAACGGACCGATGGGCGTCTTCGAGGTCGAAGCCTTCGCGGCCGGGACCCTGGGGGTCGCCCAGGCGCTGGCCGAAGCGACCAGCCGAGGTGCGATCACCGTGGTCGGCGGCGGCGACTCGGCCGCCGCGGTCCAGCGCGCCGGGTTGACCGAGCGGCTGAGTCACTTGTCCACCGGCGGGGGCGCGTCTCTCGAGTTCCTGGAAGGCAAAGTGCTGCCCGGCGTGGCGGCCCTGGACGACGCGTGATGGCGCCCTGGCCTCGGCGCCCGCGACTGGTCGCCGGCAACTGGAAGATGAACCGCACGGCGGAGGAAGCGGTAGCCCTCGCACGCCAGATCGTCGAGGCGGTGCGCGGCGCTCCGCCGTGCGAAGTGGTGCTGTGCCCGCCCTACACCGCGCTCGAATCGGTGCGGGCGGTGGTGCGCGGCACGCCGCTTCGGCTGGGGGGACAGAATCTCCACCCCGAACCGCGTGGCCCCCATACCGGGGAGATCTCGGGCCCGATGCTGGTCGCCCTGGGCTGCCAGTTCGCGATCGTGGGGCACTCCGAGCGACGGCGCGACATGCACGAGGACGACGCCCTAGTGGCGCGCAAGCTCCGCGCCGCGCTGCGTCACGGCTTGGCTCCCATCGTGTGCGTAGGCGAGACCGTGGAAGAGCGCGAGCAGGGGCATACCCCCGAGGTGCTCGCGCGCCAGGTCGCCGCAGCCTACACGGGCCTCGCTTCCGAGGACGCGCTGGCGACGGTGCTCGCCTACGAGCCGGTATGGGCGATCGGGACCGGCCGTGTGGCCACGCCCGAGCAAGCGGAGGAGGCGCATCGACTGGTACGCGACACGCTCGACCGCGCCGTCGGGGCCGGCGTCGGTGCCCGCGCCACGGTGCTCTACGGTGGCAGCGTGACCGCGGAGAACGCGGCGAGTCTGTTCGCCAAGGACGAGGTCGATGGCGCGTTGGTCGGCGGCGCCTCGCTCGAAGCAGAAGGCTTCGTCAGGATCGCGGCCGCGGCCGGGCGCTGAACCGGCAGGAGCTCGTCGATGCGGGTCGCTCTCGCCGGCGCGCGTGCCGAGGCGCAGGTGCCGGTGCGCACGTTGACGGCGCCGTCCCGTGCTGCTACGGTTTCTGGCCGCTCGCGCTTAGACGCGGCTGGCCTGCTCCAGGGGGGACCATGTACGGGCTGTTGCTCACGCTTCACATTCTGATCTGTCTCGCGCTGATCGCGGTCGTTCTCCTGCAGTCCGGCAAGGGGGGCGGGCTCGCCTCTGGCGCCTTCGGAGGCACTGCGCAGACCGTGTTCGGTGGCCGCGGCGCCACGGATTTCATCACCCGTGCGACGATGGTCTTGGGCGGTGCGTTCTTCGTGATGTCCCTGGTTCTGGCCCTGCTTTCCTCGGGCACGAGTGGGCCGGGACGCAGCCTGATCCAGGAAGAGGCCAGGCGGGCGCCGGCTCCTGCGCAGGTGCCGAGCTCGCAGCCCCCCGCAGGGAATCCCGCGGCCCCTGGACCCGCGGCTCCTGGACCTCCGGCCCCGAGCCAGCCAACTCCCACGCCCCCTCCCGGGGGAGGCCACTAGGCAGGGTCGCTGTCGGGGATGCCAGCGCAGCGGTCGATAGTCTCGAGTGCCCGGGTGGTGGAACTGGTAGACACGTACGTTTGAGGGGCGTATGGGGAAACCCGTGCGAGTTCAAGTCTCGCCCCGGGCACCACGAATGACCCGCGCTTGCACGAGGTTGCGAGCGCGGGTCGCGCGTTTGTCCGAGGATTTGTCCGTGTCGGCCCCTCCGGCGGCCCCGCTGCGGGGCGTGGACGTGATGCACCCGGTCACCACGGCGCCAGGGGCGCAGGTCCGCTGCGACTTCAGTGGCCGTTTCTTCTCGCTGCCCCGCTGGAACTGTCGGACATGCACTCGCTGTGAACCCGGCGGAGCTCCCGACCAGTCCGCGATGCCCTGGTCCGACTACCGCCACGCCGTCCGGCGGTCCCGCCGCGGGGCGGGCTGGCAGACTGCTGTCCTCTTGGGCGTGATGACCGCCGCTACGAGTGCAGGGCCGACCGGCCCTGCCCCGTGGGATGCCGATCGCGCCCGCGCCATGTTCGCAGGGCGAGGAGACACCATAGGTCTCGATCCCGTCTGGTCGCTCGCGGTGAGGGACAGCGGCCGACGGCTCAAGGTCATCACGAACCGCTTCAACGACCCGGCTACGGGCC
>VBOY01000057.1:17322-23551 GCA_005893295.1 Candidatus Eiseniibacteriota bacterium | reverse complement strand
CTCGTCGGCCGGGCTGAAGTACCTCACGTCCCCGGGGCCGGGAACATAGTTTCCGCTCGGCAGCGTTTGGGACGTGTGCGTGAGGTCCATCGAGAGTCGCGGGGAGAGCACCGCGTTCAGGGTGGTCATGGTGGTGTATTCGAGCTGCAGTTGGTCTTCCTGCGGCGGCCGGAAGGCGTAGTTCGTGTAATTCGCCGCGAGCACGTTGCTCTGGTTCACCGTCAAGCCGGGCATCAGGGCATAGGTCCAGCGCCAGTCTGCGTGATACGTGCGGAGCACGTTGTTGGCGGAGGACGTGGAGCTGGGAATGTTGACCAGCTCGGTGCGCGACACTTCGAATGCCACCGTGCTGCCCAGCCCATGGGAGGCCTGGTACGTGCCCTCGACCCGGACCGTCCTCTGGAGGACGTCGTTGGGGACTTGGGAGGGGCGGTAGGCACCCAGGGTGTCGACGCGCCCACTGGTGAGCGAGATGCGGCCACTCACGCGTGCCGTGAGACGTGCCATGAGCGGCCGGCTCAGGGCCCCTTCCAGGGCGCGGACCCGCACGCGCTGGGTGTACCCACCGCTGTCCGTGACCTGCGGGGATTCGAGGCGCGTGAAGTCGGTCGAGAAGCGGCCCTCGAGGCTCCAGCCGCGCAGGGCGTATCGCCCCTCGGCCGCGAAGCCGTGCAGTCCGCGCGCGGTCTCGCCGTTCAACACCGTGGCCTGGTGGGACGAGCCGACATTCTGCGTGAGCTGGACGTATCGATCATTGTTCTGCCGCATCATCAGCGACGCATCGAAGTCGATCCCGCGCTGCGCGATGGTCTGCACGCCGGTGGCGGTGGGCGTCTCGGTGCGCCCATTGCGGTAATTGAACGTGGAATTGAGCTCGACCGGCGCGCTCTGGTTCAGGTGCAGGCCTTCTCGCAGGTTGCTCAGGAAGTCGTGCGTGCTCAGGACGCGGGCGGAATCGGGGAAACGAGAGCGCGCCACGTTGCCGCTCAGCGATCCCGACAGCTCCTGGCTCAGCCACCTCCGCGGCGCGTAGCGCATCCGGCCATCCAGGTTGTTCGAAAAGCCACGCTTGTTCTGGGCCGAGCTCGCGAGGTCGAGGAGCCCCGAGAACAGGTTCAGCTCGGCATCGAGGCCCTGCATGGAAGGGTGCTTGGTTCGTAGAGCCAACTGGTACTCGTCGCGCCGCTCGCCCACGTTCCCCACCGTCGCGGCGTCGTCGTAACGGTTGCGGCTCAGCACGGCGCGGCCGCCGATCGAAACCCCCGGACGCACACGCCAGCCGCCTTCGGTGGTCGAACTGCGGTTCAGGTAGAGGTTGGTGAGATCACCGGTCTTGGAGCGATCCACTTGGATGTTCGTCGAGTTGCGCACCGTGACCGGCCCGAACCCCACCGAATAGTCCGATGCGTTCATCCAGGTGCCGCGATTCTTTTGGACGTTGTAGGTCGTGTTGTACGTGAACTGGGTCGGGGCCTTGGCTGCCAGGCCGAGCGGATTGAAGCGCTCGCGTTCCAGGTGGACGCCCACGCTGTCCACGGGCAGGTGCAGGCTGTCCGACAACGCGACCAGCCGCGCCGGGGCGTAGCGATATCGAATCGACAGGGCACGCAGCGTGTCGGGGGCCAAGCGGAGGCTGTCGGCGATCCGGAACAAGGACCGGTCGAAGTGGATGCCCAAGGTATCGCGCAACAAGGTGGTGTCGGCGAAGGCGTAGCGCGCGTCGGAGGACTCCTGTGCGCGGCCGGGTAGGCTGCCCAGCAGGGCTCCAACCACAAGCGGCAACGTCGGAAGCACGAGTCTGAGAAGGCGCGTCATGGAGAAGCCGCGCGGGGCGGTCAAGCGTGACAGTCTAGCAGGCCTCAGAGGCGGGTCAACGCACCGCTGTGAGGCGCGGTGCTGTGCTGTGATGTCTACCCCGCGAGCCAGGCTGGGCGCCGCCCAAAAGCGCCCGGGCTTGAGGGAGCCCCCAGGACCTCCAGCAAAGGCCCCCTGGGGCCAAGGCCCCAGGGGGACAAACCGCTTGCCGGACTAAAGTTTGGGGTGCTAGCGTGCCGAAGCCTTATTGGGCAAGGACGCCGGTGAGTTCCTTCCGCTGCGACTTCTTCGCGCTCCTACTCCCACGAAACTCGAGCTGCGGTGAGGCATGGATGTTTCTCGATAGCTTGATGGGCTTCTTCTCCACCGACGTCGCGATGGACCTCGGCACCGCCAACACCTTGGTGTTCGTCAAGGGGCGCGGCATCGTCCTCAACGAGCCCTCGGTGGTCGCGGTCGACAAGGCGAGCGGCCGGGTACTGGCCGTGGGCGGCGAAGCCAAGCTCATGCTGGGGCGCACGCCGGACGGGATCAGCGCGGTTCGACCCCTCAAGGACGGCGTGATCGCCGACTTCGAAGTCACCGAGGACCTGCTGCGCGAGTTCGTGCACAAGGTCCAGAAGCACAAGTTCCTGGTGCGCCCCCGCATCATCATCTGCGTGCCCTCGGGAATCACCGAGGTGGAAAAGCGCGCGGTGATCGACTCGGCGGTGCGGGCGGGGTGCCGGGAGCCGGTGCTGTTGGTCCCGGAGCCGATCGCCGCGGCCATCGGCGTCGGGCTGCCGGTGGACACGCCGACGGGAAACATGGTCGTGGACATCGGGGGTGGCACGACCGAGATCGCGGTGATCGCCTTGAACGGGATCGTCACCAAGACATCGATCCGGGTAGGTGGCGACGAGATGGACGAGGCGATCGCAAATTACGCGAAGAAGGCGTACAACATGCTGATCGGCGAACAGACCGCAGAGCGCATCAAGATCGAGATCGGCTCGGCGTTCCCTCTGCCGGAAGAGATGGACATGGAGATCAAGGGGCGAGACCTGGTGCGCGGGATCCCCCGTACCTTGCGCGTCTCGAGCGTCGAGATCCGCGAGGCGCTTCAGGAGCCGATCGGAAACATCGTGAACGCGCTGCGTGAATCCCTGGAACGCACGCCCCCCGAGTTGGCCGCAGACATCGTAGACCGCGGAATCTTTCTGACCGGCGGTGGGGCCCTGCTGCGCGGGCTCGATCTGCTGCTGCGCGAGGTGACCAACCTCAACATCCGGGTCGCCCAGGACCCGTTGACGTGTGTGGTGCTCGGTGCGGGAAAGATTCTCGAGCACCTCGAGGATTTCGGAAAGGTCATCCTCGGCGGTCATAGGGGCTGAGCTCAATGGCAAGGGTCCTGCCCCCGGCCGAACGCCGCGGCAGCATCCTCGTGGCTTCCTACGTGGCGGTCTCGGTCCTGCTGCTGCTGGTCGGGGATCGGCTGCCGCAATCGGCCCTGCGCGGCGCCGGAACCGTCTTGTTCGCGCCCCTCGATCGATGGGTTCTGGCGGGCGAACGACTGGCGGCTGCGTGGCGTGAGAACGGCGAGCTGCACCGTCGGCTCGCCGCACTCGAGCTCGAGAGCTCCCGGCTGCGCTCGCTCGGGGCCGAGGACCAACGGCTGCGCCAGCAGCTCGGCTTGCCCGGTCACCACGACCCTGCGCTCAAGCCGGTGGAGATCCTGGCCCTCTCGGGCGAGCCGATGCCGGTGGCCGCGATCCTGAGCGCGGGCCGGCACCAAGGGCTTCACCTGGGGGACGCGGTCGTCACCAGCGACGGCTTGGTCGGGCGCATTTCGGAGGTGTACGCCTTCAGCAGCCGGGTGGCCCTCCTCACCGATCCCAACGCCCCGGTGGCCTGTGAGGTCGAGAGCACCGGGGTGCTCGGCATCGTGCGCTGCATGCCGGCGCTCGAGCCAACGCTCATGCTGACGACGGTCCCGTTCGCCGATACCGTGCGAGTGGGAGAGCGCGTATGGACCTCGGGACTCTCGCGACGCTATCCGCGAGGGATCCCGGTCGGTCGCGTGATCCGCGTCGGGGCCGACCCCAACGGGCTCACCCAAGCCATCGTGCTGGCGCCGGCGGCCCGGCTGTCGCGCCTGCGCCACGTGTTCGTCATCCCCGGCCCCGCGCCGCTGGAGGCTATGCCATGAGAGCCGCCGTCGCACTCTTGGTGGGAATCGTGGTGGTGCTGCTCTTGCGCTCGACCGCGCTTGCGGCCTTCGCGTCCCACGGGATCGTCCTCGACGTGCTGGCCTTCGCGACCGTGGTGTGGGCGCTACGCCACGGCGAGGCTTGGGGGGCGAGCTTCGGCTTCGCCCTGGGGCTCGCCGCGGACCTGGACGCCGCCCATTGGCTGGGCCGCCACGCCCTGGCCCTGACGCTGGTGGGCTACGTGGCCGGCCGGCTCGCCAGCACCCTGGTGCGGGAGAGCACGCGCACGCAACTCGTCCTGGTGCTGGCGGCGACGGCGGTGCACCAGGCCTGGACTGCGGCCTTCGACGCCGGTGGGTTTCCGGCGTGGCCGACCCTGCTGCTCGCCCGGGTGGTGGTGGGCCCCATCGTGACCGCCCTGTCGGGCGCGCTCGTGCTGGCGGCGGTGCGCCGCGCCAGCGGCCGCCCGCTGTTCGCCAATGTCTCCATCCAGCCCGGCCAACCGCTCTAAGGATCAGCGCTTCGCGCTGCTCGCGGCGTTGGCGCTGTGCGGCTTCCTGCTCATCGTGGCGGGGCTCATGCGCCTGCAGATCGGTCAGCACGACTACTACCAGCGTCTCGCCCAGGAGAACCGGGTGCGGCCCGAGGTGCTGCGGGCGCCGCGCGGCGCGATCTTCGATCGCACCGGCCTGCTGCTCGCGGACAACTACCCCAGCTTCAACATCGTGTTCCGGCCGACGCCGGCGGAGAGCGCTCAGCGCATGCCGGTGACCTCGGGGTGGCTCGCCCGCGTCGGCCAGCTCGTCGAGGGCGACACCACGCGCCTCAAGACCTTGGTGGCCTTGGCGAACGCGAGCGGGCAGACCGCGGTGTTGCGGCGCGGATCGCCGTTCGCGGTGGCCGCGGCGGTCGAAGAGTCGCGCAGCGATCTGCCGGGCGTGGAAGTGATGATCGAACCGATCCGCCACTACCCGCACGGCGAGCTGGCCTCGCACCTGCTCGGATACGCGGGCGAGATCGGCGACCAGGAGCTCGAGGAGCGCGCCGACCAAGGCTACCGCCCCGGGGACTTGGTGGGGCGCACCGGGGTCGAACGCAGCTATGAAGAGGTGCTGCGCGGCCGCGACGGGGCCGAGTTCGTGGTCGTGAACGCGTGGGGCCGGCGGGTGGCGACGCTGCGCGAGGGGCCGCCACTCAAGCCGGTGCCAGGCCACGACTTGGTTCTGACCCTGGACCTGCGCGTCCAGCAGGCAATGGAAGAGGTGATGGCGGGGGTCGATCGCGGGGCCGCCGTGGCCGTCGATCCGCGTGACGGCGGGATCCTGGCGATGGTCAGCCGCCCCGCGTTCGATCCCAACGAGTTCGCTCGCGGCTTGTCGGTCGATCGCTGGAACGAGCTCGCCCAGGGCGGATCCAACCCGCTGCTCAACCGGGCGATCCAGGGCGCCTATCCGCCCGGCTCGACCTTCAAGATCGTCACCATGCTGGCCGCGCTGCGCGCGGGCGTAGCGACCCCGGCCACGCGTCTCAAGCCGTGCAGCGGAAGCTACGCATTCGGAGGGCGCGTCTTTGGCTGCTGGAAACGAGAGGGTCATGGCTCCCTCGACTTCGTCGAAGCGATCCAGCATTCGTGCGACGTCTACTTCTATCAGATCGGTCTACGGCTGGGCCTGCCCCGCCTCGAAGCGACGGCGCACGCCTTCGGCCTGGGCGACCGCACCGGAGTCGACCTGCCGCAGGAGCGCAAGGGCCTGGTGCCGGGCGAGGCTTGGTACCAGCGCCGCTGGGGCTCGCACATGCGCAAGGGCTTGCTGCTCAACCTGGCGATCGGTCAGGGCGAGCTGCTCGTGACGCCGCTCCAGCTCGCGTTGCTGGCGGCCGAGGTGTCGCGGGACGGGCGCCCGCTTCGCGCCCACGTCGTGCAGGCGGTGCGCGGGGTCGACGATTTCCGGCCCGGTCGCCCGTCCCAGCCCGGGGTCGACGCCGACGAGACGGCGTGGGAGGCGCTCCATCGAGGGCTCGAGCTGGTGGTGAGCGCCGGGACCGGCACCGCCGCCCGCGTGCCGGGCCTGGCCGTGGCGGGTAAGACCGGAACGGCCCAGAACCCGCACGGCAAGGATCACGCGCTGTTCGTCTGCTACGCGCCCGTGGAGAAGCCGACGCTGGCCATGGCATTCGTGATCGAGAACAGCGGGCACGGCGGGTCGGTGGCCGCGCCGCTCGCC
>VBOY01000057.1:5861-17314 GCA_005893295.1 Candidatus Eiseniibacteriota bacterium | reverse complement strand
CGGCGCCGACTCGCTGGCGCGCCCCCCAGTCGTTCAGGCCCCTGACACCTCCGAGGTGATCCGTGGAGACTAGGTTCCGCCTCCCGCCGGTGGATCTGCCGATGGCGATCGCGGCCCTCGCGCTGCTGGTGATCGGGCTGCTCATGGTGTTCAGCGCCACCACCGTGCCCGGAGCGCACCAGGGGCTGTGGGTGAGGCAGCTCCTGTGGCTCGGCTTCGCGCTGTGCGCCGCGTGGGTCGCCGCCGCGATCCACTACCGCGCCTACGAATCGCTCGCGTATCCGCTGTATCTGCTTTCGCTCGTGCTGCTGGCCGCGGTGCTGGTGGTGGGCACGAGCGCGATGGGAGCCAAGCGCTGGCTCGACCTCGGTCCGTTACGGTTTCAGCCGTCGGAGATCGCGAAGATCGCGACCGTGTTCGTGCTCGCGCGCCGCTTCGACGCGCCGCGACTCGATCTCACTCGCCTGCGCCACTGGCTGGTGCCGCTGCTGATCACCTCGATCCCCTTCGCTCTGGTGGCCAAGGAGCCCGACCTCGGCACGTCGCTGGCGTTCCCGGTGATCTTGATCGCCATGTACTACTGGGCGGGGATGCCACTGGGGCAGCTCGCGCTGGGCCTTTCGCCGATGCTCAACGTGCTGCTGTTCTTCCTCACCGGCTCGCTGTGGTGGTTCGGCGCGCTCTTCGTCGGACTGGTGGCGGCGGTGCGTCCCAAGCTCTCGTCGCTCCTGGTGGTGTTGGCGCTCAACGGCGCGGTCGCCTACACGATGCCCCACCTGTGGGAGCATCTCCATGATTACCAGAAGCGGCGCATCCAGACGTTTCTCAACCCCGGACAAGACCCCTATGGCGCCGGCTACCAGCTCATCCAGTCGAAGATCGCCGTCGGCTCGGGAGGCTTCGTGGGCAAGGGCTTCCTGCGCGGCACCCAGAAGGCGCTCGCGTTCCTGCCGATGCGTCACACCGATTTCATCTACTCGGTGGTCGGGGAGGAGCTGGGCTTTCTGGGAGCGTTGACGGTGGTGATACTGTACGCGATCGTGGTGCTGCGCGGATTTCGCCTTGCCCTCGCGGCGCGCAACGGATTCGCGAGCCTGATGACCGTCGGCCTAGTATCGGCCCTCTTCTACCACATCATGGTCAACATCCTGATGACGATCGGCTGGGCGCCCGTCACCGGGCTGCCCTTGCCGCTGATCTCGTACGGGGGAACCGCCTTGCTCGTGAATTGCGTGCAGCTCGGCTTGCTTCAGAACGTGGCGCTGCGCCGACAGGAGTACTGAGCGGATGTATCCAGAGGTCTTCCATTGGGGCGTGCTGCACGTCCGCTCGTACGGCCTGATGCTGGCCATTGCGTTCCTGTTCGGAACCTGGCTGGCGGTCCAGGAGGCGCGCCGCAAGTCGCTCGACGAGGATCGACTGGTGACCGTGGTGATGGTGGTCCTGGTGGCCTCGGTGCTCGGCGCGCGCGCGCTGTTCGTGCTCGAGCACGTGCAGGAGTTTCGGCGCGAGTGGGGAAGCGTGCTCGCGATCTGGCAAGGGGGGCTCACGCTCTACGGCGGTTTGGTCGCGGGCACCGTGGCGGGCTTGGCCACCGCGCGAGGGCTCGGAATGCCGATGTGGTCGGTGGCAGACGCGCTGACGCCGTCGATCGCGCTCGGCAGCATGTTCGGGCGCATCGGTTGCTTTCTCAACGGCTGCTGCTATGGGCGGCCGACGTCGCTTCCTTGGGGAGTCGTCTTCCCACCCGATTCCTTCGCCGGACTGGAATTCGGGCGCGCGCCCGTCCATCCCGCGCAGCTCTACTTCGCCCTGGCGGGGCTCGCTCTGTTCGGCCTCACCTGGTCGCTGCGGCGGCGCTTCCCGATTCCCGGGACCTTGTTCTGGACCTTTCTGGCGTTGTTCGCGCTGGTGCGCATCCCGCTCGATTTCACCCGCGCCTACGAGCCCGAGGCCACGGTGCTCCGCATCGGCGTGGTCGACATCACCGAGAGCCAGATCTCCAGCCTCGCGCTGGGGTTGTTCTCGATCCTGATGACCCTGCGGCTGCAGCGCCAGCCGCAGACGGTCACGTGAGGGAAGCGCGCTCCCGACTGGCCGTGCTGGGCGATCCGCTGACGTTCACACGCTCGCCTGAGCTGCACCGCGCGGGGCTCGAGGCGCTGGGACTGCCCGGATCGTCGATCGCCCTCTGCACCTCGCCCGAGGAGCTGCCGGGCCGGATGCGATCGCTCGACCAGCAGGGCTTCCGCGGCGTCAATCTCACGCATCCCTTGAAGGAGTGCGTGCTGCCGCTGCTCGCGCGCGTGAGCCCGGCCGCGCGGACCGCGCGTTCCGTGAACACGGTGGGATTCGAGCCGGATGGCTGGTGGGGGGACACGACCGATGGCCCGGGATTGATCGACTGGCTGGGCTCGCTCGGCCGCCCCCCCGAGCGCGAGACCGCGGTGCTGCTGGGCGCAGGTGGCGCGGCGCGCAGCCTCGCCCTGGCGCTGGCGAGCGCCGGCGCGCGAGGCTTGGCCGCGAGCGCCCGCGATCCGAGCGGGGCCGCCGCCCGCTGGAGCGATCTGCCCATGGCTGAGATCGTGCCCTGGCGGTCCCGGACCGAGCGGTCGTGGCTCGCGCGGGCGAGCCTGGTGATCCACGCCACGCCCCGTCCTGCCGCCGAGGTCGCGCCACCGCTGTCCAGCATTCCACGGTCCGCGCTGCTGCTCGACCTCTCCTACGCCGAAGCCCCCACGCCCTGGGTGCTGGCCGCGCGGGCGGAGGGCCGCGAGGCGTACGACGGCCTCGGCCTGCTGGTCTTCCAGGCGCGTCGCTCGCTCGCCCTGTGGTACGCAGGTCCGGTACCGCTCGACCCGTTGGCGCGCGCCGTCGGGTGGCCGCGGTGAGAGTGCTCCACGCGCTCGAATCCCTGCGACGCGGGGTGATCGAGCTCGCGTTTCCTCAGCGCTGCGCGGGCTGTGCGGGCGAGTCGCCACACGGGCCGCTGTGCCCGGCATGCGTCGGCTCGATCCCGCGGCTCTCGTTCGAGCTGTGCGCGCGCTGCCTCGCGGCCGAGCGCGAACCGATCGGCTGCGCCGTCCATCGCGGCTACGGCGTGTGGGCCGCTTGGGTGTACGACGAGCGAGCCGCGGTACTGGTCCATGCGCTCAAGTACGGGGGCAGGCCGGGCCTGGCGGGGGTGCTGGCGGTGGCCGTCGTCGATGCGCTGCCGCCCGCGCTCCGCCCCGACCTGGTGATCGACGTTCCACTCCATGCCGCGCGCCGCCGCGAGCGGGGGTACAATCAGGCCGCGGTGCTGGCCGACGCCGTGGCGACGCGCCTCCAAGCGCCGCGGCTGCCGGGAGCGCTCGCGCGCACGCGCCCGACCCGCGAGCAGGCGCGGCTCGGCCCACGCGAGCGCCGCGCCAACCTGGCCGGCGCGATCCGCGTGACGTGCCCCGAGGTGCTGGCGGAAAGGACGGTCTTGTTGGTCGACGACGTCGTCACGAGCGGCTCCACGCTCGAGGCCTGTCTCGCCGCCTTGGCCGGTTGCGGAGCGCGCGCGATCGCCGCCGCGCTCGCCTGGGCGCAATAGCCATGTCCCATCTTCACATTCCCGATGGGCTGCTGCCGTTCTGGCTGTGGGGATCCGGGCTGCTGGTCGCCTTGGTTCTGCTCGTGCTCTCGGGTCGCGCCGCGAACCCGCAGCGCGTGGCGTATCAAGGGGCGCTCGGTGGCCTGATGCTGGCGGCGAACGCCCTGCCCATCGGCCCGCTCGAGTACCACCTGTCGTTGGCGGGACCGATCGGAATCCTGCTGGGGCCGCTTGGAGCATTCCAAGCCGCGTTCGCGGTGAGCGCCATCCTGGCGCTGCTCGGGCATGGGGGCCTGACCGTGGTCGGGTTGAACACGCTGGTGCTGGGCGCGGGCGCGGCGGTGGCCCGGCCGGTCTACGGGGTGCTGGCTCGGGTGATGCGCGTGCCGTGGGCGATGGCCTGGAGCACGGCGGCGGGACAAGCGGTGGCGGGCGGGCTGTGGCTGGCCGTGGTGCTCGCCGCGGCTCGGCCCTGGGGAGCACCGCCTCAGGCGCCTTCGCACCTCGAGCGGCTGGTGGCGTTCGCCTTCCCCTTGTGGCTGCTGGGGCTCGCGGTCGAGTCGATCGTCGCTTGGGGGATCGGGCGCTTTCTCGAGCGCGTGCATCCGGCGCTCCTGCCGGGCGGGCTCACCGTGCGGGCGGAAGCACCGTGAACGATCCCCTCTCGCAGCTCGACTATTGCGCGAGCGTGGGCCGCTCGCCCTGGCACCGTGCCACCGCGCTCGGGAAGCTGCTGCTGGCCTTGGGCGCGATTGCTATCGCGGTGTTCGCCCCGACCTTGAGGCTACTGGTCGCCACGCATGCGGTGGTGTGGGTGCTGGCGACGAGCAGCCGGCTGCCGGGCCGCGTGGTGCTCGCCGCCGCCGGATACCCGCTGGTGTTCTCGGCGCTGTTCGTGGCGAGCCGTTGGGATGGCACCCTGGCCACGCCGCTGGTGCTGGTGCTGCGACCGTTGACCGCGAGCCTCACCGCCGCATGGCTGGTGGGGACCACGCCCTATCCGGACGTGTTCGCTCCGCTCGCGCGCGTGCTGCCGCGCAGCGTGGGAGACGGGCTGTTCCTGACCTATCGAGCTCTGTTCGCGCTGCTCGCGCGCGCCGAGCGGCTGGTGCGGGCGCTGCGGATGCGCGGGGGGCTGGGTGGCCCGCCGCGTCAACGCCTCGCGCACGCCGGCGAGGGCCTGGGGACACTGGTCGTCCATGGCTTCGAGCGCAGTCGCCGCCTCTACGCGACCATGCTGCTGCGCGGCCACTCGGGACGCGTTTGCGGCTGCCGGCACTATGCCGAGTGGTCGCGGGCCGACGGGTGGGTGGTGCTCACCGCCGCCGTGCTCGCCCTCTTGAGCGTGTTGCTGTGGAGGGCCACGTGAGCCGCGAGACGCACCCCGCCGCGGGCGCGCGCGAGCCGGTCGTCAAGGTCTCATGCGTGCGTCACACCTATCCCGACCGCACACAGGTGCACTTGTGCGGCCTCGACTTCGTGGTCGAGCAGGGCCAGCGAGCCGTGATCCTTGGCCCCAACGGCTGCGGCAAGAGCACGCTGCTGTTCCACATCCTGGGCCTGCTGGAGCCACAAGAGGGCGAGGTGGCCGTGTTCGGCGTCAATCCGGCCCGTCATTTCAACCGCATTCGCGAGCGCGTGGGAGTGCTGCTGCAGGATGTCGACGAGCAAATCATCGCTCCCACGGTGTGGGACGACGTTTCGTTCTCGCCACGCAGCTACGGCTATCGCGATGCCGAGGTCGATCGGATGGTGGAGCGCGCGCTCGAGCGGGTCGGCATCGCACATCTCAGGCACAAGGTATGTCACTACCTGTCGGGGGGCGAAAAGCGCAAGGTGGCGTTGGCGGGAGCGCTGGTGCTCGAGCCCGAGCTGCTGGCGCTGGACGAGCCGTTCGAAGGGCTGGACCCTGCCTCGCGCGCGGATCTGGTCGGGTTGCTGAATCGGCTGCACGACGATCAAAGCGTCACGCTGGTGATCGCCACCCACGACGTGAACGTGGTCAAGGCGATGGCCGATGTCGTCTACGTGCTGGTGCGGGGGGGCGAGATCGTGGCGCAGGGCACGCCCGAGGAAGTGTTTCGCGAGCCGGCGCTGCTGCGCAGCAGCAACATCGAGCCGCCGGTGCTGGCCGAGCTGTTCCAGCGGCTCGAAGAGCTGGGGGTGTCGCTCGGGCGGCCGCTCTCGATCGAAGAGGCGGCTCGTGCGGTGCTGGAATGGGGGGCGCGGCGCGCCCGCCCGGCCGCGCAGACGTCCGAGCCCACCGCCGGCCCCGCCGCGGGGAAGGAGCGGTGGCCGGTGCAGCCCTCGCTCCCTCTCGATCCGACGCGCGGCGGCGGCGGCGGCCAGGAACGATGAGTGGGGACCTGTTTGGTTCGGGTCCCGCCGGCAACGTCGGCGCGCCGCTGGCGGACCGGATGCGGCCGCGCAGCTTCGACGAGCTGGTGGGGCAATCGCACCTCCTGGCCCCCGGCTCTCCGCTCGCGTTGCTCAAGGAAGGCAAGCTCTTGAGCTCGATGATCCTGTGGGGTCCGCCAGGGAGCGGCAAGACCACGATCGCGCGGCTCGCGGCGCGCACCGCCAACGCCCCGTTCGTCGGCTACAGTGCCGTGCTCGCCGGCGTCAAGGAGATCAAGGAAACGATGGCGCGCGCCGCGATCGAGAAGAAGAAGAGCGGCCGGCCAACGGTGCTGTTCCTGGACGAGATCCATCGCTTCAATCGCGCCCAGCAGGACGCGTTCCTGTCCCACGTCGAGCGGGGCGACATCGTCTTGATCGGCGCCACGACGGAGAATCCGTCGTTCGAGGTGAACGCGGCCCTGCTCTCGCGCGCCCGCGTGCTCGTCCTGAACCCGCTCGCGCCGGCCGACGTGAAGCAACTGATCGAGCGCGCCCTGGCCGACCCGGAGCGGGGACTCGCAGGGCGCTTCGCGATCGCTCCCGAGGCCCTCGAACTGCTGGCGGTCGCGGCGGACGGCGACGCGCGACGTGCCCTGGCGGCCTTGGAGCTGGCGGCTGCCGGCGTCGAGCAGGGGGCCGCGGGCGGCGAACGAACGATCACCCCCGAGCACGTGCGCCAGGCGCTGGCGCGCAAGCACCTGCGCTACGACCGGGCCGGTGAGGAGCACTACAACCTGATCTCGGCGCTCCACAAGTCCCTGCGGGACTCGGATCCACACGCCGGGCTCTACTGGTTGGCGCGGATGCTGGCGGCCGGCGAGGATCCGCTCTATGTCGCGCGCCGATTGGTTCGCTTCGCGAGCGAGGACGTGGGGAACGCCGACCCTCACGCGCTGCCTCTGGCGGTGGCCGCATTCCAGGCCTATCACCAGCTCGGCACGCCGGAAGGAGAGCTGGCGATCGCGCAATGCTGCGTCTACCTCGCGGTGGCGCCCAAGAGCAACGCCGTCTACCGGGGCTTCGGAAAGGCGACCGCCGAGGTGGAGGAGAGCGGCAGCCTGCCGCCGCCGCTCGTCATCCGTAACGCCCCCACGCGGCTCATGAAGGACCTCGGCTACGGCGCCGGCTACCGCTACGCGCACGACGAGGAGGGCCGCATCGCCGATCAGCGACACCTGCCCGACGAGCTGACCGGGCGCCGCTTCTACGAGCCGACCGAGGAAGGCTTCGAAGCCGAGATCGCGCGCCGCATGAACGCCTGGGAGAAGCTGCTGGCGGAAAAGAAGGGCGCCTCGGGGAGCCCGTCCGAACGGCGCTAACAGGCTGCTGAAAAAGCCCGACTGCTGCGTTGCTCGGTCGCTCCTCGCTGCAGAGTATCTTACGATACGCCTCGCTCGTCGCTTCCTCGCGCCTTGCATTCAGGCTTTTTCAGCAGCCTGCTAATGCTTCCCGCGCCGCCGCTCCTTCGCCGGCAGGTTCTCGAGGCAGGTGGTCCACCAGCCGGTGCGGATCGTCTCAACGAATTCTTCGGGGAGGCGCTCGGCGTCCATCTCGCGCGCCAAGGCCTCGGTGTCGTAGGAGATGGGCCGGAACTCGACGCTCACCCNNNNGCATACCAGACGTCGGCGCGCCCGTCGTTCGCCGGGCGACCGATCGCTCCCACGTTCACCACGTGGCGCCCCGAGGGGAGCGGTCGGTGCCAGTGGAGCCCGGTGTGAGAGCAGAGGATCAGATCCGCGGCGTTCCAGTCGCACAGCCACTCGAGGAATGCATCGGAACACGTCGATTCCCACAGGAACTCGTTCACGCGGCGCGGCGATCCGTGGCAGAGCAGGAGGCGACGGCCCTCGATCTCCATCCGATGCTGCTCGGGCAGGCCGCGCATCCATGCGCGGTGCTCGGCCGAGGTCTGGCTGGCGGTGTAGTCGTAGGAGATCTGGGCGAAACGCTGGTCGCGCGGGTCGCTGTAGCCGCAGCCGCAGTCCGAGCGGCCGTGTCCGATCGCGTCATCGACGTTGCCGCGCAGGGTCGGCACGCCGGCGGCCCGCAGCGCTTCCACCGCGCGGTCGGGATGGGGCCCGAAACCTCCGAGATCGCCCAGGCACCAGGCGTGGTCGGCTCCGATCCGCGCGCTGTCGGCCAGCACCGCCCGGAGCGAGCGATGGTTGCTGTAGACGCCACCGAACGCGGCGAGCTTCATGGCGCTCCCTCGAGCCGGCTCACTCGTTGGCGCACGTCATTCCGGTCGTGTAGCACGTGAAGCATGCCCCGTGGCCGAGCGGGAACGAGCCCAGGGCATCCGCGAGGCGATCCCCCATGCGACCGCCCGGCTCGTCCACCAGCAGCGGGCAGACGAACACGCCGCGGCTGGTCACGGCACGACAGGCTCCGCACTGGAGTCGGTTCGGATCGAATGCGTTGGAGGGCAGGTCGGCGAGCGTGTCCGTCCGACCGTAGCCGCCCGACCGCTGGATCTCGCGCCCGATCCGGAACCGCGGCAAGAGCTTGAGCCGCGGCCGCGCGATTCCGGCGCCACGCAACATCTCGAGGTACGCGGCGCGCGCCTGGGCGGGATCCTCCTCGACGTCCAGCGTCGCGGTCACGATCGGGAGCAAGCCCTGCCTCGCGCAACGCTTCAAGCCGGCGAGCGCGCGCGCGAAGCTCCCGGCCCCGCGAATCGCGTCGTGCGCGGCGCAGGTTGGGCCGTCGAGACTGACGCGAACCTCGAGCGCGTAGCGGGACGATTCGGCGAGTGCGGCGATCCGTGCGACGCACTCCTCACCGAACAGGGTGCCATTGGTGAGCGCGGTCGAAGGACCGTGCTCGAGCGTGTCGGCCAGGATCTCCACGATCTCGGGGTGGGCGAACGGCTCGCCCCCCGTGAAGTAGAACTCTTTGACCCCCAGGGGCAGCGATTCGGCGACGCGCCGGCGCACCTCGGCTCGCGACATCATGCCGTGGCGATGGTTCCGCGGGCCGGAGGCGACGAAGCAGTGCGTGCACTCGAGGTTGCACAATGTGCCCGCGACCTGGATCCAAAGCGTGTCCAGATGATGCAATGGCTGTCGCGGGAAGCGCGCTGAGGTGACGGGCTGGAACTCCAAGGGGCTCACGGTGGTCCAGTTCACGATCGTGCCTTCAAAGAAGAGGCTCGCCCTCTGGCCCCGCGACCGAGCGGAAACCGGGGGGTGCGGAGGCGGAAAAAGTTTTGACTCTCACACCGCCGGTTCATAATCTAACTCGTTCTGGGCTGGTCAGGTAGGAGACTCGCCGGCCGTCGAGAATCGGAGGGATCGATGCGAGAAGCCGGACATCGAGCTGGTCGACGTCTCGGAGGACGGCGTCGTGACGCTGAGGCTGCGAGGCTCGGACATCGAGCTGGTCGACGTCTCGGAGGACGGCGTCGTGACGCTGAGGCTGCGAGGCTCGTGCACCGGTTGCGGGAGCGCCGCCATGACCTTGAGAAACGGCGTCGAGCGCTGGATCCGGAGCAAGGTGCCCGGCGTGCGCGAGATCGTGACGACCGAGTGATCGCGGCACGGCAGCGTGCGTGCGCCAACGGCGCCTGCTAGGAGCCACTTCATGGCACCCACGAATCAGGACATTCTGGCCACCTTAGGGCAGGTGAAGGATCCCGATCTGGGCCGAGACCTGGTGACCCTCGGCATGATCGAGGATCTATCGACCGAGGACGGCCGGGTGTCGTTCACGCTGGTCCTGACGACCGCCGCATGCCCGCTCAAGGAGCAGATCGAGGCCGATTGCAGGAATGCGCTGCGCAAGGTCCCCGGGGTGCGAGTGGTCGACATCAAGACGACCTCGCGGATGCGCAAGCCCTCGAGCCCCGGCGCCGATCGCAAGACGATCGAAGGCGTGAGCAACGTGCTCGCGGTCGGCAGCGGCAAGGGTGGGGTGGGCAAGTCGACGGTGGCGGCCAACCTGGCGGTCTCGCTCGCGACGAGCGGTGCCCGCGTCGGGCTCCTCGACGGCGACATCTACGGTCCCAATCTGCCCCGCATGCTGGGCACGCGCGCCCAGCCGGCGATGCGTGACGGCAGGGTGATGCCGATCGAGGCGTGGGGCGTGCGCTTCATCTCGATGGGCTTGCTGGTGAGCCAGGGCGAGGCGGTGGTGTGGCGGGGCCCGATGCTGCACGGCGCGATCAAGAGCTTCCTCCACGACGTCGATTGGGGCGAGCTGGACTACCTGCTGGTCGATCTGCCGCCGGGAACCGGAGACGTCCAGCTCTCGTTGGTGCAGCAGACGTTGGTCGCGGGCGCGGTCGTGGTCACCACGCCCTCCACGGTGGCGATCGAGGACGCGGTCAAGGCGGTGGCGATGTTCGACAAGCTCCAGGTTCCGGTGCTGGGCATGATCGAGAACATGAGCTACTTCATGTGCCCGAGCTGCGGCAGCCGGCACGAGATCTTCGCTTCGGGCACCGGTGAAGAACGCGCGCTGGCAATGGGGCTGCCGTTCTTGGGGGCGATTCCGCTCCATCCGAGCGTGCGCGCCTGCGGCGACCAGGGCCGCCCCGTGGTGTTGGCCGAGCCCGACAGCGCCCACGCGCGGGCGCTGGTCGAGGTGGCGGGCCATCTGGCGCGGCGGGTGTCGATCCAGAACATCGGGGTGCCATGAACGAGCCCATGCGAGCGATCTACGCGGACCACGCGGCCACCACGCCGCTCGCTCCCGAGGTGCGGCGCGCGATGGAGCCATGGCTCGGCGCGCGTTTCGGCAATCCCTCCTCGGTGCACCGGCGCGGCGAAGCCGCGCGCGAGGCGGTCGAGGAGGCGCGGGGCTGCGTCGCGGCACTCGTCGGGGCCGCACCCGAGGAGATCGTGTTCGTGGCTAGCGGCTCGGAGGCCAACAACCTGGCGCTCAAGGGCATCGCGTACGCGGCGCCCGCGGAACGCCGCCGCATCGTGCTCTCCGCGATCGAGCATCCATCGGTGCTCGAGACCGCTCGCCACCTCGAGCGGCGCGGCTTCCCGATCACCGTGGTGCCGGTCGACCGGCGGGGGGTGATCGATCCGGAACGGATCGCAGCCGCCTTGGGTCCCGACGTGGCGTTGGTCTCGCTCATGCTCGTGAACAACGAGACCGGGGCGATCCAGCCGGTCTCCGAGGTGGCGATGCTCGCCCGCGCCGCGGGCGCCCGCATGCACGTCGACGCGGTGCAAGCGGTCGGCAAGCTTCCGGTCTCATTCGAGAGGTTGGGCGTCGATCTGCTGTCGCTCGCCGGTCACAAGTTCCACGGACCACCGGGGGCCGCCGCCCTGGTGGTGCGGCGCCGCACGCGGCTGATTCCGCTCGTCCACGGGGGACATCAGGAGCGCTCGCGGCGTGCCGGGACCGAGGACCTGCCGGCGATCGTCGGCCTGGGCGCGGCCGCCGCGCGTGCGCGGGCACGCCTCGCCGAGGATGCCGAGCGGCTCGAGGCGCTCGGGGAAGCCTTGCGAGACGGTTTGCG
>VBOY01000057.1:0-5854 GCA_005893295.1 Candidatus Eiseniibacteriota bacterium | reverse complement strand
ACCTGTGCTTCCCGGGGGTAGACGGGGAAGCGGTGCTGCACGAGCTGGATCTCCTCGACATCATGGCCTCGACGGGATCGGCGTGCAGCGCGGCGACGCCGGGGCCCTCGCACGTGCTGATCGCGATGGGGCTCACCCCGGAAGACGCCCATGCGAGTGTGCGGTTCTCGTTGGGGGAAGGTAACGATCGGTCGGACGTGGAGCGTATCCTCGAGACGACGCCGCCCGTCGTGGCGCGCCTGCGGTCGCTCGGCTCGCTCCACGGCGGCGCCGTAGCGTCCCGAGAGCCTTAGCAGCCTGTTACGGGCAGAGGAGAGCCACTGTGAGCACACACGAGCAATTCCGCCTCAAGGTGGGCCTGGCCGAGATGCTCAAGGGCGGCGTGATCATGGACGTGATGACCGCCGATCAGGCCCGAATCGCCGAGGAAGGCGGTGCCGCGGCCGTCATGGCGCTCGAGCGGATCCCGGCCCGGATCCGGCGCGAGGGAGGCGTCGCCCGGATGTCGGACCCGCGCCTGATTCGGGAGATCGAGGCGGCGGTTTCGATTCCGGTGATGGCCAAGTGTCGCATCGGGCACACCGCCGAAGCCCAGATCTTGGAGACGCTGGGCATCGACTTCATCGACGAGAGCGAGGTGCTGACGCCTGCCGACGAGGAGCACCACATCGACAAGCACCCCTTCAAGGTGCCGTTCGTGTGCGGCTGCCGTGAGCTGGGAGAGGCGCTGCGGAGGATCGGCGAAGGGGCGGCGATGATCCGCACCAAGGGCGAAGCCGGCACCGGCAACGTGGTCGAGGCGGTTCGCCACATGCGTGCGGTGACGCGCTCGATCCGTCTGCTGTCGGCGCTTTCGGAGGACGAGCTGATGGCGGAGGCCAAGGGTCTGGCGGCCCCCTACGAGCTGGTGAAGCAGGTGGCGCGCACCGGCAAGCTGCCGGTGCCCAATTTCGCCGCCGGAGGCGTGGCGACCCCCGCCGACGCCGCCTTGATGATGCAGCTCGGCGCCGAAGCAGTGTTCGTGGGCTCCGGGATCTTCGAGGTCGGGCTCGATCTCAAGCCCGAAGAGCAGCGGCGCGAGCAGCTCCGGATGGCCCAGGCCATGGTCAAGGCAGTGACCAACTACAATCGGCCCGAGGTGCTGACCGAGATCAGCGAGGGCCTGCCCAAGCCGATGCGCGGGATCACGCTCGAATCCATTCCCGAGGAGCAACTGCTCGCCAAGCGGGGTTGGTAGGGGCACGATGCGCGTCCCCCGCGTCGGAGTGCTCGCCCTGCAGGGCGACTTCGCGTGCCACGCGGCCTCGCTCGGTGCGCTCGGCGTCGACGGCCGACGCGTGACGCGGCCCCAGGATCTCGACGGCCTCGACGCCTTGGTGCTGCCGGGCGGCGAATCGACCACCATGCTGCGCTTGATCGAGGGCCAGCGACTGCGCGAGCCGCTCGAGCGCTTCCTATCCGAGAAGCCGGTGCTGGGCACCTGCGCGGGGGTAATCCTCCTCGGTGGCGACAGCGCGCCGCTGCCTGCGCCTCCATTCGGCGTCCTCGACGTCTCGGTCGAACGCAACGGCTACGGTCGCCAAATCGATTCGTTCTGCGCCGAGATCGAGGCGAAGGCGGTGGGCGGCCGATTCCCAGGGGTCTTCATCCGGGCGCCGCGCATCCGGCGGGTCGGTCCATCGGTCGAGGTGGTGGCCTGGCGGCGGTCCGATGGTGCGGAGGAGGCCAGCGAGCCAGTCGGCGTGCGCCGCGGCAACACGGTCGGCCTGACGTTTCATCCCGAGCTGACGAGCGACCTTCGGTTTCATCGCTGGTTCCTGGCCGAGGTCGCGGGCCTCGACGTGCCCGAGGCGCCGGTGAGCGGGGCTACGACGGGGACGCCTGCGGCCCGGGGTCGGTCGTGAGCGCCGAGCGACCGGAGCACCGGCAATTCCACGACTTCCTGGCGCGGCATCGAACGTTTCTCCTCACCACGCACATCAATCCGGACGGCGACGGGCTCGGAAGCGAAGCAGCGTTGTCGCTGTGGCTCTCGGCCCAGGGAAGACGGGTCCGGATCTTGAACGACTCGGTGGTGCCGCCACAGTTCGCTTTCCTCGCCCGGCACACGGTGTTCGAGGTGTTCGACCCAGGGGTAGCCGAACAACGTCTCGTCGAGGCGGACGCGCTGATCGTGCTCGACACCAGCAACCGCCAGCGCATCGGGCGGCTCGCGCCACTGCTCGACCGCACCACGATCCCGGTCGCGGTGGTGGACCACCACGTGTCCCACGCGCGCGGCTTCGGCCACGTGAACGTGATCGAGCCGGAAGCGTCCGCGACCGGCGAAATCCTGTTCGAGCTGTTCCGCCAGGTGCCGGGGACGGTCACCGAGGAGATCGCCGAGGCGCTGTACATCGCCCTGATGACGGATACGGGATCGTTTCGCTACTCGAACACGGACACGCATGCGCACCGCATGGCCGCCGAGCTGCTGGGATACGGGCTCGACCCGCAGCGGTTGTGGTCGCAGGTGCACGCCCAAGCCTCGGCGGGGCGGCTGCGCTTCTTTGGCGAGGTGCTGAGCGCGCTCGAGCTGGACGTCGATGGCCGGCTCGTGGTGCTCGACGCGCGGCCCGAACAGTTCCAGCGCCACGGGCTGGTCGGGGCGGACACCGATGGCTTGGTCGACATGCCGCGCTCGATCGTGGGCGTCGAGGCCGTGGTGCTGTTCTCTGAAGTCGAGCCGGGCAAGGTGAAGGTGAGCCTGCGCTCGACCGGCCGCGTGGCGATCGACACCATCGCGTCCAAGCTCGGGGGAGGCGGCCACGTGCACGCGGCCGGCGTGTTGCTGCGTGGCACGCGCGCCGAGGCGCGCGAACGAGTGTTGCCCGAGCTCAAGAAGCGGATCGAAGAGCTCCCAGCCGATGCGCGGGTCGCGTGGTGAGCGCGCTGCGCGAGACGTCGGTCGGAGTGGTCGGGACGGAGGCGGTGCGGGTGACGGCGCGAGCCCTCGCACATCGCTACGGACCGCAGAGGGGGCTCGAGCCGCTGAGCTTCGAGGTCGTGGCGCCAGCGGTCGTTGCCGTGACCGGGCCCAACGGGGTGGGCAAGAGCACGTTGCTCAAGATCGTGGCCGGCCTGCTCGAGCCGAGCCGCGGCGAAGCGACGCTCGCCGTGGGCGGTCGGTCGGTGCTCGCGGCCGAGCGCCGGCGGTGCGTCGGCTATGCGGGGCCCGAGCTGTCCTTCTATCCCGAGCTGGGCGTCGCCGAGAACCTGACCTTCGCCGCCATGACGCGGGGGCTACCCGCTCCCGCGGTTCGGGTGCGCGAGTCCCTCGACCGCGTGGGTCTCTCTCGGCACGGCACCGAACGCGTCGCCGCGCTGTCCTCGGGGATGATGCAGCGGCTGCGCATCGCCTTCGCGCTCCTCCACCGGCCGCCCCTGTTGCTCCTGGACGAGCCCGGCAATCACCTGGACGACGAAGGTCGGGTCGCGTTGCGGGCGATCGTCGCGGAAGAAGGCCGGGCGGGATTGGTTCTGCTCGCGACCAACGATGAACGGGAGTGGAGGCTTGCCGAACGCCGGATCGAGCTTTCTGGCCGCGGTCTGGGCCATTCTGCGTAAGGAATGCCGCAGCGAGTGGCGCACCCGCTACGGGCTCAACGCGGCCGTGCTGTTCGCCGTGACCAGCCTCACCGGCGTGAGCTTCGCGGTCGGCCGGCTCACCGACCGCTCCGACGTGCTGGCGGCGCTGCTGTGGGTCGTGCTGTTGTTCGCCGCGCTGGCGTCGTTGAGCCACGCCTTCGTGCGCGAGGTGGAAGGTCGAACGCTGACCTTGTTGCGGCTGGTCGCTTCGCCGACCGAGATCGCGCTCGGCAAGCTGCTCTTCAACCTGGTCTTCCTGACGGTGCTCGAAGCCGTCACCGTGCCGCTGTTCCTGATCTTGATGGGGGCGCCGGGGCCGCGCTGGGGAGCGTTCCTCGCCCTGCTGGCCTCGGGGAGCTTCGCGCTGGCGACCTCGGCCACCCTGGTGGGCGCCCTGATCTCCCAGACCCGCGGGCGTGGGGCGCTCTTCGCGGGCGTCTCGCTGCCGCTGCTGCTGCCGGTGCTGGCGGCTGCCGTGGCGGGAACGCGGAACCAATGGGCGGGGGGGAGCGCGGCAGTCGAGGTACGCATGCTGATGGCGTATGCTGCGGCCACTCTGGGCGCGAGCCTGTTGCTGTACGACCACTTGTGGGAGGACTGAAGACCCGTGATCCTGCGCGTTGGGCTGTGGGTCTGGATCACCGTCTGCCTGGTCGCGGCCTTCCTGTGGGCCCCGCTGGTGCCGATCCTGGGAGACACCACCCGCGTGTTGTACTTTCACATTCCGAGCGCTTGGGTGGCGGTGCTGGCGCTCGGATGGTCGATGCTCCACAGCCTGCTCTACTTGAAGCGGCGCGACCTGGAGCACGATCACCAGGCGGCGGGCGCGGCCGAGATCGGACTCCTGTTTTGCGTCGTGGCGACGGTAAGCGGATCGAGACCTCGATCTTCTTCGTGCTGCTGCTCTACGGCGCCTATCTCGCCCTGCGCACCGCGATCGAGCCGGCCGAGCGTCGCGCGCGGCTCTCCGCGATCTACTCGGCGGTGGCCTTCGTGGCCGTGCCCTTTCTCATGTTCGTGGTGCCGCGCATCTACTTCACCCTGCACCCGGACCCGCTCCTGAACACGCGCGGCAAGGTGGACATGGATCCGCGGATCCGCGCAGTGTTCCTGGCCATGCTGGTGGGTTTCACGACGCTGTTCTTCTGGATGCTCTCGCTGCGCGTGCGTGTGGCCCGACTGCTACAACGGCGCGAGGAAACGTGATGGAGACAGCGTGAACGGCAACCTGGTGGTCCTCGGTGTCGCCTTGCTGGTATGGGGATTGCTGTTCCTGTACCTGCTGCGGCTCGAGAGGCGAATCGCGGATCTGGAGAAACGATGAAGATCAAGGCTGTGCTCGCCATGACCTTGCTGGCACTGGCGGTCGGGGTCGGGATGAGCAGCTTTCGCAAGACCGTGACGCCGTACATCGGCTTCCGCGAGGCCCGCCGTTCGACCGGGCTGGTCCAGGTGAACGGCTTCCTGGCGGACAAGCGGTACGTGCTCAAGCAACACGAGCAGTTCTTGAGCTTTCGCCTGCGTGATGAGCACGGCGAGGTGATGCCCGTCGAGTACCGCGGCGTGGTCCCGGGGAACTTCGATCAGGCCACGTCGATCGTGGCGATCGGCCGTTATGAGCGCGATCGCTTCCAGGCCGAGCAGCTGCTCGTGAAGTGTCCCTCGAAGTACCAAGCCGAGGCCCAGAAGGGGCGCACCGCATCGTGAGCCTGGGACAGCTGTTCTGCTGGATCGCGTTCCTGAGCTCCTTGGTGGCCGGGCTGGCCTTCATGGCGGCGGCGGGAGGGCGCAGCGACGGCTGGCGCCCGGCGCGCATCGCCTATCGGATCCAGTGGCTGGGGCTCTTCGCCGCCACCGCGTTCCTGTGGCGGATCCTGTTCACGCACCAGTTCCGCTACGAGTACGTGGCCTCCTACTCGTCGCTCTCGATGCCCGCCCACTACGTATTCGCGGCCTTCTGGGGTGGCCAGGAAGGCACGTTTCTGTTGTGGGCCTTGATCACCTGCACGCTTGGCCTGGTGCTGATGCGCTTCCGCCATTCGCTCACCGCGGCCGCGATGTTCTTCCTCAATGTACCGCTCGTGATGTTGAACCTGGTCACCGTGATGCGCGGCCCCTTCCTGCTCATCCCGGGCGGACGGGTTCCCTACGATGGCCAGGGGCTCAACCCGCTGCTGCAGGACCCCTGGATGACGATTCACCCCCCGGTCCTGTTCACCGGGTTCTC
>VBOY01000056.1:4136-18870 GCA_005893295.1 Candidatus Eiseniibacteriota bacterium | reverse complement strand
GACGGCCTCGAGCGCGGCACCGGGCGAGTCTTCCGGCTGTCGACCGAGGACCCGTCATGGATCAGGCGCACGGTCCGGCGCCGTTGCTGGGTGAAAGCCTTCCACGTCCACCAGCTCAGGCACACATACGCCTGCCGGTGGATCGAGGCGGGCAAGAGCCTTGCCGCCCTGCAGCAGCTGCTCGGTCACGCGTCAGTCGTCACCACCCAGCGCTACGCCAAGCTGAGCGACGAAGCGGTTGCCGCCGAGGTCCTGAAACCCGCTCCGGGAGCTATTCGGGGCACCGTAAGTGGCACCGTAACGGTGCCGGAGTCGTCAGACGCCCGTAAGTCGCTGCGAAACTGGTAGCGCTACGGGGATTCGAACCCCGGTCTGATGGCTGAGAACCACCTGTCCTAGACCCCTAGACGATAGCGCCACGCGATTGTGCTGGTGAGACTTGGCTGCCCGGCAAGGATTCGAACCTCGACTAACTGGTCCAGAGCCAGTCGTGCTACCGTTACACCACCGGGCAGCAACGAGGCGCGGCAATCTAGCAGAGGGCGCCGAACGTGGGCAAGATCAGCGCCCGCAGCGTGTAGATCGGCGCGCAGCGCCCGCATCGCCGAAAGACGTCGTTACACTCCCGCCCGCGGCGAGGCCTCCCAGCGTGCGGCCGCGTCCTCGAGCCGGCGCACGGAGCGGTCGCGCCCCAGCAGCCACAGCACTTCGAAAATCCCCGGGCTCACCTTGCGCCCGGTGAGGGCGACGCGTGCCGCGCCGATCAGCTCGCCCGCCTTGATGCCCAACTCCGCCGCCAGGCCGCGCAGATCGCGTTCCAGCGTCTCGAGCGTGAACTCGCGATCCGCCGCCACCCGCGCGGCGAGCGCCCTCAGGCGCGGGCCGACCTCCGGCCGCTCGCGTAGCTCCGCCCACGCGGCTTCGTCGACCTCGAGCGTTTCCTCGAGCGCGAACGCCCCGTAGGTTCTCGCGTCCGTCAGCGTCTTCAGCCGGTCCCCGATGGCTCGCACCAGCGCCTGCTGCCATTCGGGAGAGCGCATCTCGAATCCGGTCTCGCCGCGCGCGCGCAGGAACTCGGCCACCCGCCGCACCCGCTCGGCTTCCGGCAGGGCCCTCAGGTGTTGGCCGTTGAGCCATTCGAGCTTTTCGACGTTGAAGATTGCCGGGTTCGACCCGACGCGCTCGAGCCGAAACAACTGCTCCAGCTCGGCGAGCGAAAACAGCTCTCGCTGCCCGTCGTAGGACCACCCCAGCAGCGCCAGGAAGTTCACCATCGCCTCGGGCAGAAAGCCCCGCTCCCGATAGGCAGCCACCGAGGTCGCCCCATGGCGCTTCGAGAGCCGCGTGCCGTCCTGACCCAGGATCATCGGCACGTGGGCGAAACGCGGCGGGGTCCATCCCAGCGCCTCGTAGAGCAGCAGCTGCCGCGGCGTGTTCGAAATGTGATCGTCGCCGCGCACGACGTCGGTGATCTCCATCTCGTGATCGTCCACGACGCAGGCGAAGTTGTAGGTGGGCAGCCCGTCCGAGCGCAGCAAGACGAAGTCGTCCAGCAGCTCGTTGCGGAACGCGACGCGTCCTCGCACGACATCGTCCCAGACGCTCTCCCCCGACTCGGGGAGTGCGAATCGCAGCGCTCTCGGCAGACCCGCCTCCATCTGCCGCTGTCGCTCCGCCGGGTCCAGCGACCGACACCGACCGTCGTAGCGCGGCGGCTCGCCGCGCGCCGTCTGGGCGCGGCGTCGCTCTTCCAGGTCCTCCGCCGAGCAAAAACAAGGATAGGCTCGCCCGGCCGTCTCCAGGCTGCGCCCATGGAGTGCGTAGCGGTCGCGGCGTTTGGACTGAAGATAAGGCCCATGGGCCCCGCCGACTTTGGGGCCTTCGTCCCACGAGAGACCCAGCCACTCCAGGCTCTCGAAGATCGCCGCCAGCGACTCGTCGGTCGAGCGCGCGGCATCGGTGTCCTCGATCCGCAGCACGAACACCCCTCCCTGTCGACGGGCATGGAGGTAGTTGAAGAGGGCGGTACGGGCACCACCCACGTGCAGATGGCCGGTCGGGCTGGGGGCGAAACGGACGCGCACGCTCACGGGCAGGTGATCTCCGGGGAAAGCCAAACGCCGGCGAGCACACTACGGAGGGCCATACGGAGGGTCAAGGAGATGGCCCGCTCCGCAGGCCTCTCTCGGCGCGTGCCGCGATCCGTATTAACGCAGCACGACGAAGCGCTGCGTCTCCGTGCGATGGCCCAAGGTCAGGTGGACGAAGTAGACTCCCGCTGGCACCTTGAGACCGGCGGCGTCGCGCAGGTCCCACACCGCGGTCGCGCGCCCAGGCGCCGCCCTTTCGCTCGCCAGCACCCGCAGCTTGCGACCGCCGAGATCGAACACCGCGATCTCGAGCGCCTGGCCGGCCTCTCCCGCTCCCACCCCGTAGTCGACGCGCGCCCGGCGGTACGCTGGATTCGGGCGAGGCGCGAAGAGTCGGGCCGCAGTGGGCCCCTCGTCCGGCACCGCGATCAGCGTCGAAGTCGAGGCGAGCCCGGTGCGCATCGCGTCGTGATGGAATTGCGGCCACGGTGGCGGTCCCGCGGGAGAGAACGGGAAGTCGTAGTCCCACACGTAGAGCCGCGTGTCCCAGTCGGCTTCGACGATCTCCGTCAAGCCGTCGCCATCGCAGTCGCACAGCGCCGGCGTCCCGCGCACCTCGCCGCCGAGCTGGATCGGAAAGCCCCGCAGCATCAGTCCAGTCGGCGCGAACGCGCTCAGGACGCCGTTCTCGTCTCCGATCACGATGTCGGGGGCTCCGTCGCCGTCGATGTCGGCCACCACCGGGCTGCTCTCAGAGGCCTGACTCGTGAGCGCGCTGTATCGCACGTTGGTGAAGTTCGGGTTCAGGACGCCGTTGCGATCGAACACGTAGAGCTTGCCGTCGGTCCCGGCAGCCACGATGTCCAGCGTGCCGTTGCGGTCGATGTCGGCGAGCGCGGGCGACGGCTGCTTGCTGCTGCCTGCGCTCGGCAAATAGACGGGGAACCCGGCCCGTCTCCCGCCATCGCGCTTGAACACGTAGAGCGAATCCTTGACGGCGCTCGGCACCACGATCTCGAGCTGGGTGTCCGCGGCTCCGTCCAGGTATCCGATCGCGACCGAGGCGTTGATCGTCCCGCCGATCGTGACCGGGAAGCCGGGAAGGTTGGTGCCGTCCGGACGCCACGCGTAGAGGATGCCGTTCGAGCCCGCATAGATGATGTCGAGCTGGCCGTTTCCATCCAGGTCGGCGAGCGCCGGTGTGCCGTAGTTGTAGGTCGAGCCGATATTCTTGAATACGCCGTTCGTGGCGGGGTTCGCGTCGCCGTCGATCCACTGCGTGCCGTCGGGCTTGAGCGCGAAGACGTAGGGTCCGTTCGACCCGAACACCACCTCGCGGTGCCCATCGTTGCCCAGGTCTCCCGCGGCCACCGCCGACCACATGGGGTATCCGGCGGCGAAGGGCCAGCCGGGCTTGAGATTCCCCTGCAGATCGAAGACATAGACGCTCTGCGAGTCCCAGGTGGTCGCCATGATCTCGGGGCCACCGCCGTCCAGGTCGGCGATGGTCGGCCCGGCCGCGTAGTAGCTCCCCAAGGTGGTGAAGTCGCCCGAGGTCACGCTCGAGCCGTCGGCGTCCACCGGGCTGGTTCCGTCGGAATGCCAGCAGTAGAGCACGTCGGCGCCCGCCACGATCTCCATGCCCCCGGGCTGCGCATAGAGGTGCGCGACCGCCACCGAGCCCGGCGTATTGCCACCCATGGCGATCGGGAACACCGCGTGGCTCGGCGGGTTGGTCGAGGCGCGAATCGTGGCGGTGCGGGCCGACTCGTTGCCCGAACTATCGACCGCGCTCACCGCGTAGTCGTATTGGGTGAGCGCGGCCAGGCCGATGTCCCGGAAATACGAGGTGCGCGCGGTCGGAACCACGTTGACCTTCACCAGCGCTCCGCCCGCGGGACCACGGTAGATGTTGTAGCCCACGAGATCGGACTCGGGGGCAGGCGACCAGGAGAGCGCGATCGAGCCGCTAGCGCCTTGCGCCGCGAGTCCCGCGGGCGTGGCCGGATAACCGAGATCGAGCGGTTGGGTCGAGAGCAGGCCGTCGGCGGTGGAGACGCGCAGCTCGAAGCGGGCCGCCGCGCCACCGACCGAGAAGCGGAATGGATCGCCCACGACCTCATTCCCCGAGGCGAGCGGGCCGTACACCGCCATGCTGTCGGTCACCGTGGCGAGCCCGTTCGTGCAGCGCAGGATCGCCGTCACCCCGGTCGCGGCACCGGTGCCCAGATTCTTGAGCGTCACCGACTCGTCCACCGTTTCGCCCGGCTCGGGCCGCCCGTTCCCGTTGCCCGTCACCTCGGTGACCGAGTGCGAGAAGGAGCTCAGCTCCGGCGCGCGCAGGGTGATGCGCAACGTTTCGGCGAAGGTCTGCCCTTCGAGGTCCTTGAGCCCCAGGGCGAAGGGGATCTCACGCTGGTCGGCGAGCGTGTAGGGCGTGGCGAATCGGAACCAGGAGGTGCCGTTCGAGACCCCGCCAGCGGGCACGCTGCCGTACGTGTTCGTCGACGCCACCACCGTCACCATCGGATCGATGGTGGTGAGCGTCGCAGTGACGCCGGTCGCGGTAGCGCCCCCCGCGTTGCGGATCGGGATCCTCAGGTCCACCGTTTCCCCCGCTTCGGGGACCTGATTGTTGTTGCCGTGCGTGCCGCCCGAGTTGTCGTCGTCGAGCGTATAGGGCTGCTCCACCAGGACCGCCTGGCTCGCCGCCGTCACCGGGACCACCGCCTGGTACGGTCGGCAGTCGTACGCGGTCACGGTCAGGTAGAACGAGCCGGTGCCGTCGGGGCGGAAGTCGAGGACCGCGTTTCCGGCCCCGTCGGTGGTGGCGGTCCGGTACTCGTCGTCGGGCTTGTAGGCGGTGACGCGCGCTCCATAGAGCGGCACCCCGCCGATCTTGACGTTCACCGTCAGCGAGGTCGCACTCAGCACCACGCTCGACGGATGGGTCACGGTGAGCGTGCGCGGTCGCCCGGTCCACAGCCTGAGCTCGGGGTCGCCGAGCAGGATCAGGGTCATGTCGGTCCAACGATAGGCGTTCTCGTAGTCCGAGAAGGCCACGAACGGCAGCTTCTGTCGCCCTTGGGCCTCTCCGACCGCGGTCACGCTGTCTTGGAAAACCAATCGGAAGTATTCGGCCTGGTAGTACCGGCCCACCGCCGGGAAGTCGACCCGGGTCGAGCCGATGCTCGTCACCGCGCCCCCCGCCGACGCGTGCAGGAAGGACTCGCCGAGACATGGGTAGTCGATCGCGTTCGAGGTGCAGTTGGCCGCGTAGAGGTTGGTGAGCCGGTTGCCGTTCGTGAGCCCGGCGGCGTCGGCGTTGGTGAGGTTCAGGTCTCCGCACGACATGACGTTGCGAAACCCGTGGCCGACGTGGACCGAGATGTTGTATCCGACGTCGAGCGAGTCGACCACGCGGGCCTTGAACTCCTGGATCGCTCCCGGCTCCCAGCGCGTATCCAGATAGTTCTCGTACAGCCTCGCGTAGCGCTGTGCCGGATTGGCCCTGAGGTAGGGAGTGCAGCTCTCCGACACCTCCGCGCCATCGAGCGTGGTCGCCTGGCCAAGTCGCCGACCGGGGTGCGGGTGTACTGGAACGTCTTGTCCACGAATTGGGTTGCTTGCGCCACCGTGGTGACTGGGGCGCGGCCCACCCACACTTCCGGAAGAAGATCCACCTGGTCGTTGGGTGAGGCCGGGTCCCCTTCGCCGTAGATCGCGTTCCCATTGGCGTTCCAGTCCCCATCGAGACAGGAGTAGTACAGATCGCAGGCGATGTCGCTCAGGCTGGTCCCTCCCGACTCGAACGAGCTGTAGACGAGCCGGGTCGGAACGACGTCGGTGTCGCCGCCGAGCAGCACCCATTTGGTCCCCCAGCGCGCGTAGGCATCGCGCAGGAAGCGCCGGACCCGGTCCGCGTCGTCGGTCCCGAACGGATACTGCTGGCGGATGAAGGTCAGCGTGCGCACCACGGCCGGCACGCCAGACTGGGTCTTCCAGTCGGCGAGCCGCTGGAACTCGGACGCCAATGCGTCGTTCGTGACGATCACGTAGGCGACCGGGCTGCCGAGCACCGAGGGCAGCTGCGTCGGCATGAATGGCTGCGCCCGTGGCCTCGCCCCGACTACCGATCCCACGGGCGCCGAAGCGCCGGCCGGCCCGAAGCCGGTGACATCGCCGTCCTCCCACTCGCGCACGACTCGCTCGCGGCGCACCACGCCCGAGTCGGGCTCGAGCGTGAGTCGCAACCGGACGCGCTCGATGCGCTCGAGGCGCCGCCCCACCGGATCCCACCGCACCGGACGGATCCGTATGTAGACAATCGAGCGGCCGCGTTGCGCGCCCTGGATACCCAGCGAGACGGCCGGATCCGGGGCGAAGCCGGCGTGGGCGTACGCAGTCGGATCGGGCGCGGTGCGCGCGCCGGACAGCTCGCCCGGGCGCACCGCGCGCGCGGGTGGAATCCAGGCGCGGCCTGGACCTTGTGGCAGATCGACCCGCTCGGCGAGCACCGGCAAGTCGGGCAACCCGGGGCGTAACTCGGGGACTGCCCCTTGGACGCGGACCTCCGTTACCCCGTTGCGCTCGGTAATCTCCACGCGCTCGCGCGAGATCCGAATCTCGCGCTCAAGCGTCTGGGCGCGGGCGGGATTGCCGAGGCAGATCGCGGCGATCAGGAGCGCGGCGGCCCGTCCGCCGGCCCCTCGAGCCGCATGCGAGAGTTCCCATGGGTGCGCGGCGCCGCTGCTGTCGTGCATGACCTCGTGCCCGTGGCGGGGTAAATCCCGGGTGCCGAGCACTCGCCCGCCCGGCCGTCGGCCCGCGATGAAGAAAACGATACGGGAGAGCGCCGAAGTTGGTCAACCCGCGCCCTATCCGTGTCGCCGCGACCCGGGAGAGCAGACTACCTGAACCCCGCGATCCGGGGCCCGAAGCGCGGATGAAACCCGGCGGGACGACTCGCGCGCTCGACCCACACCCACGGCAGGCGCGCCAGAGGCAAGACGATGTGCTCCTCGGCCAACCTCTGCTGAGCGAACGCCACATCGGTCGAACTCCCGGGTTCGCCAGCCGCTGCGGAAAACGCCCAATGCCGGCCCACGCAACGGCACCACCAGGCAGGCCAGCTCGGTTCTCGGGTCCTCGAGCGGCGCCTGGTCCTCGACGAGCAGCGCCTGGGCGCCTCCGGGCTGCAGGGCCGCGGCCGCGAACCGTTCTGGGTCGAGCGGTCTCAGCTCGACATCGAGGCCGAGCCGCGCCCATTCGACTTGCATCGCCCGCGCCACCTCGGCCGTCGCGCCGAACCGCGCGTAGGCCATGACGACGTGGAGCGAGCGGCCGAGCTTGCCGCGTTCCAGCCACTCGCGTACCTCGATCGGATCGTGGCCAGGAAGGTCGAACGCATCCGCTCCGGTCAGCCATCCGACCACCTCGCCCCCGCTCGAACCCAGCGCCGACACGATGTCGGCTCGGTTCAATCCATGAGCGAGCGCATGCCGCGCCGCTGCCCGGGCGGTCGGCGCCAGATCGGCACGCAGCACCAGCAGCAGCCGGCGCTCGGGACGCGCCTCCGCCGCGCGCACCCGATATCCCGCCGGCAGCGGCTGCCGCACCAGTCCCGCCGGCAACGGCCACACCAGGTCGGGCTCACCCATCCTCAGTTCGGACAGCACACGCGCCCCACTCGGGGCGAATTGGATGCGGATCGTGTCCGGGGCGCCGCTCGCCGCGGTGCGCCGCGTCAGAACCAAGGCCGTCGCACTCCGCGCCGCCAACTTGTACGGGCCGATCCCGTCCCGCCATTCTCCGGCCCCCGCGCTCGCCCACGGTGTCGCGATTCCAGGCAGCGCCAGCTTGCGAAGCAGCAGCGAATCCGGGCGTGACAGGGCGAGCACCAGTGTCTGCTCGTCCGGGGTCGCGATCCCGAGGGGCGGTGCAGTCCGGCCGACGCGCAGCTTCTCCATGCCGACGATGGACCCGAGCAGCCATGCCTGCGTTCCGTGGTCGAGTCGGCCGATGCCGCGCTCGATCACATTCCGGAAGTCCTGGCTCCGACATCGCCCGCCCTCCGCGAAGGTGAGCCGAGGCAGGTGAAACGTGTAGACCAGCCCGTCGGGCGAGATCCGCACGCTGTCGGCCGCCCCGAGGACGATGCGCCCGCTCGAGTCCTCTTCCATCAGCCCGCGCGAAAGCAGACCCTCGATGGCGGCGCGCACGGGGTCCGCGGGCCCCTGCGGGTCGAATCGGGGCGAAGGACGCCCCACCAGCCACTCGAGCGTGACCGGCGCCCGCCGCGCGGGCCCACATCCGGCCAAGAGGAAGAGCCCGAGCAGGGCACCAAGGGCCAGCGCGATCTCGGCCCGTTTGTGGAAGTCCCTCGGCATGCGGCCCGGCAGTGTAGTGACGCCTCCTACCACCAGCAAGCGAAGTCGATCCCGCCGGCGCCGATGCGGTTGCCGATTCACGCGAAGTCCTCTAGCGTGCGGCTCATGGACGCTGCCCGATACGCGGACCGCTTGGCGCGGGTGCGCGATGGCCTCGAGCGACACGAGGCCGCGTGGCTCCTCGTGCCCCCCTCGGGCGATTTCCGCTGGCTCACGGGTGCGGCGGCCCGCTCCACCGAGCGACTGGTGGTGCTGGCGGTGCCGCGCCGCGGTGATCCGTTCTGCCTGGTGCCCCGGCTCGAAGCGGACGCGCTCGCGGCCGAGTGCCCGTGGCTCGAGCTCGAGGTTTGGGAGGAACGCGAGGATCCGCTGGCGCGCCTCGCCCGGCGCCTCGACCTGGAGTCCAAGCCGCGGCTTCTGCTCGGCGACGGCTTCCGCACCGCCTCGCTGCTCGCCCTGGTCGCCCGAACCGAGTGCCGCACGGCGGGGGCGGTGCTGGGAACCCTGCGGCTCATCAAGGACGCGGACGAGATCCGCGCCGCCCAGAAGGCCGGACGCGACGCCGACCGGGTGATCGAGGAGGCCGCGGACTTCATGCGGCCCGGCATGACCGAGCGGCGGATCGAGCGCTTCATCTTCGAGCGCTTCGAAGACCTGGGCGACGCCGCGCCCTGGGCGATCGTGGCCTCGGGCCCTCACGCGGCATTGCCGCACCACATGACTTCGGCCCGCACGTTGCGCGAAGGCGATGTGGTGGTGCTCGACCTGGGCGCCACGGTCGAAGGCTACGGGTCGGACATCACGCGCACCTTTTGGCTCAGCGACCCGCCCGCCGAGGCGGAGCGTGTCTACCAGACCGTGTTGCAGGCGCAGCGGGCGGGCGTGGCCGCCAGCCGCGACGGCGTCCCGGCCGAGGCCGTGGATCGCGCAGCACGCGGGGTGATCGAGGCCGCGGGTTACGGGGAGTTCTTCGTCCATCGCACCGGTCATGGTGTCGGGCTCGAGATCCACGAACCCCCCTACCTGGTCGCCGGCAACCACGAGCCGCTGCGCTCCGGGATGGTCCACAGCGTCGAGCCCGGCATCTACCTGCCGGGACGCTTCGGCGTGCGCATCGAGGACCTGGTGGTGGTCGGCGCCGACGGAGCGATCGTGCTCAATCACGCGCCGTGCGATCCACGGCCGGCGCGGGTGCGCGCATGAGCCTGACCGAGGAGGCCCTCGGCCCCGCGGTCGGCACGATCCTCGACGGGCTGAACGACCAGCAGCGCGCTGCCGTGACGCACGGCGACGGCCCCTTGCTCATCGTCGCCGGGGCCGGCACCGGCAAGACCACCGTGATCACGCGCCGCATCGCCTGGCTCATCGCGACAAAGCGGGCGCGACCCGAAGAGATCCTCGCCCTCACCTTCATGGAGAAGGCGGCGGCCGAGATGGAAGCACGCGTGGACGTGCTCGTGCCCTATGGCTACACCGGCACAACGATCAGCACCTTCCACGCCTTCGGTGACCGTCTCGTGCGGGCGTTCGGGGTCGAGCTCGGCTTGCCCGGGCCCCTGCGCGTCTGCACCGACGCCGAGGTGCTCGTGTTCCTGCGTGAGCACCTGTTCGACCTGGGGCTCGAGCGCCTCGCCCCACTCGGTCGGCCCGATGCGAATCTCGCCGCGCTGCTGCGTTGTTTCGCGCGCGCGCGCGACGAGGACGTGACGCCGGAGCAATACGCGGCGTTCGCGGATCGGCTGGTCGCCGAGGCGGGCGAGGACGCGGCGCTCGCGGATCGCGCTCTCACCGAGCGCGAGAAGGCGCGCGCGTACGCTCGCTATCGCGATCTCATGATGCGGTTCGGTCGCGTCGACTTCGGCGACCAGATGTCGCTGGCGCTGCGGCTCCTCCGCGAGCGCCCCCACGTGCGGCGTCAATTGCAGGAGCGCTATCGGTACCTATTGGTGGACGAGTTCCAGGATACGAACCACGCGCAGTTCGAGATGCTCGAGCTGTTGGCGGGCGAGCGGCGCAATCTCACGGTGGTGGGCGACGACGATCAGAGCATCTTCCGCTTCCGAGGCGCCAAGCTCGCGAACCTGATGGCGTTCCTGGATGCCGACCCCGACGCGCGGACCGTGGTCGTGACTCACAACTATCGTTCGCATCAGAACCTGCTCGACGCCGCGTACCGACTGATCCGCAACAACGATCCGGACCGCCTGGAAGCGCAGCTCCAGAGGCGCGGGGGCGGACAGCGTTTCGACAAGAAGCTGCGCGCGACCAGCGCGGGGGCAGGACGAATCGAGCATCGCGAGTTTCACACCGGAAGCGACGAGGCTGCCTTCGTCGCCGGACGCATCGCCGCCGAGATGCGCGCTGGTCGGCGGCCGGGGGATTTTGCCATCTTGGCGCGCCGCCACAGCGACCTTACGCCGTTTCTCACGTCGCTCGAGGCCGAAGGGATCCCGTACCAGCAGAACGCCCAATTCCGCCTCTATGCCCGCGACGAAGTGCGGCTGTGCCTGGCTGGGCTACGCGCCGTGGCGGATCCGGACGACAGCGGCGCGGTGTTCCAGCTGCTCGGCTCGGCGCTGTTCGGCGCCGACGGCGTCGACCTGGCGCGGCTGTCGAGCCTCGCCCATCACCGCAACCTCAGCCTGCGCCAAGTCCTCGACCGCGCCGAGCGCGAGCCGCTCCTGTTCGCGCTGGCGGACGCCACGCGCGACGCGCTCGCGCGCTACCTCGACCTGGCCCGCACGCTGGCGCAGCTCGCGCCGCGACGCCCGACCACCGACGTGCTCTACGCGTTCGTGCACGGGAGCGGCCTGCTCGCGCGCCTGGCGGCCGAGGAGACCGTCGAGGCCGAGGCCCAGGTACGCAACATCGCCAAGCTGTTCACGATCACCAAGCGCGTCGGCGAATCGCTCGAACACAACCGGACGCACGCCTTCGTGCGCTATCTCGATCTGCTCATCGAGGCCGGTGACGATCCGGCCGCCGCCGAAGTGGACGTCGACCTCAACGCCGTGCAGACGATCACCGCCCACGGCGCGAAGGGGCTCGAGTTCCCGGTGGTGTTCATGGTGTCCTTGGCCGACGGCCGCTTCCCCGGCCGCACGCGCGACGAGGATCTGCCGTTCCCACGCGAGCTGGTGCGCGAGCCTCCGCTCGAGGGGGACGCGCACGAGGAGGAGGAGCGGCGCCTGTTCTATGTCGGCATGACGCGGGCGCGCGAAGAGCTTCACTTGAGCTGGGCCGTCGACTATGGGGGAAAGAGACGCTGGAAGATGAGCCGGTTCGTGTCGGAAGCGTTGGCCATCCCGGCGCGTCCGGCGAGCCTCTCGGCACTCGATCCACGCGAGGCGATCGAGCGTCACGCCCCGGCGCCGATCGCTCCGGCTTCGGCCCGCGCTCCGTTGCCCGACAACGAGCCGCTCTCGCTCTCGAGCGGGCGGGTCGACGACTACTTGACCTGTCCGCTCAAGTACCGGTACGCGCACGAAGTACAGCTGCCGCTGGCCGCGGACCCACGCTTCATGTATGGCAACGCCATCCACCACGCGATCCTGGTCTACTATCAACACCGGCTGCGTGGCTATCCGATCGCGACCGACGACGTGATCCGCGTGTTCGAGCGCTCGTGGTCGAGCGAGGGGTTTCACTCCCGCGAGCACGAGGAGCGCCGTCTCGAGCAAGGGAGAGAGACGTTGCGGCGCTTCGTGGCCCGCGAGGGCGCCTCGACGCACCTGCCGCTCCAGGTCGAGCAATCGTTCAAGTTCCGTCAGGGGTTGAACCTGGTGAGCGGCCGCTGGGACCGCATCGACGAACGCGACGGCCGGATCACGATCGTCGACTTCAAGACCTCCGATGTCGACGAGGAGGAGAACGCCACGGACCGCGCGGCGAGGAGCCTCAGGGATGGCCAGCTCGGCCTCTACGCGCTCGCCTATCGGGAGACGCGCGGCGTCATGCCGGGGCGCGTCGAGCTGCGTTACGTGGGCAGCGGCATGGTGGGGGCCGCGGAGGTGAAACCCGACCACCTCGCGACGGCCGCCACCCGGATCGCCCAAGCGGCCGCGGGCATTCGAGTGGGGGAGTTTTCTCCCCGGCCGAGCTACCTCGCCTGCCGCGACTGCCCCTACAACAGTCACAATAGCCGCATCTGTCCACACGACGCGACACGCGGCTAGCCGGGCGATGCCCTCGGTCGATCCGGTCGCGTTGCGCGATGCCGCAGGCGAGTTGGCGCTCGAGGCGGGAGCGCTGTTGCGCGACGGCTTCGGCCGCAACCACGCGCCCGAGCGCAAGAGCCGAATCGACTTGGTCACCGAATACGACCGGCGCTCGGAGCGGATGCTGGTCGAGGGAATCGCCCGCCGCTTCCCGACGCACGCGGTGCTCGCCGAGGAGTCGGGCGGGCATGCGCCGCCGGCCGGAGGACCAGCGCTGGTGCGGTGGCTCATCGATCCGCTCGACGGCACCACCAATTTCGCCCACAATTACCCGTTCTTCGGGGTCTCGATCGCCGCCGAAGTCGCCGAAACCGTGGTCGCCGGGGCGGTCTACGATCCGGTGCGCGAGGAGCTGTTCGCGGCCGCCCATGGCCAGGGCTCGACCCTGAACGGGAGGCCGATCCGCGTCTCGGAGATCGCGAGGCTCGAAGACGCGTTGCTCGTGACCGGGTTTCCCTACGACGTGCGCGAGCACCCCGAGCGCATCCTGCCCTTGTTCAAAGCGTTCTTGGTGCGCGCGCAGGGCGTGCGACGCGACGGCTCGGCGGCGCTCAACCTGTGCTACCTCGCCATGGGGCGCTTCGATGGGTTTTGGGAGGACGACCTGGCGCCGTGGGACGTGGCGGCGGGCTCGCTCATCGTGCGCGAGGCCGGAGGCTCGGTGACGGGCTACGATGGCGGCGCATTCCGGATCGACGCCCGCCAGATCCTGGCGAGCAACGGCCCGCTACATGGCCCGATGATGGCCGTCATCGCGCGATCGGCGAGTGGTGAGGAGTAGCCGAAGGCGACCCGCGGGTGCGCCCCGATGGAAGCTCCCCCCTTTGGACACGTTGCTCCCGCCCGGCCGCTTCCTGGCCGGCTGGTGTCCCTGGAGGGCGCCGGACGCCCTGCGCCAGAAGAATCGCAGCGAATTCCCTTGACCCCCATGCGCACCGCTTCGTGGCAACTTCGCCGACGCACGCCAAAGAGCGTTCCATCGTGCGCAGGATGCACGCTGGTGGCTTGGATCTTCCTCGCCACGGAAAACTTCATGGCGCTCTGATCGCCGCGCGCTCCGGCGTAGCCTGGGCGCCGAAATCGGGCGTGCTATAAGTGAATACGTTCGCAGCCGCCGCCCTCGGCGTCCCGCCCCCGTCGAGGAGTTCGAGTGGATCCCTACGCACGTTCGCATCTGAGCGATCGCTCGCTGCTGGACACTTTGGCCAGCCGCCTCTGCCAGCAGCGCGCGATCAGCGCCGAGCTCTTGGCCGACCTCGCCGAGGTCGATGCCCGGCGGCTCTACCTGCCAGCTGGTTATCCTTCGATGTTCCTCTATTGTGTCCAGGAACTGCGTCTGTCCGAGCAGGCGGCCTTCCACCGGATTCGCGGGGCGCGCACCGCGCGCCAGTACCCCGCGGTCTTCACCGCCCTGGCCGACGGCCACCTGCACCTGAGCGCGGTCGTCCTGCTGGCGCCTTACTTGACGGCCGAGAACGCGGACGAGCTCCTCGCGGCCGCCGCGGACAAGAGCAAGTCCGAGATCGAGCGGCTCCTGGCGGAGCGCTTCCCCCAGCCAGACATTCCAGCGCACGTGCAACAACTGCGCGAGCTACCCCCCCAACTATCCCCGGGGATAGTTGGGCTGTCCTCACAACACGCCCCGGGGCGTGTTGAAGCGGTTTCACAGCGACCGATGGTAACTTCCTTGTCAGCAAAGCACTTCGCCCTTCAAGTCACCCTGAGCCAGAGTACCCACGACAAGCTCCGGTACGCACAAGAGCTACTCAGCCACCAACTGCCCTCCGGGGAGCTCGCCCAGGTGCTCGATCGTGCGCTCGATGCGCTGATCGAGAAGCTCGAGAAGGGCAAGTTCGCTCGGGCCAAGTGCCCGCGTCCGAGCAATCGTCCGAGCACTAACCCGCGCTACATTCCGGCTCACGTCAAACGCACTGTCTGGGAGCGCGGTGGCGGCCAGTGCACCTTCGTGAGCGAAGCCGGGCGCCGCTGCGCGGCGCGGACCCTTCTCGAGTTCGATCACGTCGACGAAGTGCCGCGT
>VBOY01000056.1:0-4057 GCA_005893295.1 Candidatus Eiseniibacteriota bacterium | reverse complement strand
CGCGGCCGGGGGCCGGCGCCAGGATATGGCGGCGCAGGCGGCAGACGAAGAGCGCCGCAACGCGGCGCAGACCCAGGCAAGGGCCGCGGCCCAGGAGGTCGTTCCGTGGCTGCGAGCGCTCGGCCTCAGCGCCGACGAGGCGCGGCGGGCGGCGGCACGCGCCGAGGCCGTTCCCGATGCCTCACTCGAGCAGCGGGTGCGCCTCGCACTTACTTGCTTCGGTCCACGAACTACCTCTGACAGCCGCGTCGCGCCGCTTGGGGCATCGCACTGACGTAGCCGCCTGCATCAACGTGTTGCCAGCCCCGCAGCACTGTCGTAGCAGCGCAGCCGACCGACGTGGTGATGCTGGCGACCTGAATGCTCGACAGCCTGGTGCAGTCTTCCCCGGCACGGCACGCAGCGAGCCCTTGGGTCCGGCCGGTTGCGAATCGGTCGTAGCTAGCCCGTGCAGTTCGTGGATTCGGATGATCGCGACCGTACCACGCGCAAGCATTTCAGACCCGCGCCGGCCCCTGGGCTCGAGCCGCGTCCGAGGTCGGCGCTGGTCGGCCCGCCCGCGGCCCCCATCTCCAGACGCCCGCGACCAGGGCGGCACCGTCTTCGAGCAGGGTGTAGAGGCATGGAACCAGCACCAGGGTCAACGCGGTCGAGGCCACGAGCCCTCCCATTACCGTGCGCGCCAGCGGGTAGTAGAGCACGTCGCCCACGTGGTTCGAGCCCACGGCGAGCGGAAGCATGCCGAGCACGGTGCAGGTCGTCGTCATGAGGATCGGACGAAGTCGATCGCGCGCCGCCTCCAGGATCGCCTGGGTGCGGGGCAGCCCGCGGCCGCGCAGCTGATGCACGTGGTAGACGAGCACGATCCCGTTGTTGACCACGATGCCGATCAGGATGAGCAGGCCGATCTGGGCCATGAGATTGAATGGTGAGTGGGTGAAGAAGCAGATGGCGGCAATCCCGGCGAATGCGAATGGCAACGCGAACATGATCGCGAACGGATGGAGCAGGGACTCGAACAACCCCGCCATGACCAGGTAGACCAGCACCAGGGCCAACAACAGGTTCACGAGCATTTCCTGCTGGGTTCGATTCTCCTCCTCGAACGCCGAGCCGAACGACCACAGGTACCCGGTGGGGAACGCCATGGCGTCGAGCGCGCTCTTCACCTGGCGCCGGATCTCGCCGCCGCGCTTGGCTTCGTAGTTCCCACGCACCGACAGCACCGAGCGGCGCTGCTGACGCTCGACGCTGGTCGGCGTGCGCACCGGGCGGAACGAGGCCACCGCCCCCAGGGGCACCGTCGCCTGAGCCCCGCTCGCTCCATCGGTGGCGAGCACCGGAAGGTCGCGCAGCTGTTCGAGGCTCGAGCGGTCCTGCTCCGCGAGACGCGCTTGCACCTGGACCTCGCCCTCCGGCCCGCGGAAGCGCGGCAACGCGCGCCCGCGGAAGAACTGCGACACCGATGCCCCGACCGCCGCGGTCGAGAGCCCATAGCGAGACGCCCGGTCCCGGTCGACCACCACCTCGACCTCCTGGCGGCCGCGCTCGCCTCCCACCACGACGTCGGTGAGCCCGTCGATGCGCGACAGGCGCCGCTGCATCTCCTCGGCGAGCTGGTCCAGGCGCGGTCCGGGGTCGCCGTAGAGGTTGACCGACAGCCGTGCCGGGCCAGCAGCGTTGTTGCGGTCGTCGTCGAAGCGCAGCGTAACGCCGGGGAGCTGTGGCAATCCGCCACGCAGCAGCTTGCGCACCACCTGGGCGCCCTCGTCGTCGGCGTAACGCGGGACCAGGTAGGCGCGCGTGATCGCCATGTTGTTGGTGAAGTAGGAGTAAGTGGATTTGACGTGTAGCGAGTCCTTCCGCGCCTGGATCCAGCGCTCGATCGCGGTCACGTAGCGCTCCACCTCGCGGTAGTTGAGGTTGTCGGCGAACTCGTAGTTCACCGCAACCGCTTCGACCTTGGAGGCGGTGAACGTACTCTTGTCCACCGGGGCGAACAGGAACACCGCCACCACCACCACGCCGAAGGCAACCGCCACCGTGGCCGGCCGGTGGTTCAGGGTCCAGCTCAAGACCCGGTGGTGGAGCGCGGCGAGCCGCTTGAGGATGGCCGGCTGCTCGCCCACCTGGACCGACAGGAAACGGCCGATCGCGAGCGGGATCAGGGTGAGCGACAGGAACAGCGAACAACAGAGCGTAAAGATGATCGTGCGCCCGACCTCGCCGATCCAGGTGGTGATCTCGGTGCGGCCACCGAGCACCAGCGGCAGGAAGACGATGATCGAAGTGATCGTGGCGCTGACCACCGCCGGCAGCACCTCGCGGCTGCCCATCACCGCGGCGCGCAGTCGAGACTGCCCGCGCTCGCGCCGGCGATGGATGCTTTCGAGCACCACGACCGCATTGTCCACCAGCATGCCGACCGCCAGCATCAGCCCCATCATCGACAGGATGTTGAGTGAGCGACCGCCGAAGTAGAGCAGCGCGGCCGCGGCGAGGAGCGAAAACGGAATGGCCGCGGCCACCACCAGGGTGGTGACCAGGTTGCGGAGGAAGAAGTAGAGCAGACCGGTGGCCAGGATCGCGCCGATGACCCCCGCCTGCAGCAGCCCCTCGAGCGAATTGCGGATCTGCTCTCCCTGGTCGGTGAAGGTGAGCACCTGGATCCCCTTGAGCAACGGGTCGTTCTCGATCTCCTTGAGGACGCGCCGCGAGCGGTCGGCCACCGCGACCGTGTTGGCCCCCGACTCCTTGATCACGTTGAGACCGATCGCCCGCCCCTGATCGAGGTGGCGGCCGTAGTCGAGGTCGGGCTCGGTGAGGGAGACGTCGGCCACGCTGGCGAGCGTGAGCCCGTGGTCGTCGACGGGGAAGTTCCGAAACTCCTCGAGGCTCCCGAACTGGTTCACGACCCGCAGCGGCCACGCCTCACCCCGCCGTCGCAACACCCCGGCGCCCATGCTGCGGCTCGAAGCGTCGAGGCGCGCCAGCACGGCATTCGCATCCAGCCCGTGTCGCTGCAGCTCCGCCAGTCGGAAATCGATGCGCACCTGCGGGGGGTCGACCCCATACAGCTCGACCTTGGCCACTCCCTGCACGCGACGCAGCGGGTCGGCGACGTGTCGGTTGAGCAGCTCGTAATCGCGCGACAGATCACGCTCGGCCGCGATCCGGCACTCGAGGACCGGGATGTCGGACGAGCGGAAGCTGTTGACCTGGATGAGATCCACGTCCACCGGGAGCTTGTCGCGGATGCGGTCGAGCTTCTCGCGCGCCTCGACCCGCAGCGGCGCGATGTCCTCGCCCCAATCGAACTCGACGGTGATGTTGGCGGAGTTCGCGGATGACCACGAGTGAATGCGCCGCACGCGGCTGAGCGTGGCGAGCGCCTCCTCGGCGGGACGCGTGATCTCCTCTTCGACCTGCGCCGGCAGGGCGTTCGGATAGGGGATCGTGATCTCGAGGCTGGGGAAGCTGACCTCGGGCAGGAAGGCGAGCGGCAGCCGCGGCACCGAGATCGCCCCCACCGCCAGCAGGGACAGCAGCACCATGCTCGCCGTGACCGGATTGCGCAGGCTCCAGCGAGACAGGTTCACCGCATTCTCACGGCTTGCGATCGAGGGTGGCGTACACCACCGGCAACATGACCAGGGTCAGCACCGTGGCGCTGGTGAGCCCACCGATCAAGGTCAACGCCAGGGCCGAGCGCACCTCGGCCCCCGGCCCGATGCCGAGCGCCATCGGCAGCAGACCCAGCACGGTGGTGAGGGCGGTCATCAGGATCGGGCGCATGCGCACCAGGCCCGCCTCGATGAGCGCCTCCTCCTTCGGTACGCCGCGCTGCCGCAGCTGCTTCACGTAGTCGATCAGCACGATGCCGTTGTTCACGACGATCCCCGCCAACACCACCGAGCCGATGAGCACCATCACGTTCACCGAGGTCCTCGTCAGCAGCAACGTGAGCACGACTCCGCCGACCGCCATCGGCAGCGTGAACATGATGACGAACGGGTGGAGAAGCGATTCGAACTGACTCGCCATCACCAGGTAGACC
>VBOY01000037.1:8199-37006 GCA_005893295.1 Candidatus Eiseniibacteriota bacterium | reverse complement strand
GGTCTTGCCCGCGCCGTTGGGCCCGAGGTAGCCCATCACCTCGCCGCGTCGCACCTCGAGATCGAGGCTCTCGACGCCGCGGAAGACACGGCCGGTCCAGGGGTGGCGATACCACTTGGAGAGGTCACGGGTGCAGACGGCGAGCCCTGGGTCGGGGATGGGACGCCCCCATTGTCCAAGCCTTGGACGGGGGGCGGAAGAGGATTGTCCGCCGTTTGGGCTCGGGAGCTGCCGCGGCTGCGTTTCGCCGTTCAGCCGAGTGGAATCGGGCATGGCGGGCCGGATCAACGCAATCCGCGTGCCGTTTGGGCCCCGCGGCCTTCGCCCAGCCCCGGCACGCCTCTTATTGGCTCGTCAGGACGAGCGCCAGGTCGACGTCCCTGCCATGTCCGGCCACCTGGTAGCGCCCCTGAAGCGAGTCGCCGTAGGCGACGATCCCGGGGACCGTCGATCCGGTCGCGAGCGGCACGGTCCAGGTGGCCTGGTCCACGTACGCGACGGAGGAGGAGCTGAACGGGTTGATGAAGGTGATCCCCGCCGGAGGGATCAGCGACGCCACCGCACCGGCCGTGCCCGCATAGACCCCGGAGTTCTGGATTGCGTAGTCCTCGGCCGAGAGCTGGAAGGTGTGCATGTTGGCCTTGGTGCTGCCTTCTTTGGCCCGATCCTGCATCGCGACGAAGTTCGGGATCGCGATCGACGCCAGGATCCCGATGATCACGACCACGATCATCAGCTCGATCAGCGTGAAACCGGCCTCGCGCATCATCATCGTTGTCTTGATCTTCATGCTGTCCGAGCTCCGAAATGCGCGAGGGGGGCGGAGCGTGGCTCCGCCCCCCCGCACTGCTGGAGAATTGCTACTGGCCGCTGGAGAGGACGAGCGCCAGATCTGCGCTCTTGCCATGACCACACACCTGGTACTTCTGCTGCGATGAATCCTGGTACGCCGTGATGCCGGCGACCGTCGAACCGGTTGTCTGCGGTACGGCCCAGGCGCCGGCGTCGACATACGACGCGGCAGCGGAGCTGAACGGGTTCTTGAAGTTGGCGCCACCCCGCGGCAGCAGCGGGGCCACCGCCGCGCAGTCCGCACCGTAGGTGCCGTTGTTCTGGACACCGTAGTCTTCGGCCGCGAGTTGGAAGGTGTGCATGTTGGCCTTGGTGCTGCCCTCCTTGGCCCGGTCCTGCATCGCGATGAAGTTCGGAATCGCGATCGCCGCCAGGATGCCGATGATCACGACCACGATCATCAGCTCGATCAGGGTGAAGCCCTTCTGTGACTTGCCCATTGCTAGTCTCCTCCGCCTCTGTTCGCGGCCCCACGGACGTGGCGGCTCACGGTTGGTGAACGTCAGGTACTACTGACCGCTCGAGAGCACGAGCGCAAGATCGGCGCTCTTGCCATGACCACACACCTGGTACTTCATCTGCAATGAATCCTGGTACGCCGTGATGCCGGCGGTCGTCGAACCGGTCGTCTGCGGCACCGCCCACGCGCCGGCGTCGACATACGCCGCCGAAGCCGAGCTGAACGGGTTCTTGAAGTTGGCGCCGCCGCGGGGCAGCATTGGGGCCACCGCGGCGCAGTCCGCGCCGTAGGTGCCGTCGTTCTGGACCCCGTAGTCTTCGGCCGCGAGCTGGAAGGTGTGCATGTTGGCCTTGGTGCTGCCTTCCTTCGCGCGGTCCTGCATCGCGATGAAGTTGGGGATCGCGATCGCCGCCAGGATGCCGATGATCACGACCACGATCATCAGCTCGATCAGGGTGAAACCGTTTTCCGACTTCGACATCTCATGTCCCCCCTTGTAGGTCCTGGTGCGGGTCTCACACCATGCTCGACCCTCAATGAGCACAGGCCTCGCAACCGGTGTGCCACGCGATCGCCGGGTTTCATTCGTGGTCCAACGCGTTGTGTGACGTCACCTTGCGCGAGGTGCGGGAGCGGACCTCGTGGCCGAGCTCACGCTGCCGCCGCGCATTTCTCGTTCCGGTGGGACGCGAATTGAGCATTTCGCACGAGCCGGGGGCGAAACGTGCGGAGTGCACGATTCAGGCGGCATTCTCCCCGAAATCTCCCAGCCCCTGACCACCCGGCTTCTCGATCCCGTATCCGATCAGCTTCCGATACAGGGTCGAAGCGTTGATGCCGAGGACTTCGCTGGCCCGCTTCTTCTGCCAGTGCGTGTGGTTCAGGACCTTGAGGATGTATTCCTTCTCCAGTTCGTCGAGCGTCATGGTCGGCGACTCGATCACCAGGCTGCCCCGCTGGTGGACGCCGAACCGGATCTTCTCGGGCAGGTCGTCGGAATCGATCGACCCGGTCTCGTCCAGGATCATGGCGCGCTCCATCACGTTCTCGAGCTCGCGCACGTTTCCCGGCCAGTCGTACTTCATCAGCAGCTCGATCGCCTCCTTGCTCACGCTCTTGGATGCACCGCCCTGCGCGTGGCGGCGCAGGAAGTGATCGACCAGGAGCGGGATGTCGTCACGCCGCTGGCGCAGCGCCGGCAGCTTGATCGGGATCACGTTGAGCCGATAGAAGAGGTCGGCGCGGAAGCGTCCTTCGGCGACCTCCTTCTCGAGATCGGCATTGGTGGCGGCCACCAGGCGGCAGTCGATCCGGATCGGCTGCGTGCCTCCCACGGGAATGATCTCCCGTTCCTGCAGCGCCCGCAGCAGCTTGACCTGCGTGGCGTGAGGCATTTCCCCGATCTCGTCGAGGAAGAACGTCCCTCCTTCGGCCACCTGGAACAGCCCGGCCGCATCGCGCACCGCCCCGGTGAAGGACCCCTTGACGTGGCCGAACAGGTTGCTTTCGAGCAGGTCGCGCGGAATCGCCCCGCAGTTGATGCTGACGAACGGCCCTTGCACCCGGCGGCTGCGGTAGTGGATCTCTCGGGCGATCAGCTCCTTGCCGGTTCCGCTCTCTCCCTGGATCAGGATCGTGGCCTCACTGTCGGCCACGCGGTCCACCATCTTGAAGACGCGGTTCATCTCCTCGGACGATCCAATGATCGTCTTTTCCTCGTGACCGCGCTTCAGCTCGCGCTTGAGGTACAGGTTCTCGCTTCGCACCCGCCGCATCTCGAGCGCGTTGCGGACCACCAGCTTGATCTCGTCGTTCTTGGCGTTCTTGATCAGGTACTGGAACGCCCCCATGTTTACCGCGTCGATCGCCGACTGCTGCGAGGCATACGCGGTCATGATGACGACCGGCAGCGATGGATCGTGCTTCTTGAGACCGTTGAGCAACTGGATGCCGTCTATCCCCGGCATCTTGATGTCGGTGATGACGACATCGAAGTTCTCGCTGCGGGCCTTCTCCAGCGCGTCTCGTCCGTTGTTCACGGGCGTGACCTGGTAGCCCTCCTTGCGGAGCACGATGCTCAGGAACTGGGTCATGCTCTGTTCGTCGTCGACGACCAGGATCTTTTCCGCCGCCATTGTCTTTACCTCTCGGATGTCCAGGGAACCGTCAGGCCGCACGCGCCACGCCGAGCGGAGCACGCGGAAGTCTCACGCGCGCGACCGTCCCTCGACTGGGCGCGCCCTCGAAGGAAAGCGTTCCTCCGTGCCGCTCCACGATGCGTTGCGCGATGGCAAGGCCCAAACCGGTTCCCCCTTTCTTGGTTGTAAAGAAGGGCTGCCCGACCCGCGGCAGATGCTCCACCGCAATCCCGGGGCCGTTATCCACGAACTCCACGACTGCCTGGTCCGGACTGGCCTCGCGCCAGCGCACGGTCAGGGTTCCGCGCTCCTCCATCGCCTCGAGGGCGTTGCTGGCCAGGTTGAGCCACACCTGGCGAAGCTGCTCGCGGTCCCCCAGGACTTCGCCTCCAGGGGCTCCGCGCTCGAAGACCACGTTCACTCCCTGCGGCCGGCGCGGGTCGCGCGCCAGGCTCTCGCACAGCTCCGAAAGGTTCTCGTTCAGGCCGATCCGCTCCTTGGCCAGGTCGCGTTCGCGCGCGTACGAGAGCAGGTCGGTCACGAAGCGGTTCAAGCGCACGCACTCCTTGCCGATCAGCTCCATGAGCTGAGCGTTCTCTCCCTCGAGCTTGAGCTCGCGCTGCAGGCACTCCACCGAACCGCTGATCGGGTTGAGCCCGTTCCGCAGCTCGTGGGCGATTCCCGCCGCCAGCGTCCCGACCTCGGCCAAGGTCTGGTTGCGACGGGCCCGTTGCTCCATTTCCCGCACCTCGCTCAGGTCCTGGAACACCGCGACCACGCCGGTCACCTGGCCCTCGTGGGTGAGCACGTTGGTCGAGAGCCCAAGCGGCAGCCCCACCCCCGCGGCGGTCCGCATCGCCAGCTCGCCGCGCAGCACCGGCGAGCGATGCTCGAGCACCGCGAGCAGGGCGCTGCGTAGCCCCTGCAAGCGCTCCGGCAGCGCCTGCTGCACACTCTGGCCGCGCACGTCTCGGAGCCGAATCTCCAGCACCTCCTCGGCGGCCGGGTTCAGGTACGCCACCGCGCCCGAACCATCCAGCGTGATCACCCCCGACGCCAGGTGTCGCAGGATGACGTCGTTATCGAATCGCACTCGGTCCAGCTCCCGTTCCGCCCGTTCCAGCTCCTCGCGATCCCGCTGGGTGCGTCGCCCGAGGGTCCCGGCGAGCACTCCCACCATGACCAGCAGCACGAACAGCATGCCGGGGCTCGGCAGCCGCGTGGCGACCTCCGCCGCCCGCGGAGTGCCCAGCTGGGCGCTGAGCGCCGGCAGCGCCCAGTACCCGGTGCAACTCGCCGCGGCCGCCGCCAGGCCGCCTACCAGGCGGGCCTGGATCCCGCCCGTGATCACCACCAGCACGTAGAACAGGGCGAACGGACTGCGATGCCCACCGCTCAGGGCCGCGAGCCCGGTCACCAGTGCAGCATCCACCGCCAGATGGAGATAGAGCTGGATCGTGAACCAACGTCTGAGCTGGGTCCCGAGCCACAGCAGCACCGAGACCGCGCCCACCGCCAGCACCGCGCGGCCCAGGACCAGCCACGCTTCGACCGCCCCTTCTCGTCCCAGCAGCAGGCCGACCGGCAGCGCCAGAGCGGCCACCAGCAACCGTGCCCACAGCAGGGTTCTCAACCCTTGCCATCGTTCCTCTCCCGCCGGAGGCTGCGCTCTCCATGACATGCGGTCCGCCGACGATGCCGCCCATCAGAACGATCATGATCGGCTCGATCACCGAGGTCATCGTGTCCACCGCCGAGTCGACCTCGGCCTCGTAGAACGCGGCGATCTTGGTCAGCATCTCGTCGAGCGCGCCGGTCTGCTCGCCGACCGAGATCATCTGCACCACCATCGGAGGAAACACCCCGGAGGCCTTGAGCGGCGCCGCTACCGTCTCGCCTTCACGGATCGACGCTCGCGCCATCATGATCGCTTCCGCGATGACCTTGTTGCCGGCGGTGCGGGCCGTGATCTCGAGCCCTGCCAGAATCGGCACGCCGGACGCGATCAGGGTCCCCAGGGTGCGCGTGAAGCGAGCGACGGCGCCTTTGAGCAGGACGTCCCCCAGCACCGGGATCTTGAGCATCGCCGCGTCGACGACGAGCTTGCCGGCCTCGGTCGTGTAGTAGCGCCGGAAGGCGATGACGCCCACCACCAGCCCGGCCACACCGACCCACCAGTACCCCTTCAGAATGTTCGACATCGTGAGCACGATTTGGGTGGGAAGCGGTAGCTGGCCGCCGAAGTCGCTGAACATCTTGGCGAAGACCGGGATGATGAAGATGAGCATGAACGCGGTGGCGCCCAGAGCCACCGTCAGGACCACCGCGGGATACACCATCGCGCCTTGGACCTTGCGCTTCAGCGCATCGGCCTTCTCGATGTAGGTCGCCAAGCGCATCAAGATGTCGTCGAGCACGCCGCCCGCTTCCCCGGCCGCCACCATGTTGCGGAACAGGTCGTCGTACACCTTCTTGTGTTTGCCGAGGGCGTCCGACAAGGTCGAGCCCGCCTCGACCTCGCGCGTCACCTCACCGATCACCCGCCCGAGCGACGGCTTGCTCGCCTGCTTCGCCAGGATGTCGAGGCACTGCACCAGCGGCAGGCCGGCCGAGATCATGGTCGCGAACTGACGCGTGAAGATCGCCAGGTCTTTCGTCGAGACGCCGCCCGTGCCGGGGAACTTCGGCAGGCGCAGGCCCCCCCCCTTCGCCTTGATCGAGGTGACCAGGATCTTCTTCTTGCGCAGCAGCTCGACCGCCTCTTCCTGGCGCCCGACCTCGATCTCTCCGGCCTGTGCTTCTCCGGCGAGCGTGCGCCCCTTCCAAACGAACGTGGCCATGGCGTCCTTCCTAGGCAGCGATCCGCCCGGACTTGGTGAGCATCCCTTCCAGCTCCAACCGGTCGGCGCTGCGGTCGAGTGCGTCATTGGCAGTCAGGTGCTTGTCGAGAACCGCCTGCAGCAACCCCTGGTTCATCGTCTGCATGCCGAACTTCTGCCCTGCTTGCATGAGGCTATAGATCTGGTGCGTCTTGGCCTCGCGAATCACCGCCTTGATGGCGGGCGTGCAGACCAGCACCTCCGACACCATCACTCGCCCGCCCCCCCTGTGGCGCCGGATCAGCTGCTGCGTGACCACGCCCTCGAGCGTGAAGGCGAGCTGCGTCAGGATCTGGCGGTGTCGATCCGCGGGGAACACGTCGACGATGCGGTTCACCGCCTCGTAGGTCGAGTTCGTGTGTAGCGTGGCGAGCACCAGGTGACCGGTCTCCGCGATCGTCAGGGCGGCCTCGATGGTCTCGAGATCGCGCATCTCGCCCACCAGGATGATGTCCGGATCCTGGCGCAGGACGTACTTGAGCGCGTTCGCGAATGAACTGGTATCGGCCCCGATCTCGCGCTGGTTGATGATGCATTTGCGGTGGTAATGGATGTACTCGATCGGGTCCTCGATGGTGATGATGTGGCACTGCCGGATCCCGTTGATCAAGTCGATCATCGACGCGAGGGTGGTCGACTTACCGCTCCCGGTCGGGCCGGTGACCAGGATCAGGCCCTTGTGCCGCGAGGTGAATTCGCGCACCACCGGCGGCAGCCCGAGTTTGTCCATCGGCAGGATCTCGTGGGGAATCTGGCGCACGGCCATCGACACCACGCCGCGCTGCAAGAAGACGTTCGCGCGGAAGCGCGCCAGGTTCTTGATCCCGAACGAAAAGTCCAGCTCGCGCGTGGTCTCGAAACGCTTGCGTTGTTCGTCCGACATCACCCCGTACGCGAGCCGCGCCGTGGCCTCGGGCGTGAGGACCTCGTGCTCGGTCGGGACCAGCAGCCCGTCGATGCGGTACTCGGGCGGGACCCCGGCCGTGACGTGCAGATCCGATGCCCGCTTCGCCACCATGTCTTCCAGCAAGTACCTCAAGGTTAGCACCCGTGCCTCCTCGCGCCGCGTCAGGCGTCTCTAAACCTCGTCGGCTGCGGTCTCCTTGAGAATCTCCTCGGCCGTGGTCAGGCCGCGCTTCAGTTTCTGCAACCCGTCCCGGCGCAACGTCAGCATTCCCTCTTCGATCGCCGCTTTCTTGATCTCTCCCGCCGCGGCGCGCTCGAGGACCAGATCGCGAATGCGCGGCGTCATCGCCATCACCTCGTACACGCCCTGGCGCCCCCGGTAGCGTGTGTTGCTGCAGTCCACGCAACCCTCGCCCTCGAACAGGGTGGCGTTCTTGACCTCGTTCGGGTCGAGCTGCAGCTCGTCGAGCACTTCGTCACTCAGCGTGATCGGCCGCTTGCAACCGGCGCACACGCGGCGCACCAGACGTTGCGCCAGCACCAGGTTGACCGAGGAGGCCACCAGGAACGGCTCGATCCCCATGTCGACCAGACGCCCGATCGCGCTCGGTGCGTCGTTGGTGTGCAGGGTGGAGAGCACGAGGTGCCCGGTGAGCGCCGCCTTGACCGCGATCGACGCCGTGTCGAGGTCGCGGATCTCGCCCACCATGATGATGTTCGGGTCTTGGCGCAGGAACGCCTTGAGGGCCGCGCCGAACGTCAGGCCGATGTCCTCGTGCACCAGCACCTGGTTGATCCCGTCCAGGTTGTACTCGACCGGGTCCTCCGCGGTCATCACGTTGACCTCGGGCGTGTTGATCCGCGACAGCGCGGAGTACAGGGTGGTCGTCTTGCCCGATCCGGTCGGCCCGGTGACCAGCACCATGCCGTAGGGGTTGGCGATCGCCGCAACGAACTCCTTCATCGATCGCGGCTCGAATCCCAGCTTCTCGAGATCGATGTTCAGGTTGCTCTTGTCCAGGATACGCATCACGATCTTCTCGCCGAAGATCGTGGGCAGCGCCGAGACGCGCAGGTCGATGGTCCGGTTGAGCACCTTGATCTTGATGCGGCCGTCCTGCGGCACGCGGCGCTCGGCGATGTCGAGCTCGGCCATGATCTTCAGACGCGAAATGATCGCCGCCTTGAACTTGAACGGCGGCGCCATCATCTCCTGGAGCACGCCGTCGATGCGGAATCGGACGCGCATCGTCCTCTCGTAGGGCTCGATGTGGATGTCCGAGGCGCCCTTGCGCACCGCGTCGGCGATCAACGAGTTCACGAGCTTGACGATCGGAGCCTCGTCGGCCAGACCGACGTCGGCATCGGTGGTGTCCTCCTCCTCGACGACCGAGAGATCCTCTTCGATTCCCTTCATCACGTCGGCCATCGTGCCGGCCGAATCGTACGCGCGGTCGATCGCCCTCTTGAGCATCGCTTCCGAAACGACGTGCGGCTCGACCTCGTAGCCGGTGATGAACTTGATGTCGTCGATGGCGAAGATGTTCGACGGGTTCGCCATCGCGACCACCAGCCGGCGCCCGACCTTGCGCAGCGGCAAGGCCATGAACTTGATCGCGACGTCCCCCGGTAGCAGGCGCGTGAGCGCCGGATCGGGCTCGTATCCCTTGAGGTCGGCCGCCGGCGTGCGATAGAGCCGCGACAGGAACTCTCCCAGCGCCTCTTCGGTGATCGCGCCGATCTTGACCAGGTTGCCCGTCAGCGAGCCGCCCGTGTTCTTCATCTGCTGGGCGGCTTTCTGGAGCGCGTTTTCGTCAATCAGGCGCGATTCGAGCAGCTTCTGACCGATGTCTTCTTGCACGCCGAGGGCCTCGTCTGGATCCAGAATCGCTCGCGCACCGGTGCGGCGGCGGAGGGCGGATTTCGCCCGCACCAGGGAACGTGCGGCGACCCGACGACCCGACTCCCACGGCAAGCCACGCCGGGTGCCGGCACGATTCAGGTCGGTTATCGGAAGGACGGGGTCTGGCCTGAAGGTCAACCTGCACGGCCGCGGCGGCGCGGCGCTGCGGAATGCATTCGGCGTGAGACGGCTTGCCAAGCTGGGTCACGGTGGCCGCTGGTCGCCCCCTCCCACCGTGAGCCTCGGAGCCAGCCGCGCAAGGAGCCGCGGGCCGATCCCGCGCACCGCCCGCAGCTCCTCGACGGCCCGAAAGGGGCCGTGGCGTAGGCGGTGCTCGACGATCCGGGCCGCCAGCACGGGCCCGATCCCCGGCAGCGCGTCCAGCTCCGCCAGGCTCGCCCGGTTGAGATCGATTTTCTCCGGCTTCACGCCTCGCCCGTCGTCCGCCGGCGGGGGTGCCGCCTGCGCGCGCTCGGCGGTCGCGGTCGGCGGTTCCGGAACTCGCGCGGGGAGCGCGAGGCGCGCGGTCCGCCACAGGTCACGCGCGGCGCCGAGCGTCAGGATCACGATCAGGGCCAGCGCGCCGCGGCGCTCGGCGGCGGTGAGTCGTTCCATCGGCAACGGAACGGGGGACTAGTTGAAGAGCCTCCACTGCAGCGTGACCCGAAACTCGCGTCCCGGCCCCAGTGCTTCGCTCCCGGTGCGCAGGTCCAGCCACGGCTCCGGACGAGGCGTGTCCGCGAGGTTGTGGACGCGAATCGTGAACACGACGTCCGCGAGCGACAATCCCAGGGCGGCGCCCGTATCCACGAACCGCTCGAGCGCGCGCGGTGCCGGTGTTCCGGCGCCGCGGGTGCGCAGCGCCCAGCCGGTGGTGTCGCTCACCCGCCCTCCCAGCTCCTCGGCCTCACCGCGCACTCGCACCCCCAGGTCGCCTCCGAAGAGTTGGAACACGACCTCGGCGTACGCGCGGCCGCCGCGGCGCGGATCCACGCTGGCCATCGGCGCCATGTCGTCGCGGAAGAGCTGATGAACCTCCCCCACGAGCGCGCCGTGCTTCCCGCGCCACTCGCCTTCGACCACGACGATCCCGAAATCGTACGGGTCGGGGTCGCTGCGGAATCCCGAGCGCAGCCACAGATCTTCGACCGGCAGGCGCGCCACGAGGGCTCGATCGCGTGTCCGTCCGGCGCGCCACGAGGCACGCGCCGTGAGCCCGCGCCGGCTGAGCCTGGCGTCGAGGCCGCCCCACCAGATGCTCTGGAGGAACGGCGCGACTCCGGGCGCCAAGTCGCTCCACAGCGGGGTCAGCACGCGCTCGAACACCAGTCGGCCCTCGAGCGGTCCGCTCTCGAAGCGGTAGCCGATCGACGGCGCCGCCGCGAAGCGGTCCACTCCGCCATGGTGCCCCCCTCCGAGCCCAGCCGACAGCGTCCCTCCCGCGAGCGGCCGCACGCCAGAGAGCGACAGCCAGGTCGCGTCGGAACGCCACGTGGCGCCGGCCTCGCCCCCGGTTGCCCGCACCACGAACTCGCGTTGCCAGGCGAGCCGCGCCGTCCATCCCGAGGCGGGCGTGCCGCCTTCGAGAATCGCTTCCGTATGGAGCCCGTGCGCATCGCGGCGCGACGGCGCGAGCTCCGGCCCCGGGCTCTCGTGGTGGTCGTAGCCGCGGCCGACTTTTACCAGGAGCAGGCGGCTTCCCTGGGCGAAACCGTAGCCGAGCTGCCCGCCCGCGCCGGTCACCGATTGGCCCTCGCCTCCTGCCATCCCTCCCGCGGCCCCCTGCTGAGCGAACGATGCTTCGAAGCGTTGCCCTCCGCGTGTCCAGTGGCCGGCGAGGCCATAGCGATGACGCCCCGCGTCGCTCAGCGCCCCGACCGAGCCACGCTTCCATCCCAGGGCCTCGACGCGCGTCCACGAAAGGCTGTCACCGCGTCTCAGGCTGAGGGCGTTCTCGTCGTAGGCGGACGAGCCGTTCGTGACCACGAAGTCGCCCTGCGCCCGCGCACCCTGGGTGCCACGCCGTGGCGCCGGTACGGTTGCTCCCGCGATCCGTTGCATCGCTCCGTCGAATCCCTCGAAGGACGATGCGCGATCGCTCGCTACCCCCACGCTGTCGAACCAGGAGAGCGGCGTTTGCATCGCGAGCACCCCGGGAAACGGCGCCAGCCGCGGCGTGCGCTCGGGATCGAGGACCTTCCACGTCCCCACCACGTGACCGGCCAAGGTCCAGGGAAAGCTCGATCCCAGGTCGACGTCCGGCGTCCACCCCACGCGGCCCGGCTCGCCCCACCACGAGGGTAAGTCGGTCAGCGTGCTCTCGAGCAGCGCGGTGCGCCCGCCTTCGGGAACCAAGCCACCCGGCGCCGGCAGGGGCCACTGCCCTGCCGCAGCGATCAGGAGGACAAGCGTTCCGCGTAGCGCGCGAACACCGCGGTGAGCGGAGTCCCGAGCGCGACGAACAGAGCGACGTTGTAGCCGATGTGCCATAGGGAAAAGGGAATCCCGGCCAGAATCCAGTAGCGCGGCTGGCCGAAGACCAAGCCGGTGGCCACGTTGGTGAGCAGATCGTACAGGGCGGTGACGACGATCGCCGCCAGCGTAAGGACGGCGGCACGCACGATCGCCGGGCGAGCGGGCAACCCGAGGACCGCAAACCACGCCCCGGCCGCTCCGGCCATCGCGGACCCCAGGACCTGGGCGAGCATGACCAAGGGAGGCGCCGGTCCGTACGGATTGAGCAGCGTGTACACCAGCATCGTCAAGGCTCCGACCAGCGAGCCATCGCGCGCCCCGAGCAAGACCCCCGAGCCGAACACGACCAAGGTCAACACCTCGAAATTGGGGATCGACTCCGCATAGACGCCGGTGAGTCCCGCGGCGATCAGCAGAGCTGCGTAGGAGAGGCGACGCGAGGTGTACCGGTGCGTGGGAATCGCCGGCGGTCTCCGTCGGGGTGGTGAGGGCGGGACGAAGGTCCCGGACAGAGCCGGGTCGAGGCACAATAGCCAGACACCGGCGGCTCGTCAACGCAGCCCGGACCGAAGCTTCGAGCGCTCGCGCGCGAGGCGGCCGACCCGACGAGGAGGGCGGCGCTTTTGCCCGCTACCCGGCGACTCCCGCGACCTGCTTGAGCGGCCCCATCACCTCGGCCGGCACCTCGAGCGAGCCCAGATCGGCGCCGCGTCCCGGTCCGTGGAAGTCCGATCCCCCGGTCTCGAGCAGACCCAAGCGGGTCGCCAGCGCGTGGAGGCGCCGCATCGTCGTCGGCGTGTGCTGTGGATGCCAGATCTCGATCCCGCGCAACCCCGCCGCCGCCAAACGTTCCACCACCACGTGCGCCAGCAACGGCCCAGGATGGGCGAGCACACTCACGCCCTGGGCGACGTGGATCAGGGCGATCGCCTCTTCCGGCGTGAACGCGGGACGCCGCACGAACGCCGCGCCCCGCGACCCCAGAAAGCGCCGAAAGGCCTCGTCCAGATCGCGCGCGTGCCCCGCCTGGATGAGTGCCATCGCGATGTGGGGACGCCCGACGACGCCAGGACCCGCCAGAGCCAGCACGGTCTCCTCCTCCACCTGGGCCCCGAGCTCGGCGAGGCGTTGGAGGATGGCGCGCGTCCGCTCGCGACGCTCGGCCCCGAAGCGTGCCAGGCGCTCGCAGAGCGCGCCACACTCGGCATCGATGTAGTAGCCGAGGATGTGGAGATCGAGGCCCTCGGCCGCCGAGGACAACTCGATACCGGGCACCAGCTCGAGGGTCGCACGGATCGCTGCCTGAGCCCGCGGCAGCGCCTCGGTCGAGTCGTGGTCGGTGACGCCCAGGGCCGAGAGTCCGCGCTCGACCGCCAGCGCAACCAGCGCCTCGGGGGCGAGCGACCCGTCGCTGAAGGTGGTGTGCGCGTGCAGATCGACGCAGCGGCCCCCCGAGCCGAGGGGAGGCCAGCGCGTCACGCACCCTCCGCGGCCTTACCCAGCGCCCGCAGCTTAGCCGCGACGTCTCGATAGGTCGGCTGTGCGGCTCGCACTTGCTCGAACTGGGCCGCCGCGTCCCGCAGCTTCCCGCCCGCCTCGAGCGCCAAGCCGAGCTGGTAGCGCAGGTCGAGGTTGGTTGCCGCTCCGCCCGACTCCAGCTCGAGGGCGGTGGAGAACTCCTGGGCCGCGTCGTCGAAACGCCCCTGATCGAGCAGGCAGCGGCCGATCATCTCGGCCGCCCGTTGAACGAAGCCCGGATCGGTGGCCGCGACTCGGAACGATTCCACCGCCGGCTCCAGCAGCCCCATCTCGCGGTAGGCCATGGCCAGATCGTAGTGGCTTTGGGCGTCGCCGGAAAGCTGGGCCTCGATGCCACGCTGGAACTCCGAGAGCAGCGACCCCAGGTCGAAGGTCACGGCTTCACTCCGCCCCAAGGCCATCTCGATCCGGTCCGCCATGCCGCCCTCCGGCCCGACCGGTGGTTCGGTCTCGAGTGGACTCTCGAGTGGCTCGCGCTCGGGTGCATGGTACGGCTCCAGGGCCGGCGGTTGAGACTCCGGCGCCATGAGCGCCGGCCCCGCGAGCTCCGGCAGCTCGGGGCTCGACGCCGACTCCTCCGTGGCGACGCCGCCGTCGGACAGCAGCTCGGCCAACCGCACCAGGCGCCGCCGCGCCATCGGATTCGCTTGATCGTGGGCGCGCGCCCGCTCGAACCACTCGCGCGCCCCCTCAAAGTCGCCCAGCTGCAGTGCGCGATCGCCCAGCTCGCAGGCGACCTGCGCGGCCTCGCGGCGATCGCCGCGCCGCTCGCAGTTCTGGAACCAGAGACTCATCAGAGCCAGCGGGGCGTGCGGCCCACGGTGCAGGCTGCGATAGATCGACGCGGCGCTGTCGAGCCGTCCCGCCGACTCGTATGCTCGCGCCGCGTCGACCAGCAGATCGCCGCCGCCCTCCGGATCGCCGTTGCGCAGGCGCTCCTGTGCCTCCGCGAGCAGGCGCTCGATCTCGGCCTGTCCGAACGATCCCGCGTTGCGCTCGGGGGCGGCCTCGTGCGGGCGAGTCTGGAGCGTCGGCGGCGAGAATTCCAGCCCGACCTCGGTGCCTCGGCCACCCGGGAACCGTTCGAGCCTTGCGGCCGCCTCTTGCCCGGGCAGAGGCGGGGGCTCCGGCGCGCCATCGGCGGCCGCGCGCCCGCGTGCCACGACCCCGAGCGACGGCGGACCCGACTCGGCCTCGTCTTCGCCCCAGATCTCGTAGGTAGCGGGAGCGGCGTCGAGCTCCGGCGGCGGCTCGGGTGACTGGAGCTCGATCTGCTCGGCCGAGGCCGGCCCCGCTGCGACCTCGGCCACCATCCCCGGCGCCCTCTGCTCGGCCACCAAGGCACAGCGGCGCGCCGCCTCTTCCAGCCCCAGGCGGCGATAGTGAAGCGCCGCTTCGGCCAGCGCGTGCGCCGAGGCCGCGGTGTCGCCCTCGATCGAGTGCAATTCTGCGAGACGCTCGAGCACGCGCGGGTCGTCGGGCACGCACTCGAAGGCGCGGCGCAAGGCCGCGGCCGCGCCGGCCAGGTTGTTCTCGCGCACCACGTGCTCGGCGTACAGTCCGAAATAGGAGGCCGCCTCGGTGGCCAGGCCGTCGAGCGCGTGCAGGTGCCCCAGCCGCTCCAGCACCAATCCCGGCGCGAGCGACAAGCGCGCCATCTTCTTGCACACCGCGATGGCGTTCTTGTAGAGGCCCGACCTCTCGTAGGCGTCGGCGGCGGAGCGATAGCGCTGCACGGCGTTGGCCGTGTCGCCGCGCTTGAACAGCAGGTCCGCGAGGAGGACGAAGTTGTAGGGGTCCGAGTCTTCGGCGGCGACCAGCTTCTCGTATTCGGCCAGCGCACCACCCAGGTCACCGCTCTGGATGCATCGCTGGGCCCGCCGCTTGATCTCGATGGCCTTTTCCAAGTCGGCTGTTCTCCACGGATTCGCGCTCGGCACGACACGCCCGAGCGTCCGCGCGAGGGCGGGCACCGCACACGGGCCCCTTCCCTAGGAAACGCCGAGAATGGATTGCACGGCCTGACGGCAGGCCCCCAGAGCGGGGTCGAGGGCCGACCGAAGGCGGCGCAAATCCATCTCCACGCCTTGCTTATCGGCGCTCTCGGGCAAGGACTTCAGATTGATTTCCACGTTCCACAGGGCGCCGGTGGCGCCCGCGTGCGCCAGAAGCCCCGCCACGCCGGCGTCCGTGATCGCGTTGGGATTGCCGAGTTTGGCGACCTCGGTCGCGATTTCGATCACGCGCAGCGACGCCGCCGCGGTGCAAAGCGGAACGCGGCAGGCCTCCAAACCGGCGCGCACCAGGGCTTCGTCGCGCGCCACCGTCTCGGCCGTAGTGCCGTGGGGCAGCCGCGCGGCCCTGAGCACCGCTTCGAACGCGTCGCCGTCCCGGCGCGCGAGGTCGAGCAGCTCGGTGCGCACCGCCTCGGCCTCGCGCCTCAAGTCGCGCAACGTCGGCTCGTGGGCGAGGTACTTCTTCTTGCCGATCGAGAGATTCGCCACCATCGTCGCGAGGCAGCTCGCCAGCGCCCCCGCGAACGCCGCGGCGGTTCCTCCGCCCGGGGTGGGGGTCGGCGCGGCGAGCTGCTCGAACAGGCTGGCGATCGTGGTCGCGCCCCCTAGGGGAGGTCGCCTGAGCCTTCGTTCGAGCACCTGGTCACGCCGAAATGCTTCGAGTTGGAGCGCATGCTCGGCCGCGTCGAGCAGGCACGATTCGGGGATCAGGCCCACCACTTCGCAGCCGGAGATGGCGGCGCCATGGCGCGCGGCTTCGTCGCGGATCAACGCCAGCACGCGGTGGATCGGCGTGGCTTCGGTGTTCAACAGGTTCATGCTCACCTGGGCGCGCCGCCCGCCCTCGATCGAAAAACCCAGGGCGCGCACGTGCTTGAGACCCCCGCTCTGTTCCCGGATCGAGCGCGCGATCGCCCGCGCGATTCGCACGTCACCGGTGTTCAGGTTGGCATTGAACGCCACCAGAAACCGTCGCGCCCCGACCGCGGTGGCGCCCGCGGTGGGATGGATGCGCGGCGGGCCGAAGTCGGGCGCGCGCTCCGGATCGTTGCCGATCCGCTCGCGCAACCCCTCGAATTCGCCGCGCCGGACGTCGGCCAGGCTGGTTCGACCGGGCCGCGTCGCCGCCGCCTCGTAGAGGAACACCGGAATCCCGAGCTCCTCGCCGATCCGCTTGCCGGTCGCGCGGGCCAGGTCGGCGCACTCGTCGAGCGTGATCCCCTCGACCGGCACGAACGGCACCACGTCGGTCGCGCCCATGCGCGGATGCTCTCCGCGATGCTGATTGAGATCGATCCGCTCCGCGGCCCGCCGCGCCGCCCGGAAGGCCGCTTCCGCTACCGCCTCGGGCTCACCGGCGAAGGTGAGGACCGATCGGTTGTGGTCGGCGTCCATCTCGCTGTCGAGCAGGATCACGCCCGGGATTTCACCGATCACGCGCATCAGCTCGTCCACCACCTCGCGGCGGCGGCCTTCCGAGAAATTGGGTACGCACTCGACGAGTCGGGTCATCGGTGGGACTGCCTCCTAAGGCGCGTGGCGCGGCCCTCTCACGTGGTCGGTTTCGGCCGGGCTCGCCGCGTTCGACCTCACGGCCACACCCGGCGCTCGAGCGCCGGCAGCGCGAGGTCGGCGCCGCGCAGGAACACGCAGTCCGGGCGCACCGCCGGCATCCAATACGGCAACTCTTCCAAGGTCTCGCACTCCCACGCCACCGCGTCCCCCCACGTCCCGGGATTCAAATGTCCGACCTGCGCCTCGAGGCCCAGTGCCTTGGCGGCGTTCCAGGTGACCGAGAGCAGCATCTCGTCGGCGGTGAAGCCGCACAGTCGCGTCGCCAGTGCGGCGCACTCGAGCAGCGATTGCGCCGGCGCGGTGCCGGGGTTGAAGTCCGTGGCGACCGCCACGCGGGCTCCGCTGCGGCGGAGCATCGACGCCTTCGGGAGCTTGTGGCCGAGCGTCAGCGCGGCGGCGGGAAGCAGCACGCCCACCGTGCCGGACTGGGCGAGCGCCGCCCAATCCTCTTCGGTGGCCTTCTCCAGGTGGTCGGCCGAGAGGGCTTCCAGCTCGGCGGCCAGCTGCGCGCCGCCGCTGCGGGCGAGCTGCTCGGCGTGCAACCGTAGGCCGAGTCCGAGCTCGCGGGCGGGGACGAGCACGCGGCGACACTCGTCCACGGTGAACGCGGCGGGATCGCAGAAAGCGTCCACCGAGGTCGCCAGCTCGCGACGCCGAATCTCGGGTAGCAGGTCGACCATCGATTGCACGTAGTCGGCGCGGCGATCCTTGAACTCCTTCGGCAACGCGTGGAGCAGGAGCGCGGTGCGCTGGACGCGCACCGGGACGCGTTGCACCGCGCCGCGGATCAACGTGAGCAGACGCAGCTCGGCCTGCGGCTTGACGCCATAGCCGCTCTTCACCTCGACCGTGGTGCACCCGGCGGCCCTCCATCGCTCGAGCCGACCCGCCAGCGATTTCTCGAGCGTGTCGTCGCGCTCGGCCGCGGTGGCACGCACGGTCGTCTGGATGCCGCCGCCGCTGGCCGCGATCTTCACGTAGCTCTCGCCGGCGAGCTTGCGCTGCAGCTCGTCGGCCCGATGCCCGGCGAAGATCATGTGGGTGTGGCAGTCGACCAGGCCGGGCGTGACGAGGCGCCCGTTCGCGTTGATCGGACGTGCCTCGCCGTGTCGCCGCAACAGGTCGGCGCCGTTTCCCACCTCGACCACGCGCCCATCCTGGAACACCACGGCGCCCTTCGGATAGCGCACGATCCGCTGCCCCTGCGGATCGGGAGTCACCACCTCCGAGGTGTTGTGGAGCATCAGGTACGCGCCGCTGCGCCCCGCCACCGCCTTGGCCGAGGGATCGCGGATCGGCTCGAGCCTCACCCTCGCTCCCCGCCTAGCCCGTGACCCCGGGCAAGTTCATCCCCGTCCTCAGCGCGTGCTCGATCGCCTCGGGGTAGCCGGCGTCGGCGTGGCGCATCACCCCCGTCCCTGGGTCGTTGGTGAGGACGCGGTGGAGCCGCACGTCGGCGGCGGCGCTGCCGTCACACACGATCACCATGCCGGCGTGGATCGAATTGCCGATTCCGACCCCGCCACCGTGGTGCACGCTCACCCACGAGGCGCCCGAGGCGACGTTGAGCAGCGCGTTCAGGATCGGCCAGTCGGCCACGGCGTCGCTGCCGTCGCGCATTCCCTCGGTCTCGCGAAACGGCGATGCCACCGAGCCCGCGTCGAGGTGGTCGCGCCCGATCACCACCGGAGCCTTGAGCCGCCCTTCGCGCACCATGCGATTGAACCGCAAGCCGAGCCGCGCGCGCGCGCCGTAGCCGAGCCAACAGATGCGCGCCGGCAAGCCCTGGAACCGCACGTGCCGCTCCGCGAGCGGAATCCAACGATGGAGCCTTGCGTCGTCGGGGAACTCCTCGAGCGCGGCGGCGTCCGTGGCGAGGATGTCCTCGGGCTCACCCGAGAGCGCCACCCAGCGAAACGGTCCCTTGCCGAGGCAGAACAGCGGCCGCAGGTACTCGGGCACGAAGCCCGGATACGAGAACGCCTGGTCGTGCGGGAGCCCGCCCCGCTCGGCCTCGCCGCGCAGATTGTTGCCGTAATCGAACAGCACCGTGCCCCGCCGCTTGAACCCCAGCAACGCGGTCACCTGCGTGGCCATCGAAGCGCGCGCACGGCGCACGTACTCCTCGGGGTCGCGCGCGCGCAGCGTCGCGGCGTGCTCGAGCGTGAGTCCCGCAGGCACGTAGCCATGGAGCGGATCGTGCGCCGAGGTCTGATCGGTGGCGACGTCGGGAATGATCCCGCGCTCGAGCAACCGCGGGTGCACCTCGGCCGCGTTTCCCACCAGCCCCACCGAGAGCGGACGTTTCGCTTCGGTTGCCTCGCGCGCCCAGGCGAGCGCCTCGTCGAGCGAGCGCGTGAGGCGATCGCAGTAGCCGGTCTCGACGCGGCGTCGGGCCCGCGCCTCGTCCACCTCGACCGCCACGCACACGCCGCCGTTCATGGTGATCGCGAGCGGCTGCGCTCCACCCATGCCGCCCAGCCCCGCGGTGAGCACCAGACGCCCCACCAGCGAGCCGCCAAACTGTCGGCCCGCGCACTCGGCGAAGGTCTCGAAGGTGCCCTGCACGATCCCCTGCGACCCGATGTAGATCCACGAGCCGGCGGTCATCTGACCGAACATGATGAGACCCTTGCCCTCCAACTCCCAGAAGTGCTCCCAGGTCGCCCAGCGCGGCACCAGCAGCGAGTTGGCGATCAAGACCCGTGGGGCCTCTACGTGGGTGCGGAACACTCCCACCGCCTTGCCCGACTGGACGAGCAGCGTCTCGTCGCTCTCGAGCGCGCGCAGCGTGGCGACGATCGTCTCGTACGCCTGCCACGAGCGGGCCGCCTTTCCGGTGCCGCCGTACACCACCAGGTCGTCGGGGCGCTCGGCCACCTCGGGATCGAGGTTGTTCATCAGCATGCGCAGCGCGGCCTCCTGGATCCACCCCTTGCAGGAGATCGACGTTCCGCGTGGCGCGCGCACCTGGCGCGCCGCGGCGCCCGCACGACCCGAAGCCACCGCGCTCACGACGCAAGCACCTCCTCGGCCAAGCGCAGCGGGGCCTTCGACAGCACCCATGACGCCACCTTCTCACAGGGCTCCGACAGCGGTCGGTCCCCCTCGGGTGCCGGCACCAGTCGCCGCACCGCGCCGTAGATGCGCTCCGATCCCTGGCCCGCCACCAGGGGGCGGCGGAACTCGAGCCCGCGGCAGGCACACAAGAGCTCGAGCGCCACGACGCGCGCCACGTTGTCCACTACCTGGCGACAATGCCGGGCCGCGATCGGCGCCATGCTCACGTGGTCTTCGATCCCGGCACCGGTGGGGATCGAGTCCACGCTCGCCGGATGGCACAACACCTTGTTCTCGGACACGAGGGAGGCGGCCGTGTACTGGGCCATCATGTAGCCCGACTCGAGGCCGGGGTTGGCCGCCAGCACCGCCGGCAGCTCCGAGACCCGTGCGTCCGTGAGCCGGTCGATGCGCCGCTCGGCCAGCGATCCGACCTCGGCGACCGCGATCTTCAGGTAGTCCGAGGCGAGGGCCACCGGCTGGGCATGGAACAGCCCAGCCGAAACGACGTCGCCGGAGTCGGCGAAGACCAATGGGTTGTCGTTCACGCTGTTGATCTCGATTTCGAGCTGGCGCTTCACGTGCTCGAGCGCGTCCCACGATGCCCCGAGCACCTGCGGCACGCAGCGCAGGCTATAGGCGTCCTGGACGCGCCCACAGTCGGCGTGCGACTCGACCAGGGCGCTGCCCTCGGCGTAGGCGCGCAGTCGACGCGCGGTTTCGATCGCACCCGGATACGGGCGCAGCTCCTGCACGTCGGCGCGCGCCGGCTGGAACGACCCGAGCAACACCTCGGTCGACAGCGCCGCCGAGGCCACGGCGGATTCCCAAAGGGCGCGCGCGTCGATCCACGCGAGCGAGGCGATGGCGGTCGAGAGCTGCGTTCCGTTGACCAGCGCCAGGCCCTCCTTGGCCTCGAGGGTCAGCGGGTGCAATGCGGCGCCGCGCAGCGCGAGGGCAGCCGGCATGCGGTGGCTGTTCTCCGCCGGCCCGAGCCACGCCTCGCCTTCCCCCACCAACACCAGTGCCAAGTGGGCGAGCGGCGCCAGGTCCCCCGAAGCCCCGACCGAGCCCTGGAGCGGCACGATCGGCGTGACGTCTCGCTCCAGCAACAAGAGCAGGGACTCCACCAGCTCGGGCCGGCAGCCCGAGTGCCCGCGCGCGAGCGACGCCGCGCGCAACAGGATCATGGCGCGCGCAACCTCGCGCGAGGCGAGGCGCCCGACCCCGGCGGCGTGCGAGCGCAGCAGGTTGAGCTGAAGCGCGCGCACCTGGTCGGGCTCGATGCGGCGGTCCTTGAGCTCGCCGAACCCGGTGGTCACGCCGTAGACCACGCGCCCCTCGTCCAGCGCGGCCTCCACGCGGCGCCGGCTCGCCGCCATGCGCTGGCGTCCGCCCGCGCCGAGACGCACGGGTGTGCCCTCGCGGGCCACGCGCGCCACGTCGGCCAGGGTGAGCGCGCCGCTTCCGAGCTCGATCACGCCGCTCCCCCCGCGGGCGGAACGATCACCGGGTGTGCGGGTTCCTCGAAGAACTCGGCCGCTTCCTCGGCGAGGGTCTCGGCGTCCGAAACCGCGCGCGGCGCGACCGGCAGGGCGGCCAGGAAGGGCGCTCGGTACGAGGCCGTGGCGAGGCGCGGATCGCACACCACCAGCACGCCCCGATCGTCCGCGCGGCGGATGAGTCGACCCACGCCCTGGCGGAACCGCAGCACCGCCTCCGGCACCGAGTCGTCACGGAACGGATCCAAGCCACGCTCGGCCAGTCGCTCCCCGCGCGCCTCGACCAGGGGGTCATCCGGGACAGAAAACGGCAGCTTCGCCATCACCAAGATCTCCAGGTGCTCGCCGGGAAAGTCCACACCTTCCCATAGGTTCTGAACCCCGAGCAAGACCGCACCCCTGCGGGCGCGGAAGCGCTCGCTCACCCGGCTCGCCGAGCCGTCCCATTCCTGGGCGAGTAGCCGCTCGTCGCCGGGGAAGCGCGCGAGCAGGCGCTCGCGCACGCGTCGCAGCCGCTCGTGAGCCGTGAACAGCACCAGCTGACTGCGGCCGGTGCGCTCGGCGAGGGTGGCCACGATGTCCGCGATGTCGCGCGCTTCGTCCGCGAGCGGGCCGGTCCACACGAAGGCCTTCATCTGCCGCTCGAGCGGGAAAGGCGAAGGATACGTGCGAGTGAGCACCTCGAGCGTGTCGTCGCCGGCGAGGCCCAGGCGCTCCACCACGAAACGGAAGTCGCCTCCCGCCGACAGCGTGGCCGAGGTCAGGACGCTCGCGCGCGCCCGGTCGAGCACGCGGCGCCGCGCCTCGCCACCGACCCACACCGGAGCGCCGTGCAGCTCGATTCCGCGCCCGGCCGAAGGGCGGGCCGGCGGGGCCCCGGTTCGCCAGTAGACCCAGTCCCGATCCGCCGCCTCCGCGAGCGCCACCACGTCCTCACCCAGGCCGCGCCACACCGCCGCGGCCCGCTCGAGCTCGGCGGCCAGATCTTCCACCGCGCCCATGCCGCCGCGCGACCCACCTTCCGCCACCTGCGCGCCGAGCGTCGCGAGCGCGTGCGCGAAGCCGCCGCATTCCGACAGCACCTGCTCGAGCGGATCGAGGTCGGCGCCGATCAGCTCGCGCGCCGAGCGGTAGCGTTCGCGCGCCCCGTACACCTCGTGTCGTGCGCCGCGCGGCTCCACCGCCTCGAAGAAGCGCTGCATCGCCGCGCGCGTTCGCGCCACGCGCTCGAGCAGTCGCTCCACCTCGGCCGCGGCCTGCTCGCGCCGCGCGGCATCGAACAGCGGCAGCATCAGGCCCTTGACGCGTGCGGCGAGCCCGCGTCCCGGTGCCGGCGCGCCTCCCGGAACCGCGCTCCGCCCCGAGCCCACCAGCCGCAGCGCCTCCTCGAATCGATGGCGCGAGATCGAGCGTTCGAGTTGCGACAAGAGGACGCCCTCGAGGCGGTGCGCCTCGTCCACCACCAGCAGATCGAACTCCGGCAGCGGTCCTCCACCATCGCCCGACAGGGCAAGCAACGCGTGGTTCACGATCGTGAGACGCGCCTCGGCCGCCCTCCGCCGTGCCGCGACCCAGGGACACTCGCGGCCCTTCTTGCACGTCGCGGCCGCGCACGCCTGCGGATCGGCCGCCACGCGGCCGCGCAGACGGCGGAATGCCTCGGCGTCCGTCCCCGGAAAACGGTCGAGATCGCCTTCGGCGTCGGCCAAGGCCCAGCGCATCAGCTCGTCGAGCGCTTCGGTCTCCTCAGCCCCGGTTGCGAACGCGGTCTCTAAGGCCTTGGGGCATACGTAGTTCTGCTTTCCCTTGAGCCTGGCGTAGGGGATCGAGACGTGCAGAGCTTCGAGCAGCGCGGGAAGGTCGCGCTCGAACAGCTGGTCTTGCAGTGACTTGGTGCAGGTCGCGATGACGACTTTTTGACCGGTCTCGAGCGCCGCGAGAGTGGCCGGGAGGAGGTAGGCGAGCGACTTGCCGATCCCGGTCGGGGCCTCGGCGAGCAGCGTTCCTCCGCGCTCGAACGCCCGCGCCACGTCGACCGCGAGCGAGCGCTGGGCGGCTCGGTCCTCGTAGCGCGGCCAATGCGTGGCCAGTCGACCGCCGGGGGCGATCAAGGCATCGACGCGATCCGCGAGCGACAGGGTTCCTCCCGAGCGAGGCCATTCTTAGGCGGCACCGCGGGCACGCTGGGACGGGCGATCAGAACCAGGATATCAGTCGAAGGTGCAGCTTGCCTTCCGACGGCGAGCGCCCGGGCTCGAGCCCGTAGTCCAGCCCGACCAGCCCGCCGGCGGTCTCCAAGCGAAGCCCGAACCCTACACCGTCGGCGTGTCGCGTGACGAGCCGATCGCCCGAGTCGAGTGCCACGCGCGCTCCGGTGAGCGCGTGGTCCCAGAACAGCGCCACGTAGGGTCGCTCGCCGAGGAACCACCGCCACTCGAGCCGCGACAGGGCGAACCGGTCGACCCTGAGCGACTGCTCGTCGTGACCCCGCAACGTCGTGGCGCCGCCCAACGCGTAGCGCTCGAACAGCGGCAGCACGCGCTGCGAGCTGAAGCGTCCCGCCGCCGACAGCTCGGCCGCGAGGCCGGCGCGCCGCCACGCGCCGGCTCCGCCCCACGGCCGGTGCCACTCGAAACGGCCGGCCAGCGACCCCGCGGTCGCGCGCTGCTGGCCTTCGGGACGCAGCGTCTCGTTCTTGACCGTCTGGCTCGCCTCGAGCCGCATGAGTGTGCCGCGCCGCGGCACCACGGGAGCGTCTCGCCCGTCGCGCTCGAACGCGAGGCCGGTGGTGGTCAGGATCGCGGTCGCCACCACGTCGTGCTCCTGGACCACGCGTTCCTGCTCGACGTTTGCCTCGAGCTTGTCCTTGCCCGACAGCATGAACTCGACTCGTCCAGTGCCCCGTGTGCGCGTGTAGAGCGTGTCCTCGACGTGCTGCTCGAGAGCCACCTCGGCCTTCACCGGGGCGCCGAACAGCAGCGGCTCGGCGTAGCGCGCGCCGAACGACGCCACGCCCCCGCCACGTGACTCCCAGGTGAGCCCCGCGGCGCGCCCCGTGCCCGCCAGGTTGTCGAGCTCGACCCGCAGCAGGCCGACGGCGCGCCCCTGGCCCTCCCTGCCGATCGCCCCTTCGAGCCGGTTGTAGCGGGGCTCGGTCACGCGATAGACGAGCTGGCCCCGACTCCAGTCGGCCTCGCCTTCGAGCCCCTCGTAGCTCACCTGGTTGAACAGGCCGAGGCGCTCGAGGCGCAGGCGCCCCGCCTCGGCGGCGGCGCGGTCGAACGGCTTGCCCTTAAGCCGGCCCGCCGACCGCTCGGCCAGGCTCGCGCGCGTGGCCTTCAGCCCCTCGAAGCGGAGCCGGCTCACGGTGACCTCGGGGCCCCGCGAGCCGCTCATGCGAAGACGCGCGCCGGAGCCGTCCCACTCGAACGACGTGACGGTGAGCTGGGCGTACGGGTAGCCGCGCGCGGCGACCTGGCTCACGCAGCGCTCGATCCCCTCGCGTAGCGCCGCAGGCGACGCCCAGGCTCCCGGCTCGAGGCCGAGCGCGGCGGTCATCGCGAGCGAATCCGCAGGGTTCGGGGCCTCGAGCACCACGCTGCTCCAGCGCATGCGCTGACCTTCCTCGACCACGACCTCGAGCGCCGGCTCTCGAGACGTCGACTCCCAACCAGCGCGCGCGCGCGCGTCGAGGTAGCCCAGGTTCTGGAGCTCCGCCACCAGTCGCCCGAGCGGCTCGACCAGGGCGGTGGAATCCGAAGCGGCGCGCAGTGGCTTGGCGAACAGCGTCTCGACGTGCGGCCGCCCGAGCGCGTGGCCCACGTAGTCGAGGCGGGCCGCATCGGCGAACCCCGGCCACGCGAGGCACGCGGTGAGCAGGATCCAGCTCCGGCGCGTCATCAGAAGAAGGCCCTCAGCTCGACGCGACCGTTGGTCTGGGTGGCGCGGCCTGGCCGATCGAGCAGGGTCCAGGAGAGCGCGAGCGTCGTGGTCTCGTGGACTCGATAATCGAAACGCGCCGTTCCCTCCCAGCGTGGCGCCCCCGCCGGGTCCGACGACGGCAGCATGCTGAGCGCGGGAGGTCCCGAGACGAACGATCGCCGCGCGCTCAGCTCCGCGTGCCCGCGCGCTCCGATCCCCAGTCCCAGCTCGGGCCCCACCCGGATGGTGCGGGTGGCCGGGTCGCTCGCGGGCGCCCCCTCGTCGCGCTGCCACGCGGCCTCCGCGGTCACCGCGACGCGCCGCCGAGCGTCCGGCGCGAAGCCCAGCTGCGACGACACGCCGGCCTCGAGCAACGCCCGGTGGTAGGCGCTCGACGATTCGATCGATTGCGCGGCCTCCTGGCGCCGCCACCGGCCCTCGACCTCGTTGCTCAAGGCAGGGCCGATGCGGGTTCGCCAGCGCAGGCTCGCCGTGCGGTCCTCGGTGGACTGCGTGAAGTTCTCGAAGGTGCGATCGGCCTGCACGCGGCGCTCGAGCCGCAGCCGCAAGGCCGCGGCCGGCGAGCCCGGCGCCAGATCCGCCTCGAGACGCTGATTCACCGCCCCGCGCGAGAGCGCCGGATCGCCGCGCGCCGCCCCCGGCGACACCGCGACGTCTCGGCCGCGCAGCTCACCGCGGCGCCGCACCTCGCCCTCGAAGTCGAAGCTCACGCGCGAGCCCCGCCAGGCGTCCGATCGGCCGAACTGCCATGCCAGGCGCGCGCTGCTCGCCGTCCGCGCCACGCGATGGAAGGTGTCGCCGATCACGATCGCCAGATCGTGATCGCCGGTCCCGACGAAATTGCCGAGGCTGTCGTACGCGCCGTTCCCCGCTCCGACGAAGGTGAGGGTTCGGGTGCGGTCGTTCTCGGCCTCGTTCGTGATCTCGACGTGAATCGTGCTCGCCAGGCCGTGGCGCGCGTCGGCCCCCCGCAGCAGGACGCTTCCCAGATCCCCGCGCGTCGTGGCCCCGACGGTTGGCTCGTGCACCCGGCGCCGCAGGTTGAGCGATGCCCCTAAGGGCGCGGCCGCCGGCGTTTCGAGGCTGGCGGTCGCGGTGCGGGCCTCGCTCCGGTCGGCGAAGCCGCCGGCCGCCCCGAGCGCCTCGTGGCGCACGGTGTAGCCGAGCTGGGCCTGCCACGCCAGTCGCTGCGGACTGCGCAGCAGGCCGCCGAGCTCGCGCGAGCGCCCGGCGACGAGGCCGGTGTCGCTCGGCGTGCGTCGCTCGTCCCATTCGGCCCTTAGGTGGGGCTCGAGCCATGGCAAGCGTACGCCCAGCTCGCCGATCGTCCGCTCGCGTCCTCCGCCGGGGAAGCTCATCCCGCGCTGCTCGCCGTCGGCCCGCTCCCACAGAGCGCGCGTCGCCACCACGCCGGTTCCGTGCCACTCGGCCACGCGACGCTCGGAGCGGAATCCGTCGGGAGTGGAAAGGCGCGCCAGGCTCGCGCTCAGCTCGCCCTGTTCCGGGCGCAGGAAGGCCGTCAGCTCGCCGCGCGTCTGATGCTCGAGGTCGCCGTTCGCGGGCAGCCCCCAGTCCTCGCCCGCGTACGGACGTTCGAGTCTGGTGAACGGCTCGAAGCGACGTTCCACGGTTCTGCCGCGCACCTCGAGGCCCGCGGTGCGGCCGAGCCAAGATGGCACCCCGCCTTCCAGCCGCAGCGCCGCGTTGCCCGCGCGGCCGAGGTTGTCGCCATCGTCCTCGATCGAGAAGGTGTTGCGGTCGAGCCGCGAGAGCGCTCCATCCACCATCAGCGTCAATGGCCCGTGCCGCGCTTCGCCGCCCACGCTCCACAACTGATGGGAGTCGGGCATCGGCAACCGTCGCCCGATGGCGAACTCGCCTTGCCCGCGGCCGACGTAGCGGTAGGTGACCTTTCCCGAGACCGTCCCCGATTCCGCGTAGTCGCCCCGCCCCGGCCCGACGTGGGCGAACTGAACCACGTAGTGGCCCGAGTCGGGTCCCACGAACACGAACGCCGAATCGTTCAGGTCGTAGTCGCCGCGGCCGCCGGTCACGCCCGCACCCAGGGCCAGCTGCGTGGAATCTCCGACGCTCGCGAGCACCAGGCGATCCGAAACATCGAGCGCGCTCCCTACCGGGCGCCCGCGGTCGTCCGTCTCGGTGAGCAGCGTGGTGAACGCGCTCCAGCCGCTCCCCCGCCACTGGGCGGTTCCGGCCGCCAGGTTGCGCCGGTAGCGGTTCACCGCGAACTGGTAGTCGACGGTGATCCGCGAGGACGACCCGATGGGGCGCCGGTTGGTGAACGTCAGGCTTCCCTGGTCGTAGTCGATCGAGTAGTCGGCGCCCTCGCCGCGGGTGAGGCGCTCGCCGTCGACCGTGACGATCTCGCTCCCGGCGACCACCGGCGTCCCGCTGGCGCCGTCCCGGTCGGTGAGCAAGTAGGGCCCCTGGCGGCCTTCGACCCCCAGGAACTCCATCCGTCGGTACTCGCCCTGGGCGCTCGCCGCGGCCACCTCGCCCTGGACCCGCCCCGTGCTCCATGTCCCACGTACCCCTTGAACGCGCCGATCGAGGCGCCCGAACTCGCCCTGCGCGATGCTCAGCGGTACGTCGCCGAGCGACGCCCCTCCCTGCGGCGCCTTGAGCTCGATCAGCAGGCGATCGAGCGAGCGGAGATCCTGGGTCGCGCCGGCGGTGGTGAGCGGGGTGTTCCGATCCGAGAGCACGCCGGTCAGCTCGACGTCCGGGGCGAGCGTGCCGCTCACCGTGAGATCCAGCGACTGCTTGAGGAAGGCGTCCTGCTGCGAGCCGAACTCGACCGCGATGGTCTTGTTGCCGGCGAGCGAGAGCGAGGTCCCCGAGGGCGCGTTCGTGGGCGAGCGCGCCGTGGTCGGCCGTGGCGGAGCCATGCCCGACAAGGCGCTCGAGTCCGCCAGGCTCTCCGGCGAGGCGCGCGCGGGACGATACGCCTGAAGCTGGAGCTCGAGCGGCGGCACGTCCACCAGCCAGCAGGACGCAACCCACAAGGTCTCGCCCTGCACGGGCTCGCGCAGCAGACGCAGGATACCCCGCGTCCGATCGAGCGTGTACTCGACGCCGCGCGCGAGTCGATGGCTCGTCACCCAGACCGAGTCGCTCCCCCAGCGGATGAACCCATGAGGGAGCACGTATTCCACGGAGCTCGATCGCTCGACGACCGGCGCCACGTCGCAGGTGGGGTCGGGCACGGCGCGAGCGGGATCGGGGCGGCCGAGCGTCGCGAGGGCGGTCGCGAGCAGCAGCAGATACTGCGGGGGCGCACGGCGCCGTGATCGCCGCGCCCCCCGTTCCAAAGTGTGGGTCACCGCGGCGAACCCGCGGCGCCCGGTGGTGCAGGCGCGAGCTGGAAGCGCCGCACCCGGCCCGGGGCGGTCTCGGCCACCAGCACGACCCCTCCCGGCGCGAACGCCACCGCCCGCGGGGCCGAGAGCCCGGCGAGCCGCGCCAGCGGCACGCCGTTCGCGTCGTACACCCACACGGTGCCGGCTGCTTCGTCGGCCACGGCGACCCGCCCGGTGTCGT
>VBOY01000037.1:1687-8132 GCA_005893295.1 Candidatus Eiseniibacteriota bacterium | reverse complement strand
CCACCTCGGCCGTGATCAGGTCGCCGCGAGCCGCGACCGCCAGGCCGTGCAAGCCGCGAAACTGCGACCCGGCAGCGCCGCGGTCGATGGTTCGCTGCAGGTTCCCGGAAAAGTCGAGCGCCAGGATGCGCTCGCGCGCCGCGTCCACGATGTACAGTGCTCCGCCGCGATCGCTCGCCAGGGCAATCGGGTCGATCGCGCCGGTCCCGGAGACGAATCTGTCCGCGGTCAGATCGATGGCGTCGAGCGGACGGCCGAACAGGTCATAGGTGAGAACGCGCCGGTTTTCCCGATCGAGCACCGCGACCCGCGCGGCGCCGAGGGGGGTCACCGATCCGGGCCGGCGCATCTGGCCGCGATCGCTCCCGAGGCTCCCGGTCTCGCCCAGCAGTCGACCGTTGCGATCGAACCATTGGAGCCGATGCAGCGCCGCGTCGGTGACGTAGGTACGGCCGAAGACGTCCACGGCGAGCCCCGCCGGCTCGAGCACCTGGCCGCGCTGCACCCCGGTTTCGGCGAGCGCGGCGGCCGCCATCACGGCCACGCAGACACCAAGAAGCATCATGAGGGGACCTCCCCCTCGCCTTTAGAAGCGCGTCCGTACCCCGAGGTGGAACGCCACCGGGTCACCCAAGACCGGGACGCACTCGAGATTCCAGGACTGGGACGTGGTGGTGGGATGCCCGGCGTAGCGCGCCACGTGGATCGCGCTCAAGATCCGGTTCGCGATCGCCACGCCGAGGGCGGCGTTTGCCCTCAGCGCCGCTCGCTCGGTCCGCTTGCGCTCGGTCCGGTAGCGTAGCTGGCTCTCGTCGCTGTCCCACGCCCAAGTGTCCGCGCCCTTCAGCTCGTGCTCGGCGATGTAGGCCTGGTATGCCTCCGGGTCGCCGTAGTAGAGGTTGGCGGCGTCGCGGCGCACCACCAGGCGATTGTACTCGTCGCTGCTCTCGTAGAGCCCGACGATCCTGCGGAACTCCTCGTTGCGCCCGCGCACGTCGATCCCCGCGAACAACCGCGCCGTGCGCTCGTAGGTGAGACGGCGCAGCTGCTCTTGGACGCGAAACGCGGTGAACGAGGTCCAGATGCCGGTCTCGGCGATCAAGAACACCTTGGCCGCACCGCGCCGTCCGACCGAGGCCTGCCCCCATCCCGGCACGGTGAGCGAGCGCAGCAGGATACTCGCGCGCTCGGCACCCAGCCGTGGGACCACGCGGACGCGCCTCGGTGACCGTCCGGCGGGCGCCTCCGCCTCGAGCAACGCCAGCGCCAGGCGCGATCCCTGCGGTGGATCGATGGTGGCCGGCGGTGCGGCGTCCGCCCTCGCGGCGCTCCCGGTCACGGCCGCCGCGAGCCACAGGGCGCCTGCGATCACGAACCTGCGGCACGGAGCCATCAGAATCTCCTCTCGAGGGCGAACACGAGCTGCGGCCTGCCGCGCCGCAGCGTGCCGTCCGCCTTGAGATCGACTCCAGGATACAGGCGAATGCGCCGCACCCGAGCCGCGCGCAGGGCGTCCAGGGCTCCCACCACGTGGTTGATCCACAGACCAGTCTCGAACCCGCGCGACAACCCCAACCGGTCGTCCGCTCTTCGCTTGAGGTCGCCGAAGCGCTCCCGCGCCGCGATGTCCTTCCATCCGGCCGCGTACCGGGCGTCGGAGCCGATCGCCTGGTCGAACGCGCTGCGGTCGGCGCCGTAGAGCGCCTCGAGGTAGGCCGGATCCCCGCCGGTCGCCTCGGCCCACCGCTCGAACGACCAAGCGCTTGCCGAATCGACCGGCGGCCCGGCGAACGATCGCGCGTCGTCGCGCAGCCTGTGGCCGTCGCGCCGGATCAGCCACCAGCCTCCCCACGCCGACGCCTCGGCCACCAGGAACCATACGCCCCGGCCTTCTCCCGCGGCCAGCTGCCCGGCGCCCGGAACACGCCCGTGTCCTTGGCGGTCGTCCACTCGCGCTCGATGGTGCGCTGCGCCACCAGGCCCGGCAGGGCGAGCCGCGACGGCGTCACGGTCGGCGGGCCGGCCGCGCTCGAGGCCGCCCGGAGCGCGCTCGCGGCGAGCGCGAGCGTCATCACCAGAGGCCGCGTCATCGGATGAGTCCCACGGTCGTCACCTCGTCGTGCTCCGTCGACGCCCCACGGAACTTGAGCCGTGCCAGGTAGAGCCCGGCCGGGATCTCCCCCGGGTCCCACACTTCCAGGTTGTCGCTGCGCTTCCCGGCGCGGTGGAACGAAGCTACCTGGTGCCCCGAGGCATTCAGGATCCGAAACTCCACGTCGGCCGGTTCGGTGAGGCGGTAGGCGAATGCCACCGGGCGCCGGCGCGCGGGATTCGGATAGACCTGGAACGAGCCCGCGATCAGCGGGCCCGCGCTCGCGGGCGCGGCGGCGACCGACCGATCCAGGCTCAATGTGCAGGTCCGCCCATCAACCCCGGCACCGCGTACGCGTAGAGGGCGCCGAAGCGGCTGTTCGCCCCGCCGCGCAGGCTGTCGGTGACCGCGCGGTCCGGTGCGACGATGTCGAACGAGCCGTCGGGGGCTTGATCGAGGTCCGCGGCCACGGGTGAGCCCACCGCCCCCGACCCGGTCGCGAGCGGCCAGCCCGGCGGCGCCTGGCCCGTGGATGCAAGCGCGGCCAGGATGCCGCTCGCGTTCATGGCCACCACGTCGCCGCGGTGATCGCCGTCCACGTCCACCACCAACGGAGGGCTGTCGGTGCGAAACGTCTCACGCGTCGCCCGCTTCGGCCAACCGGGCGACGGGTAGCCGCTCTGGTTCCAGAACGCCAGGCGCGACGACTTCGACTGGGTGAGCACCTCCTCGTAGCCATCGCCGTCCGGATCGCCCGCCCCCAGCGCCGACACCAGCGTGTCTCCGAGCGCGCGTCCCCACCCCGGCAGCGCGCTGCCTTCGGGGCAGTACGCCCACAATCGGTCGTCAGCACGCGTTCGCCAGAACCACACGTGGGTCGGCCGGAGGCGGGCCTGCCGCCACCGTCGAAGTCGATCCACAGGAAATCCGGCGTGAAGCCCGCGGCGCCGACCTGGAGCGGCCAGCCTACGAGCGGCTCGAAAGCGCCGCCCGGCACATCTCGCAACACCACGACGTCGCCGCTCGCCCCGCCGGCCGCGACACGGATCTCTCCCGCCGACGCTCCGAGCGGGCTTGCGTCGGCCGCGAGCCGGCCGACCACCTGGCTCGACAACGCCACCGTGCTCACCGCGCGTACCGTACCGGCCAACGTGAGGGCGTAGACCCTGCCGTCCGAGCACCCGACGTACACCGTGGCCGTGGGATTCGATCCGGCGATCACCGGCGGCGTCGTGACCAGGAAGGGCAACCGCACCGGCCAGCCCGGCAGCGCCACGCCCTGATGGTCGACGAGCCATACCCGCCCTCCCGCGTGACTGGTGTCCGGGCCCGAGGGGTAGGTCGATACCGCGAACACCGCGGGCCCATCGGGCGGCACCCCGGGGACACTCACCCCGCCGAGCGGAAGCGCGGCCATCACCGAGCGCGGCCGCCGGTCGAAGCGGGCGAAGACGTTCGTCGTGTCGCCCGGGCCGAGCCCGCGGCCGTCCGGGTGGACGCCAAAGATCGCCGCGCTGTCGGGGCTCTCCACCGCTCCCCCGGCCCAGCACACCTCGAGCCCGCGGTCCGCGTCGGCATTCACGGCCAGCAGCTGCGGGCCGTCGGGTGGGAAGTCTGCCGCCACCGGCCAACCCGCCCGCTGCCAGGTGCGCGTCGCGCGCACCCGCATCACCGACTCGAGCGTGTCGAGGACGTCGATCCGGAGGTGCGGGCGCGTGCCGATATGGGGCTTGAGGTTGGGCGTGGTCGAGTCCGACAGCGTCGCGTTGTTGCCGACGAAAAACGGATCGTACGGGCTGCCCAGGATGAACGGCGAACCGGGGTCTCCCAGGTCGCCGAGACCGTCCGCTTCGATGAGCGACACGCCGTAGCGCCGGGGGTTGGTATTGAAGGAGTAGTCGGGATTCGGGCGCAATGCGCTCAAGAACGGGACCACGCTGGCATCCACGTGCCACACCAGGATGCCACCGCCCGGGAGCAGCGCGTCGTACTCGAACCGGTCGGGAACCTTGGGCCCCAGCACCACGTGGGTGGTGGAGTCCTGGTCCAGCTCGATCGTGTCCGCTGGGGCTTGATGGCGGTTCTCGAGCAACAGGTACTCGTCGCTGGAGAGGAACACGCGACGGATGTCGGGGTGCCGCTCGTCGTCGCGGATCGCCATCGTGTCGCCCCACGTCGGCTCGCGGAATGCGAGCGAGTCGGTGGTGAAGAAGCGCTGGAATGGATCGACGCTCGGCGGCAGCAACCCGGTGGCGAAGATCTCGTCGCCGTTCTTGAGCTGGATCAGCGATCCAGTCAGGTTGCCGCTGTCCATCAAGCTCCACAGCCCGACCACCGGGAACCCGGTCTGGGTGTTGTAGAGGTCGCTGAAGCCGAAGAGGTTGTGGCCGTTCTCGTGGGCGACCACCCCATTGATCGCGCTGTAGAAGCCGTCCTGGCTCTCGGTCTCGGGGACATACGCCACCCGATCGATCGGCCGGTTGAGCGAGTCCGGGAAGATCACCAGGTTGGTGTCCTCGACCCCGAACGTGAACGAGGGGATGTCGAGCGGGCTGTCGCCCCGGATGTCGCTCTGCGCGTCGCTGCCGGCGTGGATCACCAGGAAGCGGTCGTAGCTGTCCCACGGAATGCGGTCGCCGAGCGCGATCGACTGGGAGTCCGCGGCGAACATCATGGTGCGGAACATGTGGACCGCCGCCGGGTAGACGTCGGGGTTGAGCACCCACGGGCCGAAGTCGGCCATGTCGCTCACGGTGTAAGCGCCGTTCTGGCTACGCGGCCACACGTCACCCAGGATCACGGTGCGGCCGTAGGACTGCACGTCGTAGTAGCGCTTCAACGCCTCGAGGTGGGCCGAGTAGAAGTCTCGGTTGTGGGGTGCGCGATCGACTCCGGGCAGCGTGGTGTCGGGGCCCGAAAGATCGAAGTGGCCATCCCCGGTGCTGCGGCTGCCCTCGCGGTCGTTGGCGAAATCGACCCGAATGAAGGCGATGTAGATGGTGTCCGGATAGAGCGGGTTTTCGGAGTCTCCGCTACCGGCGGCTGGAGTCGCCGCCGGACTTTCGGGGATCGCCCCCATCGCCCGCGAGACTCCCATCGGGCGATGGGGGTTGCGCGGCGGTCCAATGTCACGCCAGCCGCGGCGGCGATTCGCGCGGTACGACCAGTCCATGCTCGGGGGGCTCAGCCAATCGGGTCGCGACCGCCAGCGCTCCGCCCTCAGGGCGAGGCTCCGGAGCTGCTCGGGCGAGAGGGTGGGGTGCGCGTCGGGCGAGCCGGGCCGCCCGGCCCGCAGCGGCCGAACAACGAGCCGGCCGGAGGAGTGTGCTCCACTCTCTCCGGCCAGGAATGCGATCAGGACAACGGCAAGTGCGAGGGTCCGTCCGCCCAAGAGCGATTCCGGAGAAAAAACGACCGCCTAGAAACGATAGCCGAGCGTGATCTTCTGCACGTTCCCGAGGCCCGAGTTCTTGGCCTCCGGGATGCTTCCCCAATCCACGTTCAGGCCCTTGAAGCTCATCCCGACACCGTAGGTCAGGTCGCTGATCTCGCCGAGCCGATCCTCGTACCAGCCGACGCGCCCCGCGATCTGGTCCGAATACCGTAGCTCGACACCACCGTGGTAGGTGCGGAACTCGCTCGTGACCAGCGACTGGTTGAAGTCCCCAGCCACTAGCAATCCGTATTCCTTGATCGAGACTGCTTCCCAGGCGAACCCGGTCTTGATGTTACGGCTCAAGGGGTCCGCCCTCTCCTCGTTCACGAACGCGACACTCGGCCCCAAGTTCTGCACGTTGAGGCCCAGGCTCAGCTTTGCCGCAGGGATCCGATACATGCTCGCCAAGTCGAGTCCGAACGTGGAGCCCACCCCCTGGAAATCGTTCGGGGCGAGCTGGATCCGGATGTACTTGAGGGCGGCGCCGACCGAGAAGTCCGGCAGGATCTGGGTGCCGTAGTAGAGGGCGGGCGAGAACTCGTTGGATCCGAAGTTCTTGGTGAAGTTGCCGCTCTCGTCGCGTCCTTCGCTCTGCCCGTAGTTGAGGAACACGAACCCCACTCCCAACGCCCCCCAGCCCTGCATCGGATGGACGTAGCTGAGGTAGTTGTAGGTCACGTCGCTTGCCAGGTTGGGCACGAGCTGCGCGTAGGTGAGCTCGAACCCGTTACGGGTCATGAACCCCAGCGCGGCGGGATTCCACCATGTCGCGCTCGGATCGTCGGCCAGGGCCACTCCTGCGGCGCCCATCCCGTTCTGCCGCCCGCCCGGCTGGATGTCCAATGATCGGCCGGTTCCCTGGGCCGCTGCCGACGTCGCCAGGACCAGGCTCAGCAGTCCGGCCAACGCGCTGTACG
>VBOY01000037.1:0-1628 GCA_005893295.1 Candidatus Eiseniibacteriota bacterium | reverse complement strand
CACCGGGCCCGGGCACGCGGCTCCAGCCTTTTTTGGGGCTCGAGGGGCCTCATCGGTTCACGACCACGAATCGGCCCTCGGCGCCAGCCTTCTGGCGACCGCTGCTCGATTCATCGGCGGCTCGCGGGTTCACCAGCACCTGGAACAAATAGACGCCGTTGGCGAGCGGCGCCCCCTCGTCGTCTCGCCCGTCCCATGGCACCTGGGCCTGGCCTAAGGATCCGAATCGCTCGAGCGTGCGCACCAGTCGGCCGGCGACGGTATAGATCCGCACCAGGGTGTTCACGGAGTCGCCCGGCGCGTCGATGATGAAGTTTCCTCCCGCTCCCGCACCGCGCGAGGTGATCGGATTCGGGAACAGGAACGCGCGCATGATCCGGAGCGGGGGATTCTCGGCCACCTCGAAGTCGAGGGTCGCCTCCGAGCGGTGCTGCGCCGCGCCAATTCCGACCGCCAGGTTGTCCGAGGCGCTGACCCGCACGCGGTGGGGCCCGGCGGGGAGCCCCCCCAAGGGATAGAACGCGGTGCCCGACTGGTAGGAATCCTCGGCATAGTGAAAGCTCGACGTGATCTCGCGGCGCTCCGCGAGATTCTCGTCCACGGTCACCACGATGCCGTTGCGCGGCGTGTGGCCCGTGATCAGGATGCCGCTCGGATCGGAGAGGTCGACCCGCAGCACGGCATCCGGTCGCACCGCGCGTCCGCCGCCCGGGAACGAGAGCGTGATGCGCGGCCCGGCGTGATCGTCGGCCGGCGGCGCGCCCGCGGTGACCGTGACCGCCGAGCTTCCCGCGCCATCGTCTCCGTCGTCGCCCGCGACGTAGGCGCGGACGCGACCGCGAGGCCCCTTGGCGGCGTCCATCGGCACCAGGAAGCGCCCGGAGAAGCGGCCGCCGGAGAGCGCCCAGTCGCCGCGGAACATCGGGGCCGCTCGGTAGGGATAGGGAGGGCAGGTACAGTCGGGGATGCTGTCGAGCGGTGCGTCGTCCTCGATCAGCAGCGATGCCGACCCGTCCAAGGCGACCAGCGATCCGCCGGGACGGTTCACGACCTGGCCGCGCACCTGGATCACCTGTCCGCGCGCGGCCGCCGTGACCGGATTGCCGTTCGTGTCCTCGAGCGCCACCTCGACGAACTGCCGCGGCACATTCAGGCGGGTCCCCGCGTCCCCCAAGAGCTGATACTTCTGGCTGTTCGTGCTCCCACCCTTTGCCGCAAGCAGAGCCTGACTCAGAGTCTGGTAGAACTGCCCGGTGGTCGGATCCAGCCGGAATAGCTGCTGGAACAAGGTCAGGTTGAGCGACGCGTTCTGGCGGCTGGACGCCAGCTCGGTGGCCGAGATCACGCCCACGCAGCCGCCCTTGGGATTCAGGATCAGCCGCTCGCCGAGTCCCACCACGGCTGGGTCGTTGAACTTTCCGACGTCGCAGGATGCCGCGACGAACACGCTCGGGCGCGTCGCGTTGACGAGCAGGTCGGCGTCGCTGTCGATCATCACGCTCTCGTCGCTGATCTTGAACGGGCTGCCGTGGCCGATGTAGTTGAACAGCACCGTGCCCCGATTCACCTGGTCGAGCAGGTCCGCGCGGGCGCCGGGCTTGGTCTGGTTGGGCCCGTCCGGATAGCGA
>VBOY01000067.1:8232-15846 GCA_005893295.1 Candidatus Eiseniibacteriota bacterium | reverse complement strand
CCGCGCTCAACGCGACTTACATTCCGTCTGCGGGCGAGATCGCGGCCGGCGGTGTGACGCTGACCCTGACCACGAACGATCCCGCGGGGCCGTGCTCGGCGGTGAGCGACCAGGTCTTGATCACGATCAACCCGACCGCGACCGTGGACGCGGGACCCGACCAGACGCTGTGCGGAAGCAGCCCGCAGGTGCAGCTGGCGGGCGTGGTGGGCGGCGGGGCGACCAGCGGCACCTGGAGCGGCGGCGCCGGATCGTTCAGCCCGAACGCTTCGGCGCTGAGCGCGGCCTACATGCCGACCGCGGCGGAGATCGCCGCCGGTGGGGTGACGCTGACGCTCACCACCAACGACCCGAGCGGGCCCTGCCCGGCGATGACGGATCAGATGCGGGTGACGATCAGCCCGGCGGCGACGGTGAACGCCGGCGCCGACCAGACGGTGTGCGCGAGCAGTCCGCAGGTGCAGTTGGCCGGCGTGGCAGGCGGTGGGGCGACCGGAGGCACCTGGAGCGGCGGGGCGGCGCCGGACCCTTCAGCCCCGATCCTTCCGCGCTCAACGCGACTTACATTCCGTCTGCGGGCGAGATCGCGGCCGGCGGTGTGACGCTGACCCTGACCACGAACGATCCCGCGGGGCCGTGCTCGGCGGTGAGCGACCAGGTCTTGATCACGATCCAACCGTCGGCGGCCGTGAATGCTGGCCCGGATCAACGGGTGTGCGCGAACGGCAGTCAAGTGTGGCTTGCGGGCTCGGCGGCGCTCAACGCCACCTACACGGCGACGGCCGCGGAGAAAGCGGCAGGGAGCGTGACGTTGACGCTGACGAGCAACGACCCAGCCGGCCCGTGCCCCGCGGTGAACGATGCGATGAGGATCACCTTCGATCCCACGACGATCGTCGACGCGGGTCCGGATCAGAACGTGTGCTCGAGCAGTCCACAAGTCCAGTTGCATGGATCGGTGAGCGGCTCGGTATCCAGTGGGACGTGGAGCGGCGGCGGTGGAACGTTCAGTCCCGGTGCGACGACCCTGAACGCGACCTACACCCCGTCCGCGGCGGAGATCACGGCGGGGAGCGTCACCTTGACGCTCACCAGCGCCGTCTCGAACGGGCCCTGCCCGCAGGCCAGCGACGCAGTGACGATCTTCATCAGCCCGGGAGCGACGGTGAACGCGGGGCCGGACGTGATCGTCTGCGCGAACACCATCCAAGTGATGCTCGCGGGCTCGGTGGGTGGCGGCGCGACCAGTGGCATCTGGAGCGGCGGCGCCGGAACCTACAGCCCGAGCGCTTCGGCGCTCAACGCTGGCTACAGGCCCACGGCGGCGGACAAAGCGGCGGGCAGCGTCACCCTGACGCTCACCAGCGACGACCCGGCTGGCCCGTGTCCGGCGGTAAGCGACATGATGAAGATCACCTTCGATTCACCCGCGGTCACGGTGTCGGACCGCGTCGCGTGCACCGACGTCTCCCCGGCCACGCTGTGCGCCAACGCGGGGCACGGAATCGCGCCGTACACGTATCTATGGAATACCGGGGCCACCAGCCAATGCATCTCGGTCTCCGACACCGGGAGCTACAGCGTGACCGTCACCGATGCGAACGGATGCCGCGCGAGCGGAAGTGGTGCCTTCCGGTGGCGGGACTGCATCGGCCAGCTGACGCATACGAGCACGACCTGCGCCGACTTCATGGCCGGAACGGGTCAAGACTTTGCAGACGTTTCATACGTGATCAAGGACAACATCATCACCAGCATTTCTCCTGGTGTCTTCTTCTACTACACGAGGGTGACCGCGCCGAGCACGGATTTCACCATCAACATCGTGCAAACCAAGGACAACTTCGCCTTCCCGTTCTGCGAGGTGCAGCAGGATCAAGTGGTACTGTACGACTCGGACTGCAACCGCGTTGCGAGCGGGGCGCAGACGCTACCCGGGCAGGCCGCGATCGACGTGCGCGGGGCCACGGTAGGCCAGGTGTTCATTGTCAGCGTGAAGTACTCGCTCAAGACTTTGGTGGGCACGTACATGGATCCGACCATGGGCGTCAGTTACGGCTTCCGCACCGAGATCAACGGGATCATCGTCGATGCGGATCCGAATGGCCTGCAGATCGGCGCCGTCGGGAAAGCATCGGTCGGCGTCGGCCCGACGTCGGACCCGGAAGGGCTCGAGCTGTACCGGCCGGTTCCCAACCCGTTCAGTAGCGGTATGCGAATGGCGTACGCGGTGGGAGCGGCCCGCGACCGGGTGAATATCAGCGTCTTCGATCTCGCGGGACGGCTGGTCCGGGAGTTGACCAACGGGTTCCAGGCGCCGGGCCGCCACCTCGTCTCGTGGGACGGTCGCGATGAGCGGGGCGGCCGCGTGCACCGAGGCATGTACTTCGTCCACATTGGGATCGGGAACCAAGCCCGGCACGTTCGAGTCACGTTCGTGAACTAGGGAATGGCGGCCCGCACCTGGCCGGAGTCGCGCGGCGGTCGATACCGTCCGTCGGCAGCGCGCCGCGACTCCGTCCTCGCCATCCACGCGAGAAAGAATGCGGCGCAGGCCCAGAGCGCCGCGAGCGTGAGCCATGCCATCGGCGAACCGCCGAACCCAAACGTGTTCGCCGCGCCCTGCACTGCCGAGGGAACGATGTCCTTCGAATTGTTGACCGCCGCGTGCAGCAGCATCGGGAGCAACAGGCTCTGGTTGGTCTTCGCCCAGAGCCACGCGAAGGCGACCGAGAGGGCGACCACCTGCAGCGCGAACAAGGGGAACGATTGCCCGTAGGTGTCTGCCCAGCGCACGAAGAAGAGAGGCAGGTGCCAGAGGGCCCAGATCAGCCCGAGCAGGAGGCTCGCGCGGGCGAGCCCAAAGCGCTCGGCGAGGCCGGGGAGCGCGTATCCGCGCCAGCCGATTTCTTCTCCCGCCTGAACCGGGGTCGAGATGGCGATGGCCAGCGGGATCATGTGCCAAGATAGGTTCTCAAACCGCGGCCATGCGCCCGTTGTCACCCGATGGAGGAGTGCCACGGTCAGCTTGATCCCTATCGTGTAGCCGGCGGTGAATAGATACCAACGCGCCGACACCCGCCAGTGGAGCACGCGGCCCACCAGCGCGCGTACGCCTGCTTGTCCGTGGCGTCGAAATGTAAGAGTGAGAGCAACCAGGGAAGGAGTCACTGTTCCGAGAAGCACGACGAGATAGCCGAGCATGCCGGGCGCGGGTAGGGCAGCCGCGACCGAGATGAAGCAGATCCACGCCGCGCCGAAGGTGAGCGAGAAAAAGCCCAATAGGGATCTCGCGGGCGCCGCCCCTTCCCGGACGCGAGCCCGGTCAGTCTCCCCTGGGTTCAACGCGCGCCACCTCCATGAGGCAGATTGTCGCGGTGCCGCTGCCTACGGGCAAGGGGTGCCCCTACGGTGGCCCGATGCATCGTCCGCGTGGACTCCAACCATCTGCGGCGGCCGCGTCCTTCGTCACGGACGACCCGGCTCGCGCCTCGCCGCTCCTCTGCAGAAATCGCGCTTGACCCCCCGCGCCCGCGTATGCGAGTGTCCGCACGCGATGCGAGGGAGATCCCGCGAGCCATGCCAAGCCTTCTTTCCGAGCTGGGACGTCGAGAGCGGCAAATCATGGACATCGTCATCCGTCGCGGTCGAGCCACGGCTGCCGAGGTGCTGGCAGATCTCCCCGACCCGCCGAGCTACTCCTCGGTGCGCAGCATGCTGCGGCTGCTCGAGGAGAAGGGCCATCTCCGGCACGAGTGGGAGGGACCGCGACACGCCTATCGCCCGACCGCGAATCCGGATCACATCCGTCGTTCGGCCGCGCGCCACCTGCTGCGCACCTTCTTCAGCAACTCCATGGAATCTGCGGTCGCCGCGATGCTCGGGGCCGCCGATCATCCGCCCTCGGAAGAAGAATTGAAGCGTCTCGCGAAGTTGATCGCGGAGGCGCGACGCAAGCGAGGTCGTTCATGATCCGAGCGTTCTTGTCTGTGCTGGCTGGCCCGGGCAGCCTGATGTTGATCCTCAAGGCCACGGTCTTGCTCTCTCTGGGCCCGGTGCTGGCGCTCGCGCTGCGGCGGCGCTCCGCCGCGGCGCGCCATTTCGCGTGGCAGGTGACGCTGGCCTGCGCCCTGGCGCTGGCGGCGCTCGCGCCGATTGCTCCACGGTTGGCGGTCGAGGTCCCGACCGCACCTTTTCTGGCGGTGCTGCCGATCGGGAGGGGTGCCACCGCGAGGGAGAGCCAAACGCGCACGCTGCCCACCGAGAGCACATCGCGTGAACGCGCGACCTGGGGCTCGGAGGAATCCAGCACCGTCGAGCCCTCGCCCGCGGCGCGCGCCTGGACCATGTTCGCGCTGCTTGGCGCCCTGTGGCTCGCGGGCCTCGTGGCGGTTCTGCTGTGGGGCGTGCTCGGCCACGTCGGACTCTGGCGCCTCCATCGTGACGCGGTGCCGGTCGACCGCAACGCGTGGCGCTTGCGGTTCGGAGTCTTGCCCCCGAGGCGGGGCTCCGCCGCCCGCGCGCGACTCGGGCTCAGCGCGGCCATCGGGACCCCGTTGACCTGGGGCTGGCTGCGGCCGGTCATCCTCCTTCCCGCCGCGGCCGAGGCGTGGCCCATCGAGCGACGCCGTGCGGCTCTGCTGCACGAGATGGCGCATGTCATGCGCTGCGATTACGTTTCCCAGGCCGTTGCGACGCTGGCCTGCGCAGTCTACTGGTTTCACCCGCTGGCGTGGTGGAGCGCTGCGCGGCTCCGCTCCGAAAGCGAGCACGCGTGTGACGACTGCGTTCTCGCGGCTGGCACACCCGCCCCGGATTACGCATCGAGTCTCCTCGAGGTGGCGCGCGGGGCGCGCGCTCATCGGCGCGCGGCGCTCGCCGCGGTATGCATGGCGCATCGTTCCCGCCTCGAGGGTCGTCTGCTCGCGGTGCTCGACCGGTCGCGAACACGCGGTGGACTTCCGACTCGGGCGAGCATTGCGACTCTTGCGGTCGCCGCTTTCCTCCTGGTCCCGTTCGCGGGACTCGAGCCGTGTTGGATTGCGGCCCAGGCGGAGACCGTGTCCGAGGCGGAGGCTGTCCACTCCGAGCCCGAGCGCAGCGTTTCGGCCATGCCCGGTGGACGACTCGAGCTCGAGCTCGAGACCGGCGGCGACGTCGAGATCCGCGCCTGGGACCGGCGCACCGTGACCGTTCGGTCCCAGCTCGGCGGCCGTGACTGGCCCGATACACGGGTCACGGTCGCACGAGCCGGCAATGGCGTGCGGGTCCACTCGTTCCAGGCCCACTCATCCAGCTCGTACTCGACTTCGCATCGCTTCGTGATCCGCGTGCCTTCACGCTACGACGTGCGGCTGCGCTCGAGCGGGGGAGCCGTGACCATCGCGGGGGTCGAGGGATCCTTCCATGGATCCACGGGAGGAGGCGAGATGGTGCTCGAGCGGGCCAGCGGCGAAGCCGAGCTCAGCACCGGCGGCGGCGACGTGGTTGTTTCCGATTCCGACCTCGGCGGTTCGGTCTCGACCGGTGGCGGAGTGGTCCGGTTCTCGCGCGTGCGTGGCGGACTCAAAGGCTCGTCGGGAAGTGGCCCCGTGATCGATTCCGATCGGGAGAGCGGTTCGATGCCCGATGGGGCGACCGAGGATCTGAGCGGTGTTCGAGTGCACGGAGAGGGCGGGCGGGTCGACGTCCCGCGCGGCGGGCAGGTCGGCTTTCTGCACATCCGCAAAGCGGGCGGGGACGTGAATCTCGAAGACGCTCCCCAGGGGGCCCAGATCACGACCGGAGGTGGTGACATCCACGTCCGACGCGGGACCGGCATGATCGACGCGAGCACCGGAGGAGGCGACATCGAGATCGGACCCATCACCGGATCGGTGTCCGCTGGAACGGGGGCGGGAAACATCCACGTGATGCCCCCCAGCCTCGACGCCCGGGTCGAGGTGGAGACGGCGTACACCGAAGGTTTTCAGGACGCGGCCAAGATCGTCAGCGCGTGGTCGCTCGATCGTGACGCGGTGACGCCTTGGGATGACCATCAGGGGACACCCCGACGCTACGTGCGTGCGCACGGCATCGCGGGAAATGGGCATGGGCTGGTGCGCATCACCACCGTGAATGGCGACATCGAGCTGCGACGGAGTGGCTCCCACCCCAAGGCACGCTAGGCGATCGTCGGCTCAGCGCGCTTCGAGCAGCTCGTCGACGAAGAGCTTCGCGAACACGTAGACGCTTTGCATCGGGTTCGCCCCGACCGAGCTCGGGAAGACGCTGGCATCGGCGACGTACAGGCCGTCGATGCCCCAAACCCTGTGTTCGGTGGAGACGACGCTCCCGTCGGGCCGAGTTCCCATGGGGTTGCTGGACTGGAGGTGAGCCGACGTCACGATCGTGGCGTTCGGCACGAAGCGCAGCCGCCGCCTGAGCCCGCGTACCGCGCTCGAGTCGCTCAGCACACAGGTGCCCCAGGATCCGTCACCGACTCGCTCGTAGGATGGGAGGATCACTTCGCGCGCGCCGGCCTCGAACATGATGCGGGCCGCCGATTCCACCGCCACTCCGAGCCGGGCCCGATCGGAGGGAGTGAGCTCGTACCGAATCTGAGGATCGCCGTTTGGTCCCAGAACGATTCGGTTCTCGCGCGAGGAGCGGTCGATCAACATCGCACCAAAACCCGCCAGCTGCCGGTAATGCGACACGACCTCGAACACGCCGCGCCCGGTCTCGGGCGTCATCACCGCCGCGTATTCCGGCCCGGCGGACATCGCCTCGAGCATGAAGCCATTCGAGACGGCGAAGTCGTCCACGAAAACCGTGGCCGGGGCGCCTCGGAACGCGTCGATGGTTCGATCGAATCGGCCGATCACCGGCACCGCCGGGTGCGCGACGATGCCGCGACCCACGTCGGGATCAGCGAGACCCGAGCGTAGGAGCAGGACGGCCGACCCGAGCGTGCCTGCGCACAGGATCACGCGACGCGCTTCCACGCGAATCGTGTCGCCCGCGCGCAGTCGCAAGCCCATCGGGTCGGTCACGACGCCGGGCGCATTCCAGCCCGGGCGAACGACGAAGTCCACCCCGCGCGCCATGGGTTGGCCCGAATCTCGGTCGATCACGACTCGCAACACCCGAGCATCGGGAACCATGGCGAGCGGACGAGCCTTCGACCTCATCGCCTCCAGCAGAAGCCCCGACACCGCGGAGCGTTTGGCGGAGCAGGGAGTCGGCCAGCGGCCGGGAGGGTAGGTGTTCAGCTCGTAAAGGCGCGGGTGCCGCCCGTCCCGCAGCGCGCCGTCCCACAACACTTGATTGTTCGTGTTGATTTCCGATCGCGCGGGCGTGCGGGTGCCCAGTCGGTCCTTGACCCACGCGTCGGCCGCGTCCAGAGCGGGCGCTTCGTACTGATGCGCGCCGACGTGGCCGCTCCGACGCCAACTCTCGATCTGGTGCGTCACGCTGGCATGCAAGGGAGAAAAGACCAGGTCGATGTTCACGGTGCTTCCACCGCCGACTGCCTCGCCGTTGTTGAATAACATGCTCCCGCTGGTCGAGCTCCGGCGGCCGCCGCTCTCGAGGAGTCTCGGCATGGCCTGGGTATTCATCGCTCCGGGCAAC
>VBOY01000067.1:0-8178 GCA_005893295.1 Candidatus Eiseniibacteriota bacterium | reverse complement strand
TGCACGCGCGGTAAGCCGCTGCGCCAATCGGTCGTAGGCGAGCCAGGTACGCGGAAACAAGGGAGCACGGGCCGGAGGGCAGTCATTGCCGGGGGCGGCCGCGGCGCCGATGCCGGCGATTGCTCGGCCCAATGGCGAGCCATAAACGCTCAGCAAGTACAGGTTGCGGGTCTGCATCACACCCTGGCGGACGTCGTTGCGACCGTTTCTTAACAGTGCGATGAGCGTGCTCTCACGCCGCGCCAAGCTACGCGTTTCGAAGGCATCCGAATGAGCCGACCGGAGGATGCTACGCAGTTCCTCCAAGGATCGTTTGACGTCGTTCGTTTTGGCGAACCGCGTCCACAGAGCGCTGCGGAGCGCGCGCGCTCGAGCGCGCAGCTCGCCGCTCAGCGGGAGGGAATCGGCGGGGAACCACGTGTCGTAGAGCGCCTCGTGAATTCGGCGCAGGGATTCGTCGTCGGCACGAAGGTCCGGCGGCTTCACAGACTCGAAGGCGACAACGGCACACGCAACCAACGCCGCTCGCGCCACCAGACGGCCCACCTTAGATTGCACCTGGCAGGCCCCGCACCCACGGCAGGAGAGAGAGGTTGCGAATCCGCTCGCACTCATGGCGTGAGTGTATTACACCTTCAGCCGGCACCGGTGGCCGCCGCGAGGGACACTCAACCCGCTCGCTCATCGCGCGTCGCGACCTCTTACGTTCCGCGCGATCGGATTCACTGATAGGGAGGGAGCCGCGATGCTTCATCTCGACACCGGCAACACGGGCTTCATGCTGCTCTGCAGCAGCCTGGTGATGCTGATGACGCCGGGCCTCGCGTTCTTCTACGGAGGCCTGGTGGGCCGGAAGAACGTGCTGGCGATCATGATCCAGAGCTTTGTCTCGCTCTGCTGGACAACGGTCATTTGGTACGTGTGCGGCTACTCGCTGTGCTTCTCGGGCGGCGATGGCGGCGTGATCGGAAATCTCGACATGGCTTTCCTGCGCGGCGTGCACCTCATGGCGCCCTCGCCCAACGACAGCATCCCGCTGATCGTCCACGTCGCCTATCAGATGATGTTTGCGATTATCACGCCCGCTCTGATCACCGGCGCCTTCGCCAACCGGGTCACCTTCAAGGCGTATTTCGTCTTTCTGACCCTGTGGTTGTTGCTGGTCTACTTCCCATTCGTCCACATGATCTGGGGCAATGGCCTGCTTGCGAAGTGGGGCGTGCTCGATTTCGCGGGCGGCATCGTGGTGCACAACACGGCGGGCCTGGCGGCCCTCGCCTCGGTGATCTACGTGGGACGCCGGCGCGTTCAGGACAGCGGACCGCACAGCATTCCCCTGGTGGCACTGGGGACCGGGTTGCTCTGGTTCGGGTGGTATGGCTTCAATGCGGGGAGTGAGTTCCGCGTGGATGCGACCACGGCAGCGGCGTTCATCAATACGGACCTCGCCGCTTCGTTCGCCGGCGTGGCGTGGATGCTGGTCGAATGGGCGACCACACGGAAGCCGAAGTTCCTCGGCCTGCTCACCGGCTCGGTGGCGGGCCTCGCCACGATCACGCCGGCGGCGGGCTACGTCTCGCCGCAGAGCGCGGTCCTGATCGGCATCGCCTCGGGTATCGTGTGCTTCTATGCCGTGGCGCTCAAGAATAGCCTCAAGTGGGACGACGCGCTCGATGTGTGGGGCGTCCATGGCGTGGGCGGATTCCTCGGGATCGTGCTGCTCGGGGTGTTCGCGACCAAGGCATACAACCCGGCCGGCGCAGACGGCCTGATTGCGGGGAACCCGACCTTCTTCGTTCGCCAGTGCGTCGCGGTGCTGGGCTCGTCGGTCTGGGCGTTCGCTTTCACCCTCGGGATGCTGTGGCTGATCGATCGAGTGACGCCAGTGCGAGTCGAGGAGGCACATGAACAGATGGGACTCGATGCCGCGCTGCACGGCGAGCAGGCTTACGTCGAGTTGGCCTGAGTCGATGTTCCCCTGGCGGAAGCGTGCCGCGTTTCTCGCGGCGGTCGCGCTGGCCGGCGTGTGCGCGAGCGCGCCCCGGCCGAGCGCCGCCGAAGACAACGCATCGGCGGCTGAACGCACCGCGCCAGCCGACAGTGCGGGAACTTCACGATCGCCGCTCGCGATCGGGTTGCCCGCCTGGCTCGGTGAAGTCTCGTTCGATGGATTTCTCTCGACCAGCTTCTCCTACAATTTCAATCGTCCTGTATCCGGCACGAATCAGTTCCGAGTGTTCGATTTCGACGACAACACGTTCAAGCTCGACGTCTTCGAGCTCGTCGCACGAAAGCCCGCCGTGAAGCCACGAGACTCCGGGTTTCGCGTCGATCTCACGCTCGGCAGCTCGATCCCACGGGTAGCCGCCTCCGCGGGACTGTTTCGTGACGAAACCGGGCAGGCCGATGACATCGACCTGCATCAAGCGTTCGTGAGCTGGATCGCGCCAGCGGGGTCCGGCCTTCGGCTCGATTTCGGAAAGTTCATCACCCCTTTCGGCTACGAAGTGATCGACGGTTATGACGGCTGGAATGACAACGCCACGCGCTCGATCCTCTTTGGCTTCGCGATTCCGTTCACGCACGTCGGTACACGCGTCTCGTACACGCTCTCCTCTCGCGCTGCCCTGATGGCAATGGTGGTGAACGGCTGGGACGTTGCCCGTGACAACAACCGCTCGAAGTCGGTGGGGGCGCAGCTTGCGCTGACCCCCGCCAACGCGTTCGCCCTGTACCTCAACGGCATGTGGGGGCCCGAACGATCCGGCAACGACGCCGACGCGCGGACCCTGCTCGATGCGGTGGCAACCCTCAAGTCGGGCAGCCGACTGACCCTCGGCGCGAACGCCGGCTGGGGAACGGACAGGGACGCGGTCGCGCCTGGTTCGGACGCGGTCTGGAGCGGGGCCGCGGGATACCTACGGCTCGTCGTCAACCCCTCTTTCGCCCTCATCGCTCGGGGAGAATTCTTCGATGATCGAGACGGCGCCCGCACCGGAATCGTCCAATCGCTCGACGAATTCACGATCACGCCCGAGCTGCGCCTGACGCCACACGTTCTGGTGCGGGCCGATGCTCGCCTCGATCGCTCGAACCATCGTGTCTTTGAGAAGAACCAGGGGCTGGCGCGATCCCAGCCGACCGTCCTCCTCGATGCCCTCTATTCCTTCTGAGGTCGCCGAATCGGGCGAGCGGCGACGCCGGCCAGGACCCCAAGGTCAGGTCTTGGTCGGGACGCTCGGGCCACCGCAGCAGCGCGGCTGGCTCAAGAACAACGGCCTTTCGTGGCAAATCGTGCCTACCGTCCTCGGCGAGGCGATGCTCAAGATGGTCAAGCTCGACATTTCGGCGCTGAAGCAAGCGTATGAGCAGTCGTAGAAAAGGTGGTTCATGGGCCGGAACCGCCTGTTCGGTAACGCACAAAGGCTGATCAAGAAGTACCGCGTCACCGATGGTCGCTCATTCCGTCTCCGACGGGTCGATCCGGGGGACACCGGCGGCCTGACGGCAGAGGCCAAGCCGAGCGCACAGGCCGCGCTCCGGAACGGTATCGATGCGCTCATCCGACTCCAGGACATGCTCTACGCGCAGGATCGCTGGGCCCTGCTGGCGCTCTTCCAGGCGATGGATGCGGCAGGCAAGGACAGTGCGATCAAGCACGTGATGTCCGGGATCAATCCTGCCGGTTGCCAGGTCGCTTCTTTCAAGACTCCCTCGCCCGAAGAACTGGATCACGATTACCTGTGGCGCTGCCAGCGCGAGCTCCCTCAGCGGGGGCGGATCGGCATCTTCAATCGCTCTTACTACGAGGAAGTGCTCGTCGTCCGCGTCCATCCCGAGTTCCTCGCCACCGAAAAGATTCCACCTCATCTGGTCGAAGGCGACATCTGGGACCGGCGCTACGAAGACATTCGAGCCTTTGAGCGGCACCTGAGCCGAAATGGAACGATCATCCGGAAGTTCTTCCTGCACGTGTCGCGGGGCGAGCAGAAGCGGCGGTTCCTCAAACGCCTCGATGACCCTGCGAAGCAATGGAAGTTCTCGACCGCCGATATTGCCGAGCGAGCACTGTGGAAGTCATACATGGAAGCGTACGAGGAAATGATCCGTGCCACGGCAAGCGAGAGAGCCCCCTGGTACGTCGTCCCGGCGGACAACAAATGGTTCACACGAATCATCGTCGCGGCCGTGATGGTCGATGCCTTGGGCTCGCTGGAGCTGAGTTACCCGAAGCTGACCAAGGCTCAGGCAGCGGAGTTGGCGAAGACAAGGCAAATGCTTGTGGACAGCAGGTAGGAGGGAGCGATGGTACGAACGATTCCATGCCGCCGGCATTTCGGTCGCACGGCCAGTGCCGTCTTGATTCTGCTGCTCATCATCCCCGCCGTTTCGTTGGCTGCTGGCAAGAAGATGAATGCCGCAGCCGAGGAAGACTCGGTGCGCGCCCTCGAGCTGGCTCGTGGGCAGGCTTTGCTGCGGGCGGATACCACCGCGCTGTCGCGCATGGTCGCCACTGAATTCATCGAGATCACGCGCCTCGGCGCGCTGCGCACCAAGGCGGACAACATGCGCGATATCGCGAGCGGTGACCTGAGGCTCACCACCGTGAAGTACGACAGCGTGACGGTGCGGGTCTATGGAGACGTCGCCGTTCTCCGGGCCATCGCGGACAATACCGGTACCCTTCGGGGCTTCCCGTTCGCCGGGAAGGTCTGGTATACGCGCGTCTTCGTCCGGCGCGATGGCCGCTGGCAGGCGGCAACCATGCAGCAGACGGTCATCCAGTAACGCGAGCTGTGGACTCTTCGCGAACTTGGTTCCTGGGAGTCGGGCATTGGCCGGCCCGCACGGGCGCCGTTGGAACCTCGATCGGGACATCGTGCAGCCGAGTCGCGACGGCCGCACTCGCGGCGGACCGCGCCGCTGGCGGCGGCTCGGCTACCTCTTTAGGCACGCCAGTCCACCCGCCGCACCTTGCGAGCGAGGCGCTGGGTTAGACTGTCGTGGATGTTCTCGAGTCGGGCCGCTGATCGCCCAGGATCCGATGGTCAATCCCCGGGAAACTCTATGATACGCATCGCCGGGCTTTTCGACATTCACGGCAACCTGCCCGCCCTGGACGCTGTCCTCGAAGAGATCCGTCAAGCCGGCGTCGACCAGGTCGTGGTCGGCGGCGATGTGGTTCCCGGTCCGATGCCCCGCGAGACGCTCCGGCGCTTGCTCGACCTGGACCTGCCGGTGCAGTTCATCTACGGCAACTGCGAGCGTGCGGTGCTGGCGCAGATGGGCGCCACGGAGCCAGGCTCGACGACCTACTGGGGGACCGTCTCGGGGCGGCCACCCTGCGGGCACACTCACATGCAGTTCGACCGCATGATCGGAAGAACACGTGTCGTCAATGCAGGCAGCGTCGGTATGCCATTTGGTGACCCGGGCGCTTTCTGGGTCTTGCTTGGACCCGACGTCCAGCTACGGCGTACTCGCTACGATCTCGCGAAGGCCGCCGAGCGCATTCGAGGCACGCAGCATCCGCACGCTCGAGACGAGGCCCAGAACGTCCTGCATCCTCCACCCGAGGACACGATGCTTGAACTGTTTGGCAGGGCGGAATTGAGGTAAGGGAAGAGGATGCCGTGGACGGGTCGACCGCAAGAGCCGGGAGCAGGGTTGTGGCCCGCTCCCGGCGTCACGATGGTCAAGCCACCGGGTGGATGTTCTGATTCATGCGGAACAGGTTCGTCGGATCGTACTTCCTCTTTAGCTTCGCTAGTCTCTCGTAGTTGGGACCGTAGGCGCCCTTTTGCACCCGCTGGGTCTCGTCCTCGGGCATGAAGTTCACGTACACGCCGCCGGTAGCGAATGGGGCCGAGACGTCGAAGAGTTGCCGCGCCCATGCGATACACGCCTGATCCTGCGCCGGGTCGCTCCAGCGCGTGTGGACGTTCATGATGAAGTCCACGTCCCGGTGCGGGTACGCGGTGGCGTCGGCTGGCACGCGGTTGACCGCACCGCCGAGGTGTCCGATGAAGATCTCGCACTCGGACGTAGGGAGTCGGCCGATGGCGTCGAGCAACACCTGGATGAATCCGTCGTCGAGCTTCTTGAAGTCGTGCGACTTCCAGTAGTTGCGCGCCCCCGGGGCCAGCAGGGGATCAAAGGCGGTCTGCCAGCCCACGAACGGGGCCGGCCCGATCACGTCGGCGATCGGCTTGCCCAGCGCGCGCAGTGGCGCGATCGCCTTCTCGGCTTTCTGCTTGTCCCCGATCGCGCACACCGCAATTACCAGGATCTCCTTGCCGTGGACCTCGGCCGGCAGGAAGGGGAGAGGCGGGGCCTTGCGCATCACGACCCAGGCCGTGACCTCGTCGGGCGCCGATGCGACGAAGCGCCGGTAGCCGTCCAGCAGCTCCTTCGCCTGCGCGAACGGATGAACGATCAGGCCGGCCAGCACCTCCGGGCCGACTGGGTGGAGCCGGTATTCGAATGAGGTAATCACGCCGAAGTTGCCGCCGCCGCCTCGCACGGCCCAGAACAAATCGGCGTTCTCTTGGTCGCTCGCGTGCACGAGCTTGCCGTCAGCGGTCACCAGGTCCACGGAGAGCAGGTTGTCCACGGTGAGCCCGTGCTTGCGGCTGATCCATCCGAACCCTCCCCCGAGCGTGAACCCGGCGACGCCGGTAGTGGAATTGATCCCGAGCGGTGTCGCGAGCCCGAAGGCCTGCGCTTCACGATCGAACTCGCCCAGCCTGACGCCCGGCTCGACGCGTGCCGTGCGGGCGGCAGGGTCTACGCGGACCGACTTCATCGGGGAGAGGTCGATCATCAGTCCGCCATCGCACACCGCATTGCCGGCGATGTTATGCCCACCGCCACGCACGGCGAGCAACAAGCCGTGTTCGCGCGCGAACCCGACAGCGCGCATTACGTCGGCCGCCCCGGTTGCGCATACGATGGCGGCGGGCCGCCGATCGATCATCGCGTTCCAGAGGGTGCGGGCCACATCGTATCCCGGCTCGCCCGGTAGGCACAGGGTGCCACGTAGCGCGGCGCGGAGACCGTCGAGCGCCTCGGCCGGGATCGTCCCTTGGTTTCGGTCGAGCGTCTTGAGATCGACTGCAGACATTGTTCGGATCCTCCCTTGAGCTGTGCTTTCCCTAACACCTACCACCCTCTGAGCCGCGCCGATACTACGGGATCGTGACCGCTCCCTTCTACGGCCTCTGACGGAGAATTCTTGGCATGTCGTCGCCGGCCATGGAGTCACTGGCGGTGGGCGAAGAAGCGGCGCGCCTCTAGATCAACCTTCGCAGGCGAATCTTCGCTTGGATCGTCGCGGCTCCTCGCTGCACCGTGACCGCGACGACTCTTCCCTCGTTCAGGAACCGGCGACGCAGGCAATCCAGGGTCATGCCCTGTGCCGGCGTGCGATCGATCGAGACGATGACGTCCCCGACCTTGAGGCCGGCTTCGCTCGCCGGAGAACCTTCCAGCACGTCCCGAATTCGCGGGCCCGCGGCGTCGTCCTCGACCACGAACAAACCGCTCATGTCGTGTTCGAACGGCTGAGCGAGCACGGGGGTGGGCTCGAGGAACACCGCCTCGGCGGAGTAGTCGAAGACGACGCGGAAACGACGCAGCAGCTCGCCACCGACGACGCCGTCGAACTCCGTGGCGGACAGAATCCCCGTCGTGTCTTGCGCGAAACCGACGAGAGGGCTGGGGATCCCGATCTCGAGCCGGTCGACGCGCCCGATCGGCAGCCTGAGGTCGCGCACCATCCCACCGCCTCCGACGATCATGGTGATGGTTCGCGGCACCGCTTCCAGGATCCCGTGCGACGCCACGTAGGGTGTGTTGAGGACCAATGCCATGCGCGCGCCCGTATCGAGAATAAACTTGCCCAACGTGGGGGGGCGACCGGACTGGGTGATACGAGCGATGACGAGCGGGACTTTCCCTCCGCTGTCATCCTCCAGCAGGATCAGCGGAAGGCGCCGTCCTTTGACGCCGCCATCGCGATCCCCAGGCGCGCGGAGCGACAGCGAGCGCGCCGAGTAATCGATCGCGACCACGAAATGTTCGAAGAAATCGTACCCCAGGAGACCGTCGACCTGGTGCCCGTCGTATGCCTGGAACGTCATCGGCATCAAGCGCAGACGCGACAGTCGAAGGTCGACG
>VBOY01000034.1 GCA_005893295.1 Candidatus Eiseniibacteriota bacterium | reverse complement strand
CCATGCCCGTCGGGCCGAAATCGAAAGACGGCGCCTCATGGAAAGGGTTTTCGACACTGGGCCTGCTCCGCTTGATCCCATCGGTACGCGTCACCAAGAAACCCGACGGGCGTCACCTTTGGTCACGTTGCAGCCGGCGACGCGAACCAGGCTCTGGCCGCAGCACGTCCGGGCGACGCGATCGTGAGCGCGACCCTGGCCATCGTCCGGTGAGAGCTTGCGATCGGCGCATCGGCCTCGCGCTGGGCCGCCGTGCGCCGCCGTCCGCCGCGCCTCGATGATTCCGATCGAGGCGATTCGCGAAGCGGCGGCGCGCATCGCGCCTCACGTCCACCGCACGCCGGTGTTGTCCTCCGGTGGCCTCGGCGAGCGCGCCGGTGTCCATCTCGCGCTCAAGTGCGAGAGCCTCCAGAAAACTGGCTCGTTCAAGCCGCGCGGGGCGCTCAACGTGGTGCTCTCGCTCGCGGAGCCGCGGCGCGCGCGCGGGCTCATCACCGTCTCGGCTGGCAATCACGCGCAGGCGGTGGCCTGGGCGGCGCGCGTGGTCGGCGCGCCGTGCACCGTGGTCATGCCCGCCGATGCCCCACGCTCCAAGAGGGATGCGGTGCGCGGCTATGGAGCCACGATCGTGTCGCACGACGATCGCGCCACGCTGTTCGATCGGCTGCGGGTGGAAGAAGCCCGGACCGGCGCGACGTTCGTCCATCCCTTCGACGACCCGGTGGGTCTCGCCGGTGCCGGCACGACCGGTCTCGAGATCCTCGAGCAGGTGCACGAGCTCGACTGCGTCGTGGTCCCGATCGGCGGCGGCGGCTTGATGGCGGGCGTGGCGTCCGCGGTCAAGGCCTCGAAGCCTGGCTGTCGGGTGATCGGTGTCGAGCTGGAGGCCGGTCCGGGGATGACGCCGGCGCTCGCCGCGGGCCAGCCCGTCCCGGTCACTCGCCCGAGCACGCTCGCCGACGGTCTCACCCCACCGTTCGTCGGCGCCCTGCCGCTCGAGGTGGCGAGGCAGGCGGTGGACGAGATCGTCCTGGTATCCGAAGAAGAGATTCGCGAAGCGATGCGCGCCCTGCTGGTCCGTGCCAAGCTGGTGGTCGAGGGCGCCGGGGCGGCGGCCACCGCGGCGCTGCTGGCACGCAAGGCCCGGCCGCGGGAGGGGAGCGTGGTCGTGAGCATCGTCTCAGGTGGAAACGTGGATCCCGAACGATTGCTCGGAGCCTTCGACGCTCGCAAGGGCGGCGAGCCGTGACGCCGATCCCGCCGCTCACGCCGCCGGCGCTGGAGGAGATCCAGGCTGCTCGCAAACGCATCGCCGGCGTTGCATCGCGCACGCCGTTGCTGCGCCTCGCGCCCCGGGCCGGCGAAGTCGAGCTGTGGCTCAAACCCGAAAACCTCCAGCCGGTCGGGTCCTTCAAGATCCGCGCGGCCGCCAGTGCCCTCGGCCGGCTTCCGCGCGCGGCGTTGGCGCGCGGGGTCTACACGGCCAGCGCCGGCAACATGGCCCAAGGGGTGGCGTGGTGGGCGCGCGAGGCCGGAGTGCCGTGTGCCGTCGTGATCCCCGACGGAGCGCCGCAGGCGAAGCGCGACGCGATCGAGCGTCTTGGCGCACGGCTGATCCCGGTCCCGTTCGAGCGTTGGTGGCGCGTGCTCGTGGAACGCCAGTACGAGGGGCTGGATGGGCATTTCGTCCACCCGGTGAGCGACCCGGCGGTGATCGCCGGGAACGCGACCATCGGACTCGAGATCCTCGAGGATTTGCCCCAAGCCGCAGCCGTGTTCGTGCCTTACGGGGGAGGGGGCCTGTCGTGCGGCATCGCGGCCGCCCTGCGAGCCTCTGGATCGCGCGCCCGCCTCTTTGCGTGCGAGATCGAGACCGCTGCCCCGCTCGCGGCATCACTGGCCGCCGGAGCGGCCCGCGCGATCGAGTATCGGGCGAGCTTCGTGGACGGCATCGGGGGCCGCTCGGTGCTCGAGGAGATGTGGCCGCTCGCGAGCGCGTTGCTTTCCGGCTCGTGCGTGGTCACGCTCGAGGAAACGGCGGCGGCGATCCGGCAGCTCGTCGCACGGGCCCACATCGTCGCCGAGGGTGCGGGAGCGACCTCGCTGGCCGCGGCTCTCGCGGGTCGGCCCGGACTCGGCCCGCGGGGGTCGACGGTGACGTTCCCTGCCGGCCCGCTGGTGTGCGTGGTCTCCGGCGGCAATCTCGACCCGAGCACGTTGGCGACGATCCTCGAGGATCGGCTGCCCTGAAGGAGGGCGCCGGCTCGGCCGCCGTTGTGCCGCGGCGCGGCACGGAATTGGCCGGCACCGGGCCCGCCCCCGGAGCCCGGCGCGGCCCCAAGTGCCGACAACTTCGGCCGGACGCCCAGGCCTCGATGGAGAGGTCCGCCTCTTGCAACGGCCGCCCGGTTGCCAACTCTGGGCCGTTGCTGGCCCCATGCGAACCAGGAGCGATCACCCCCTCACGCGGCTCGATCCGGCGTTCCGAAGAGCGCCGGCGGCCGCGTTCCAAGGAGCGTGTCCATGACCCCCCTGCTCAAGAGCCTGCTCGGGAGCGGCTCCAAAGATCGGGAAACCGCCGACGAGACCCGCACCGTCCTGAGCGAGCTGCAGAACGAGCGCAGTCGCTGCGAGAACCTGATCGAGCGCGTGAGCGCCGCGGCGGATCGGCTGGAGCAGATCGGCGAGCCGGTCACGACGGCGGTCGAAGAAATGGACGCCGTCACGTCGCGTCTCGGCACCTTGGAGCAGCGGCTGGCGGGCATGGCCCCGATCGTCACCCAGCTCGACGCGGTCGAAGAGCGCGCCGGCGGCCTGTTGGAACATCAACGTCAAGCTCAAGCGGAGATCGCGACCGCGCTCGAGGACGTGCGACAGATTCGCTCGGGGTTCGAAGAAGTCGGCCACAAGGTCGACCTGGCCTTGGATTTGAAGGAGCGGCTCGGGTCCTTCTTGGAGGTGGACAAGCCCTTCCAGCAACTGAGGTCCGAGGCCGAAGGGCTGCGCACGCAGGTCGATGGAACCGGCGATCAGCTCGCCCGCTTGCGCGAGCAGCAGGATCGCCTGGTGGACGCCCACAAGCTGGCGGTATCCAAGATGGAAGCGCTCGACCGGCGCCGTGACGATCTGGGCCGAGCCCTGCAAGACAAGGAGCGGCGCGTCGCGGGCGTGGAGCAGGCGGTGCGCGGCATGGACGGCGTGCAGCAGACGGTCGACGGCGTGCGGCGGGAGATCGGCACGCTGAAGGCCCTGGGGGACTCGGTGGTTCGCAAGACCGCCGCCCTCGAAGCGCAGCGCGACGCAGTCGAGCGGGCGTTGGCTCAGGCCGACCAGCTCGAGCGGGCGATGCGCCAGCTCGACTCGGGGTTGCGCCAGCAACAGGACAACGAGAAGGGTCTGGGCGCGCTGCAAGACCAAGTGGCGGCGCTGCAGTCGCTCCACGAGGCGGTCCTCGAGCGCTCGAGCGAGATCTCGCAGCTGCAGCGCGAGGCCGACGAGCAGACCCGGGCGACCCGACAGGATCTGTCCGCGCTGACGGACGAGATGAGAAAGACGGTGGAGAGGTTCGATTTCGAGAGCCGAGGCCTCGAGTCGGTGACCCAGCGCGTGACGGATCTGCGCGGGGCCCTGAACGACTGCGAGAGCCGCTTCAAGGCGCTCAACGAGCCGAGCCTGGCGGTGGGGGAGATCCAGTCCAAGGCCAGGAGCCTCGGCAATCACCTGCGAGCGGTCTCGGACGAGGTCGGGCACGTCGATCAGGAGATGTCGGCGTTCCGGACCATTCGCCGTGATCTCGACCAGACGGGGCGTCTGGCCCATGACCTCGGGGCGCGGCTTTCACAGGTCGAAGCGTCGCGTCCGTCCCTCGAGGCGGCTCTGCGCGACCTCGAACGGATTGCCGGAGCCGATGCCATGGTCAAGGACGCGCTCGAGCAGGTCGAGCTCGGCCACGCCGAGATCGCTCGGGCCCGCGAGAGCCAGTCGGAGACCAAGACCTGGTTCACCGCCGCCGAGCAGTCCGTCCAGCAGCTGCGAGAGCAGATGGGCGAGCTGCAGCGCATGGCACCCACGATCGAGTCCGTGCAACGGCAGGCGCAACGCCTCGGCGAGACCACCTCGGCGATCGAATCCCGACGGGAATTCGTCGACGATCTGCAACGCCGCATGGCCGACCTCGCGGCGTTGGCATCGCGGCTCGACGAGCGCGATCGGCAGCTACACACCCGCATGGAGGCCGCCGAGCAGCGTTTCGTCACGCTCGCCTCGCGTTCGGAGGAAGCCGAGCGCCTGAGCGCGACCATCACCGCCGTGTCGTCCACGGTGAGCGAGGCCGAGCGCCGGACCGAGGAGGTCAGTCACGCGGTCGCGGGAATCGCCGCGCGCTGCGAATCCGTCGAGGGCTTGGCGGAAAAGACGCGCGCGTTGAAGCCGGAGCTGGAACAGCGGCAGAACGCGCTCGAGGAGGCGACCAAGGCTCTGCAACGGGCGTCCACCCTGCGCAAGGAAGGCTCCGCGTCGGTGCAGAAGCTCGAGGAGCTGACGAAGCGACTGAGCGCTGCCCTCGGCACCGCCGACGAGCGAGCGACGATGGTCCAAGAGCTGGCCACGCAGCTCGAGGCACGCGGCGCCAGTCTCCAGTCGGTCGAGAAGCGACTGAACGAGTTCGAGGATCGCCTGACTTCCTGGGACCCGGTGGAGCAGGGAATCGCGTCCTCGCTGAGCCAGATCGCCGCCCGTCAGACCACGATCGAGTCGTTGCAGGCCGACCTCGACCGGATGTTCGCCACCGCCGATCGCACGGCCACCGACGTCCGCGAGATCGCCGCCGCCCAGCAAGAGATCGAGCAAGGGCGCAAGCTCCTGGCCGACGTCATCACCCGGCTCAAGGAGGTCAAGGACACCTCCAGCAAGCTCGACGAGCGCAAGCGTCAGATGACGAAGGCCGAAGAGCGCCTGTCCCGCACCGAGGCGGTTTTGGCGGACGTCCAATCCAGTCTCGAGGCGCTCCAGGGTCAGAAAGCCATCGTCGACCAGGCGCTCGAGAAGGCCGGTTCGTTGCAGTTCCTCTTGAAGCAGGCGGAGGCCACGATCGACGGCCTCAGGGATGAGCGGGAGATGACGGCCCGGGTGCGTGAGGCGGTGTCGGACGTTCGCGACGAAGACGACGAGGAGGAAGCCAAGGCGGCGTGAACGCGGGGGCCGACCGATTCGTTGGTCGGTGGCCGCTTGATCTTCGATCGGGTTCTTCGAGGGTGCCGACGAGCGCCGAGCGCTAGCCTCGCTGCGGACGCCCGTTCGGCTCGGAGTTCTCGGCGGGAGCGAAGAACGAAACGCCGCGGACGTTCTCATCCACCGTGAGCGGCTTCTGCACCGAGGGAAACGCCCGCGCGCCGCAGTCGAGCCGCTCGCACAGCCGGCAGGTCGTGCCCACCGGGACGACGCCGGCCAGGTTCGCGAAGTCCATCCCGTCCGCGTAGACCAGGCGCCGCGCCGATTCGATCTCGCACCCCAGCTCGATGGCGTAGAGGATCTCGGGCGTGTGGTAGCCGCCCCGATGGCGGCGAATCGTCCGTGCGACCGAGAAGAACGTGAGCCCGTCGGGCTGGCGCGAGACCTGGACCCGCAGCGCGTTGGGCTGCAGGAACGCCGCGTGAACGTTCCGCAGCGGGCAGATCCCTCCGTAGCGTGGGAAGCGCACGCCGTTGGCGCTGAACTTCTTGGAAATGTTGCCGGCCAAGTCGATGCGCACCATGAAGAACGGCACTCCTTCGGCCCCTTTGCGCTGCAGCGTGCACAGGCGGTGGCACACCTGCTCGAAGTTGGCTCGGAAGCGATGCTGGAGCACGTCGAGGTCGTGGCGCTCGTCCTCTGCCGCGCGCAGGAACTCGGTGTAGGGCATCAGCACCGCGCCGGCGAAATAGCTCGCGAGGGTGACGCGGCCGAGGGCGCGGGCTTCGTCCGACGCCAGGGCAGGGTCGCGCGTCAGCCGATCGAGCAGCTCGGAGTTCTCGAGCAGGCCGATCTGGTAGGCGAGCTGAAAGTTCCGCGAGCCGCGGCGCAATGCTTCACTGAGCTGCAGGGAACGGCTGGCGGGATCGTAGCGGCGCACCGCGCCTCGCATCTCGCCCACCTTGAGCACCGTGACGCCGACGCCGAGCCGACTCCCCAGATAGTCGGAGAGGGCGGCGAACAGGTCCCCGCCCTCGAGACGCCCGTCTTTCCATAGGCGCTCGGCTTGGGCCTCCAGCTCGGGGAAATGGTTGCGATGGCTCTGGAGGAAGTCGGTGACCTGGTCCGGCGAAAGCTCGGCCGTCGGCATCCCGGGAACGTCCTGACGATCCAGCACCTGGGTGGCCAGCGTCCGCGCGGATGCTTGGGCCGCGGCATAGGCCTGGTGCAGGCGCGCAATGGCTCGCGCCACCTCCGGGCTCGAGATCGCCAGGTCGCGAATTTCGGCATCCGCCGGCGCACTTCCCTCGAACAGCGGATCTGCAAACACTTCCTCCAAGTCCTGGAGCACCCGGGCGTCGAGGCTCGACGCGATGGAGCGCAGATCGAGGTCCAGCACCTGGGCCAGCTTCACCAGCAGCCCCGCGGTCAACGTGCGGCGCTCGTGCTCGATCAGGTTCAGGTAGGAGGCCGAGATGCCTAGCCTCTGAGCCAGATCCGCCTGGGACAGACCTGCATGCCTTCGCAGCGTGCGCACCTTACGCCCTGGGACCTTGAGCGTTGCCATGCTGTCAGTTTACATGATTGACGACTTAACTAACACGGCCCATTAACGAATATCATCATAACAGATTGTAGGGGATTGACTTATTGACCACCGGCAAGTCCTTGGTCTAGGATTTTTCATATGGACGGCAATGTGAAATTGGTTTCGAGCGAAGTCGCACCGGAACCCTCGCCCCCCGCTGGACACGGCGACGTCCTGACTCAGGGCGCCCTGGCGTTCGTGGTCGACCTGGCGCGCCGCTTTGGCCCCGACGTGGAGCGCGCGCTCGAACGGCGCGATGAGCAGCGCGCGCGCCGTGCCGAGGGCATCCCGCTCGACTTCCTTCCCGACACTGCGGATATGCGAGCGTCTACGTGGAAGATCGCGGAGACGCCAGCGGATCTCACCAAGCGCGTCGTGGAGATCACCGGTCCGGCGGAACGCAAGATGATCATCAACGCGCTCAACTCGGGCGCCGACGTCTTCATGGCCGATTTCGAGGATTCGACCGCGCCGACCTGGAACAACCTCGTCGATGGCCAGCGGAGTCTCATGGCCGCGGTGCGGCGCACGCTCGCCCACGACGATCCCGAAACCGGCAAGGCGTATCGGCTGAACGAACGCACCGCCACCCTGATGGTCCGGCCGCGCGGGCTGCACCTGCCGGAGAAACACATCCTCGTCGATGGCCGGCCGATCCCGGGCGCGTTGCTCGACTTCGGTCTCTACTTCTTCCACAACGCGGCCGAGCTGCTGCGTCACGGCAGCGCTCCCTACTTCTACCTGCCCAAGCTCGAGAACCATCTCGAGGCTCGCCTCTGGAACCAGGTGTTCACGAGCGCTCAGGACGCGCTCGGTATCGCGCGCGGCAGCATTCGCGCGACCTGCCTGATCGAAACCCTGCCGCTGCGCGAGCATTCGGCGGGCCTCAACTGCGGGCGCTGGGACTACATCTTCTCCACCATCAAGGCGCGTCGCCACGATCCCAACGCCGTGCTGCCCGACCGCTCCCAGGTGACGATGGAGCAGTCATGCATGCGCGCCTACACCCAGTTGGCCGTGCGCACCTGCCATCGCCGCGGCGCTCACGCCATCGGCGGAATGGCGGCCCAGATCCCGATCAAGAGCGATCCGCGGGCGAGTGAGGCGGCGCTGGCGCGGGTGCGGGCCGACAAGCTGCGCGAGGTGACCGATGGGCACGACGGCACATGGGTCGCTCACCCGGGCCTGGTGGCGGTGGCGCGCGAAGTGTTCGAGGCCCGCATGGCGGGACCGCACCAACTCTCGCGTGCGCGCGAAGACGTCACGGTCACCGCACACGACTTGTACCGCGTGCCGGTGGGGACCCGCACCGAAGAGGGGCTGCGCCTCAATCTTCGCGTCGGCGTGCAATACCTCGAGGCCTGGTTGCGGGGCACCGGTTGCGTGCCGCTCTATCACCTGTTGGAGGACGCGGCGACCGCCCCGAGCCGTGACGCCGGCGATGATCGACGGCGTGCTCGAGCAGGAGATGGATCGGGTGGCGCGCGAAGTCGGCGGCGAGCGCTTCGCTTCCGGATGCTTTCCGCAGGCGATCGAGCTGTTCCTCCGCGTGAGCACCAGCTCCACGCTCGAAGAATTCCTGACGCTTCCCGCGTACGACGTGCTGTGCGCCCTCCATGATCCACGACCGCTGAACATCCCGCACCCCAACGGCATTCGGAGGTAGTCATGCTGACCAACCGCGACGCTCGCCCCATGGCCCGACCCGCCCTCAGGCGGGCGAACACCAGGACTCCGTGGGAGTCCTACGGGCCGGACGGCCGCTGGCTGGGAGTCTACCGGCCGTATACCGCCGCCGACGTGGCCCGCGTCCAGGGCACCGTGAAGGTGGAGCACACGCTGGCCCGGCTCGGCGCGCGGCGCCTGTGGGAGCTGCTGACCACCCGCGACTACGTGGCTGCGCTCGGCGCGCTCACCGGCGGACAAGCGGTGCAGCAAGTGCGGGCTGGATTGGAAGCGATCTACCTCAGCGGTTGGCAGGTGGCTGCCGACGCCAACCTCGCCGGACAAACCTATCCCGACCAGAGCCTCTATCCAGCCAACAGCGTCCCGCAGGCGGTGCGGCGCATCAACCAAGCGCTGCTGCGCGCGGACCAGATCCAGCACGCCGAGGCCCAGGAGAAGGCGGCGGCCAAGGCGAATGTCAACGGACATGGAACCGGGAACGGAAACGGCACCGGCAAGACGCGGCGAACCCAATGGCTCGCCCCGATCGTGGCCGACGCCGAGGCAGGATTCGGCGGACCTCTCAATGCGTTCGAGCTCATGAAGGGGATGATCGAAGCCGGAGCCGCAGGAGTGCACTTCGAAGACCAGCTCTCGTCGGAGAAGAAGTGCGGCCACCTGGGTGGCAAGGTGCTGGTTCCGACCAGCCAGTTCATTCGCACCCTGGTGGCCGCGCGACTCGCCGCCGACGTGCTCGAAGTGCCGACGCTGATCGTCGCCCGCACCGATGCCGACAGCGCCAAGCTGCTCACCAGCGACGTCGATCCGCGCGATCGCAAGTTCGTGAGCGGCGAACGCACCGCAGAGGGCTTCTACCAGTATCGCGGCGGGCTCGCGGCCGCCATCGACCGCGCACTGGCCTATGCGCCCTATGCCGATCTCCTGTGGTGCGAGACCTCGACGCCGGATCTTCACGACGCCGCCGCGTTCGCCGAAGCCGTGCACGCCGACTTCCCGGGCAAGATGCTGGCGTACAACTGCTCCCCATCGTTCAACTGGAAAGCCAAGCTGGACGCCGCCGCGATCTCGACGTTCCAGCACGAGCTCGGTGCCATGGGATACAAGTTCCAGTTCGTGACCCTGGCGGGCTTCCATAGCCTCAACCACGCGATGTTCGATCTCGCGCGCGGCTACAGCCAGCGTGGCATGACCGCGTACGCGGAGCTCCAGGCCGGGGAGTTCGCCGCCGAGGCCGACGGCTACACCGCCGTCCGCCACCAACGCGAGGTGGGGACCGGATACTTCGACCAGGTGATGCAGATCATTTCGGGCGGGCAGAGCTCCACCCTGGCGCTCGACGGCTCCACCGAGAGGGCTCAGTTCTAGTCGCAGCTCCTCGCTCGAGCGGCGCGCGCCGTCTCACGGCCTCGACCAGGCTCGAACGAACAGCGCCAGATAGGGCCGCGGCCTCGTACCCCGGCCTGCGAGGGTGGCGAGCGAGAACGCCCTCGAGCGTGAGGTAGCCGAAGACCGCCGCGAGCGCGCCACGAGACGGTCTTCTCTTGCTATCGAGCGCGCCCGATGAACGTCCCGTTCTTGAGGTCCGCCAGCGCCTGGCGCAGCTCCTCTTGCGTGTTCATCACGATCGGCCCGTACCAGGCGACGGGCTCCTCGATCGGCTGGCCCGAAACGAGCAGGAATCGGATTCCGGCGTCGCCGGCCTGGACCGTGACCTCGTCACCGCTGTCGAACAGCACCAGCGATCGGTTGCCGGTCTGCTCGCGCACCACGTGCTCGACCGGCCCCGGTTGGTCGGTCAGCACGCCGAATGGCTCCGAGGCGTCGCGGAACGTGCCGCTTCCTTCGAACACGTAGGCGAACGCATGCCGGCGCGTATCCACGGCGATGCTCTTGCGCCGTCCCGGAGGCACCCAGACGTCGAGGTAGGAGGGATCCGCCGCGATCCCGTCGACGGGACCGGCCTTGCCCCCGAAGCTCCCGCACACCACTCGCACCCGCGTGCCGTCGTCGTCCACGATCTCGGGAATGTCCTTGGCCAAGACGTCCTGATAGCGCGGCGCCGTCATCTTGAGCGAGGAGGGAAGATTCGCCCAGAGCTGGAAGCCATGCATCCGTCCCTGGTTGTCCCCCTTGGGCATCTCCTGGTGGAGAATGCCGCGCCCGGCGGTCATCCATTGGACGTCGCCTGCGCCCAAGGTGCCCTGGTTTCCGAGACTGTCACCGTGGGAAACCCCGCCTGATAGGACGTAGGTGATGGTCTCGATCCCCCGGTGCGGGTGCCACGGGAAACCCGCCAGATAATCGGCGGGGCGCTCGT
>VBOY01000188.1:4190-4991 GCA_005893295.1 Candidatus Eiseniibacteriota bacterium | reverse complement strand
CTCGAGGCCGCGATCATCGCGCGGGCCATTCGCCGGAGCGTCGAGTCCGGGGCGTGGTGGGTAGGTCTCGCGAACGATTTGGGGGAGCGCCCCGCCCGATACGGCGACATCGCCATTCTCCTGCGGGCGCTCAGCGATGTCTCGCTGTACGAGGACGCCCTGCTGGAGGAAGGGATCGACTGCGTGACCTCGAGCGGACGGGGTTACTTCGTGCGGCCCGAGATCGCGTGGATGGGCTCTCTGCTCCGGGCGATCGAAAGCCCTCACGACGAGATCGCGGTCGTCGCCGCGCTCCGGTCCCCCTTCTTCGGTCTGGGCGATGACGCGATCCTCGAAGCATGCCTGGTCCGGGGCCGGCTCGATCCCCTTCGCCCGGGACCGGACGGCGACGACGCGGGCCGAGCTCTCGGGCGCCTGGGCGTGTGGCACGAGGCACGCAACGACGAGCCCGTCGGAGCGTCGGTCCGCCGGATCGTCGCCGAATCCTCGGCGCTCGCGCTCGGTTCCCTTCGGCGCGACGGCAAGCGCTTGTCTCTCAACCTCCTCAAGGTCGCCGACCTCGCGCGTCGACACGAGGCCGGCGGGGGCACGTTCCGGACCTTCGTTCGCTGGCTCGGACAGGCGCGGCTCGAGGAGATCGAGGAGCCGGACGCGCCGCTGCTCGAGTCGGAGGAGCGCGCGGTGCGGATCATGACGATCCACGCGGCCAAGGGGCTGGAGTTTCCCATCGTGGTCCTCGCCGACCTCGGCCGGCAGATCGCTCCCAGGGAGAGCTTCGTCGTGGATCGCAACGGAGAGCGC
>VBOY01000188.1:3438-4118 GCA_005893295.1 Candidatus Eiseniibacteriota bacterium | reverse complement strand
GCGAGGGACCGCCTCATCGTGCCCGTCGTGTTTGGCAGGTCGAAACCGAGGGACTCTTTCTTCGTGGATCTACTAGAGGGGGGTGCGCTTCCGGAAGACCTGGCGCCCCTTCGGGGCACGTCCGTTGTTGGGGGGGAGAGCCTGGATCGTGCCTTGAGGCAAGGCGGGAGTGCCGGGAGGGACGGAGAGGTCGTCACCTTGCCGAACACCGCGCGCGTCGCCATGGAGGTCATCGCGGATGTGGGGGAGGCGCGGTCCGGCGCGCAGGCAGAGGCGGTAGGGGACGCCCCGACCCCCGCATCTCCGCCAACCGTCCCGCGCGGCCTCGAGGCCGCGGGAGAGGTCGTGGCCGGCGGAGGCGAAACGGGAGCGGGTGGGATGACGGCAAGAGCGCCAGAGGTGGAAGCGGCGCTTGCAGGCTCGACGCCGGCGGCGGAGAGCCTCGCCGCCTGGAAGGCGGAGAGAGCGGAGCGGCTGAGGATCTCCGCCGCGGCCCCGGCGATCCTGGCGGCCTCGCGGCCCGAGGAGGAGGACACGGACGCGGAGGAAAGCCTCACTGCCGTCGCGTCCGCTCGGGCGGTCGATCTGAGCGATCTGCCGCGTGCATCGCGGGCCGGAGCCCGCGGCGCCGAAGCCCGGGAGGCCGCAGCGCAGCGTGCGCGCGCCTTCGGGATCGCCGT
>VBOY01000188.1:2720-3351 GCA_005893295.1 Candidatus Eiseniibacteriota bacterium | reverse complement strand
GCCATCCGGCGCGCGAAGGATCGCCGCGTCCTACGGGAGACGCCGGTCGCCTTCGTCGCGAACGGCGTCACGGTGGAGGGGCAGATCGATCTCGTCTACGAGGAAGACGACGCTTCCCTCGTCGTTGTCGATTTCAAGACCGACGCTGTCGCCGACGAGGCTGGCGCGAGGGAGCGCGCCGAGGACTACCGCGCCCAGCTCGCGCTCTACGCGAGAGCGCTGGAGCTTGCCACGGGAAGGACCGTGCGCGACACAGTCTTGCTCTTCCTGGCGCCCGGCGTCGAGATCCGCATCCCGCATGACGAGAGGGCCCGCGAAGCGGCCGCCTCGGCGATCGCAGCGGCTGCCGACTCCCGGGCACAACGTCCGAGGTGACCCGTTGACGGCCGCTGTCATCTCGACGGAGGCGTGGCCCGGAAGTCGGTATTCGAGGCGACCCACGCGGGAACGCCGGCGTATCGCGCCCCTTGAAGCCGATCCCGCCTTCAGTCATTCCCCGTCGATTCCGGATACTTCAGGGAGTTTCTTGGGAGTGCGGGACCGGCGCGTGGATGTCCGGCGAACATCGGAGGTCCCGGAACAGGCGGACCAGATCCGCGAGCTGGTAATGCGCGTTCAGGCCGCTCGGGTT
>VBOY01000188.1:0-2704 GCA_005893295.1 Candidatus Eiseniibacteriota bacterium | reverse complement strand
TGACGTCCCGGCACGGCGCGGGGTCGCCGGAACACCGCACGATACGCTCCGACGCCGAGGAAGGCCACGCACCGGGGACGGTAGCGCCGCACCCTCGCCTCGAGCCGACGTCCCCCCTGCCGCAGTTCGTCCTGGGAGAGCTCGTCCGCCGACGCGGTCGCCCGCTTGACGACGTTCGTGATGCCGTAGCCTTTCTCGATCAGCTCGTGCTCCTCCCATGGACGCATCAGGCGGTCCGTGAATCCGGCCGCGTCCAGAACGGGCCAGAACCGGTTGCCGGGCCGGGCGAAGTGATGCCCGACCGCCGCAGAGTACAGCCCCGGATTGATCCCGCAGAACAATACCTTCAGGTCCTTCGCGATGACGTCGGGCACGCTTCCGCCGGCCGAAGCGAGGAGCTGGGCGCGCGTGGGCCTTGGTGGAGGTCCCTTCACGTCATCTCATCCCGTACCAGCCTCGCTAGCCTGGATTTCCACGGCGCTGGGTTGACCTAACCGTAGGCAGCTCATTCTCCCTTTCTGAGCCGTTACGACCATGGCAGAGGCGGCGCGAGTCGGGCGCGGCTGTCTCCGCCCCGTTAAGCGTAGGGTGCGCCTATCTTCGGCCCGGGGTGAGTGGACCGACGCACGGTGAAGACCTCGTCGCCTCGGAGATCACCAGTCCCGGTGCCTCTTTGGCCGCTCTGAGCGCAGGTATCGAAGACCCAATAGGTAGGGCTGCAGATTGATCTTGACCCAAGGGCTAGATAGTTGTATTGTGCAGACGTGCCTATCGGAACACCAAAAGACATAACAGAATGTCGGCGCTTCTTCCTGGAACCGGATGGCCCGAAGCATCGGATGTATGAGGCATTCAGGGCCTATTTCGTGGAGAACCGTCCCTCCGCCGAAGTGGCCAAGGCCTTCGGATACACCCCCGGGTCCTTCCGGGTCCTGTGTCATCAGTTCCGCCGTGACGACGCCCCGATCTTCTTCGTCAAGACGTTGCACGGTCCACGCTCCCAGCCCAAGAAGTCAACCGCCCGTGACGTGATCGTGCAGCTGAGGAAGCAGAACCACTCGGTCTACGAGATCAGTGAGGAGCTCAAGAGTCGCCACATGCTCCTGAGCCCCACCGCCGTGCGCGAGGTCCTCAAGGAGGAGGGTTTCGCGCCTCTTCCCCGGCGCCTCGACGAGGAGCGACCCTACCGACTGACGCCGACGGCGGAGCCGATCGCCGATGTGCGCTCGCTTTCGCTCGCTCCGCGCACCGTGACCACCAGTTGTGGTGGGTTATTCCTCTTCGTGCCTGACTTGATTCGCCTGAGGTTGGACAACCTCGCGCGCGCCGCTCACCTCCCGGGCTCCAAAATGATCCCAGCCGAGCACGCCCTGCGCGCCTGCTTGGCCCTCAAGCTCTGGTGCGTCGAACGCCGGAGTCACGTCATGGCACTGGTGGCTGACGAAGGCTTGGCCTTGTTCACAGGGCTCAACGCCATCCCCAAGAAAAGTTTTCTCTCCGAGTATTCCTCGCGGGTCGACCCCGCCAAGAACTCCCGTCTACTCGCCACCTGGCATCAACTTGTGGAGGGGCAGCACCTCTTTGTCGGCGATTCCTTCAATCTCGACTTCCACTCCGTCCCCTACTATGGCGACAACCCTGTGCTCGAGCGCCACTACGTCTCTGCCCGCTCTCGCCGCCAGCCCAGTGTCCTGGCCTTCCTCGCCCAGGACGCCGAAGGACGGGCTTTCTGCTACGCCAACGCCGACATCCGCAAGGGTGAGGAGTCCGAGGAGATCTTCCGCTTCATTACCTTCTGGAAGCGCACGCACGGCCAGAACCCCCGACATCTGGTTTTCGACTCCCGGTTGACCACCTACCCCAGCCTGGCCCGCCTGGAAAAGATGGGAATCACCTTCATCACCCTTCGCCGACGCACGGCCAAGCTCCTCAAGGAGATTGCCGCACTGCCACGCTCCGCCTGGCGAACCATCGAACTGGACGTCCCCACTCGTAAGTACAAGACCCCCCGCATCCACGAACAGACCGTCGCCCTGGCCGGAGAAACCTTCCGCCAGATCTTCATCCGCGACCTCGGCCACGACGAGCCCACCCTTCTGCTCACCAACGACCGGCGAACCTCCGCCCCAAAGCTCATCACCCGCTACGCTCAGCGCATGCTCATCGAGAACGCCCTCTCCGACGCCGTCCGCTTCTTCCACATGGACGCCCTGTCCTCCGCCGTCGGGCTCAAGGTGGACTTCGACATGACCCTGCTCGTCATCGCCAGCGGTCCGTGGGTTTGGGCGTAGACCTTGTGGAGATCCGCCTCTGGGGGCCCGGTCTTGAGGACCCCTCCCTCCGAGAAGGCACGCCCATGAGGCGCACGCCCTCTGGGGCACCGCTCTCGGGGGACCCGCGTTTTGAGGGAATGCCCTGGTGAAGGATCCGCCCTCGCGGGGGAGCGCCCTCGGACGAACCACTCACTCCCTCCCTTCCTTACGCTTCGCTAGGCACCGGAGGCGGCGGACAACGTAGCTGTGCGGGAAAAACCGCAAGCACGGTTTGAAAAGGGGGGCCTTGTCGAAAACATGAAGAATCCGCTGAAGAGGTCGCCTCCGAGTGTGCCCTCGGACTCCCCCGCCTGCGGACACCCCGGCCCGATCAGCGAGCCCTCCTCCCAGGGAAACGCCCTCGACGTGAGACGGCCTCACCCTGGCGTCGG
>VBOY01000036.1 GCA_005893295.1 Candidatus Eiseniibacteriota bacterium | reverse complement strand
GTCCCCTCGTAGGTCGCGAAGTACGTCAGGTTCTTGACCGGGGTCGGGCCGCCGAAGCCGAACGTGAAGCGGTCGAAGTTGTCGAACGTCTTGGTGGGAGTTCCGTAGCGGTCGGTGTCCCACCGCACCTCTCCCGAGAACCGCTCGGTGCCTTCCTTGGTGTTGACGCTCACGATCCCCGACAGGGCGTTTCCGTACTCCGCGTCCATCCCGCCGGTGATCACGTCGGTGCCCGCCACCGCCAGGGTGGCGATGTCACCACCACCACCGAACAGCGGGTCGGAAACCTCGACGCCGTCGAAATGGAATTTCACCTCGCCGCCGCGCCCGCCGCGGAAGTGGAGCTCGCCGCCCTGGGCCACCACGCCCGCCTTGACCCCGACCGCCGCCTTCAAGTTGTCGACCGGCAGCTCGCGCAGCTTCTCGGCGGTGAAGCTCTGCTTGCTGGTCGAGGACTTGGTGTCGATGCGCTTCTCGGCGCGCACCTCGATCACCTCGATCTCCTTGACGACCTTGGACTCGCCGAAGTTGAAGTTGAGGGTCGAGGTCTGGCCGGCGTTCACCTGGACGGTCTGGACTTGCTTGTCGTATCCGATCGCCTGGACCTGGATCTGCTCGCTGCCGACCGGCACGTTGGTGAGCAGGAACGCACCCGTCTCGTCGGTCTGCGTCCCCTGGCGCGTGCCGAGCACGATCACGTTGGCGTAAGGGATCGGCTCCCGGCCCCGTTCGATCACCTTGCCGGCGATGCGTCCCGTGGCGACCGTGCCTGGTCCCCCCTGGGCCAGAGCTCCATTGGAAAATGCGAGCCCTATCGCGACGAGCAACGCGGCCCCGAGCCGGGATCTGCCGGACACGTTCATGTGAACCGACCCCTGTGAGGTGGATGAGAGGGTGGGCGATTGCCAGAGCCGCCCTACCATGCCAATCGAGGCCTGGGCTGTCAACGCCTTTTGCAGACGCAACTTGGGACGCGTCATGACTGCCGCGACGGAAGACCGGCGCTCGAGCAGGTTCGCGCGGGGAGGTAGGAGAACGGGCCCGTCACGAAGGCACCGCGGTTGGCGAAGGTGCCGGACGCCCAGTCCAAAGGTCAATATCCCCGACGCTCAGAGGAGATGTCAAGAGTTGTTTCAGGCCGGGCGGGAGATGGAAATCCCGGTGGGATGGGAAGGAGCCGGACCTGACGGGTGACTGGGCTGGCCGGGCGCCGTCTAGAAACGCCAGCCGACCAGCAGAGAGAGCGTCTGGCGGCTCTCGCGCGACTCGGAAGGATCTGGGTAATCGGGCGTCAGCCACTCGATCGAGTACCCGGCGTCCATCGTCCAGATCGACCCGCGCGGCTCGAGCCCCAGGCCGGCAGTGACGGTGTGGCTCACGAATTCGTTCTGCAACGTCTCCTTGTCTCGATCCTCGGACCTGTAGATGTAGCCAACTCTGCCGCTCAGTACCGGAGTGCAGCGGTACTCGGCGCCACCTCGCAGGTCCCAAATCCTGCGATCCGGCGCCCGGCCGGCCGTGCTCTGGTCCACCCGGTCGCGGGTCCAATGGAACTCGGCCCCGACCAGGCCACGCTGCCGAGGAAGTCGCAACGTGCCGCCCAATGCCCCGTCCACTCCCTTCTCCTCGATGCGGTCGTGCACGACGCTGTCCGGCAGCGCCAATGAGTCCGCGCCTTGGCGTTGCGGGAGCGTGTTCAGGAAATAGTTGAACGAGGGCTGCTTGTCGGGCCCCGGCGGATCGATCGTCACGCGCCGGAACGCGAAGCCGTACGAGGAGCCCAGCTCGAGCGGTCCCATCGTCCAGCGGATCCGCACCCGGCCGTCGTTGCCGTCTTCGTCGCGTTCGAGCCGCTTGCCGCGCCCCGCGAGCGGCGCTTGGTTGATGGCGCCGGCGAGCGTGAAGTTCCAGCGCTCGTGCGACGAGGAGGACCACAGTCGGCCGGTGGCGCCCCATTGGAGGTTCGGCAGCCCCCCCACGGCCGAGAGCTGGCCGGTGTAGTAGGGCCGGTGCTCGCGGGTCCCCGAGAAGTAGCGCTGGCCATCGTTCTCGGCCTTGATCACCAAGGAAGCGATGTCGCCACCCAAGGCCGCGGTGGCGAACGGAAGCCGGTACGAGAGGCTCGCTCCCCCGCCGCTGGCGTAGGTCCGGACCTCGTCCGGGGTGAAGATGTCGGGGGTGGGTAGAATCCCGCCCTGCCTGCCGAGGTACTCGCCCGAACCGTTCGAGACGATCTTGCGGTACTCGTCGGTCTCGGTCTCCGGCGCGTAGCGCGCGTGCAGCACGTAGGTCCAGCGATGGGATTGGAAGTAGGGAATGCGCCCGTTGAGCACCCCGGCGACGCGCGGCACGGCGAACATGTCGCGCAGCTCGGATTCGTCGTCGTACGGGTGGTCGAGGCGCAGGCTGGCGACGTCGCCGAAGAACCCATAGGCCGAGCTCTCGGTCCGTTTCCAGGCCTCGTAGTTCAGGCGAATCTCGCGCGCGGCGAGCGTCTCGCGCTGTCGGGTGCCGTTGTCGATCTCGTGGGTCGCGGAGCGTGAGGAGGTGTTCGGCCACAGATGAAACGTCGACACCGAATCGGCATCCAGGATTCCGACCGGATCGGCCGCGAAGTCCCAGAGGGTGATCCGGTTGTGCGGATCGTCCGCCAGGGTCAAGCGGCCCATCCCCTGGAGACGCGGACTGCGCTCGATCGGATCCGGCGCGAGGTCGATCGAGCGCCGCGCGTTGTCGTAGGAATCCGCCACAGCGGCGGTCGCGCACAGCACGGAGAGCATCCACACCGCGCTCGCGGCCAGGCCGCGCGACGGGCTCATTCCCACTCCTTTCCACAACGCTCGGCGACGGCGCCCCACGTGGGGTCGGAACATCCCCGCCCTCCGGCGACGAAACGCGCGGTCAACGCGCTGCAGGACGCGGGATACTAGGAACCGGTTCTCGGGGTGTCAAGGATCGAGACGAGGCCGCCGCGAGGCAGCCGTGCCCGAGACGCACGGATGGCCGACCAGGAAGAATCGCCACGCGCGATCGAGGCCGACACGCACCCCGATCCTCCCGCTGCAGCCGGTCGGGAGGCCACGGCGCTCGGGAGCGCGGGCGGCGATCCACACCGGTCCGCGCGTCAGATCGAGGCCGTCGTGCTGGCGCGACAACCCCAGCGCCTGGGCCACACATGCGGGGCCGCGGGCCAGCCGCCGCCACTCGTCGGCGCCGCGGCGGCGACGCATCAGGTCCGCCCCCTCGAGCGGCTCGAGCGCGCGCACCAGCACCGCGGCCGCCACGCCCGGCCGACCGGTCACGAGGTTGAGACAATGGTGCATGCCGTACGTGAAGTAGACGTAGAGGTGCCCGGCGGGGCCGAACATGGTGGCGTTCCGCGGCGTGGGCCCGCGGTACGCGTGGCTCGCCGGGTCGTCGGCGCCCCGATAGGCTTCGACCTCCACGATCAAGCCGGCGGCACGCCCCTGCGGGGACTCGTGCACCAAGCGTCGCCCGAGCACCGCGCGGGCCACCGCCAGGGCAGGGCGCGCGTAGAAGGAGCGCGGCAGCGGATCGGGCCCCGACTCTCCCGCGCGCGTCGCTCGCGAGCTCATGATCCCTCTCAGTGGGCGGCCGGCTCGGCCACTCCGAGCCGCGCCAGCGGCTCGAGGAATGTCCGCTGGATCTCCTCGAGTCGCTCCGGGCTTCGGGCCTCGAAGCGCACCACCACCACGGGCTGGGTGTTGGACGCGCGTGCCAGCCCCCACCCGTCTCCGAACTCCACCCGCACGCCGTCGATATCGATCACGCGATAGCGCCCTGCGAACGCCCGCTTGAGCTCCTCGACCACGGTGAACTTGCGGTCCTCCGGGCATGCCAGCCGGATCTCCGGCGTCGCGTGGTAGTGGGGGATCGAGTCGACGAGCTGCGCGAGCGTCTGGCCGCTGGCGCTCACGTAGCGCAGCAGACGGCCGGCGGCGAACAGCGCGTCGTCGAAGCCGTAGTAGCCTTCCTTGAAGAACATGTGCCCTGACATTTCTCCCGCCAGCGGCGCCCCGGTCTCCTGAAGCCGGCTCTTGAGCAACGAATGCCCGGTCTTCCACATCGACGGGCGCCCGCCGTGAGCCGCGATGTCCTCGATCAGCCCTTGCGAGCACTTGACGTCGAACAGGATCTCCGCGCCGGGCTGGCGCGCCAGCACGTCGCGCGCGAACAGCGCCAGCAGCTGATCGCCGAAGACGATGCGACCTTGGCCGTCCACCGCGCCGATGCGGTCCGCGTCGCCGTCGAACCCGATGCCGAGGTCGGCGCCCGAGCGCCGCACCTCGCGAATCAGGTCCGAGAGCAGCGCCGGCACGGTCGGATCCGGAAGGTGATTGGGGAAGCGGCCATCCAGCTCGGCGAACAGCGGGATCACGCGGTGTCCCATGCGCTCGAACACCTGCGGCACCACCGTCCCGGCGCATCCATTCCCGCAGTCCATCACCACCGTGAGCCCGCGCGTCGCGCCCAGCCGCTCGACCAGCTCGCGCCGGTAGAGCGCGAGGATCGGACGGTCCGTGGCGGTGCCCGGATCCCGCGCCGGCGCGAACTCTCCGCGCTCGATCATCTTCCGCATCGCCTGGATGTCGGCGCCGAACACCGGTCGCGCGCGACGCGTCATCTTGAAGCCGTTGAACTCGGGTGGATTGTGGCTGCCGGTCACCTGGAGACCGGCGTCCACACCCTGCGTCGCGACCGCGTAGTAGAGCGCCGGCGTGGGGACGATCCCGAGGCGATCCACCGCGACCCCGCGGGCCACCAGCCCGCGTTCGATCGCCGCGGCGAGCCGCGGGCCGCTCGGGCGCACGTCGTACCCCAAGGCGACACGCGCGCCGCCCTCGCTTCGCACCAGCGTCGCGAAGGCGTGCCCCACCGCCTCCACGACTTCGTCCGTCAGCTCGGTGGCATGGAGCCCACGGATGTCGTACTCGCGAAAGATGTGGGGTGGCAGCATCCCGCTCCTAACGTTCCTTGCGCTTGAGGTAGGCATCGACGAAGGCGTCCAGGTCGCCGTCCAGCACCGCGTGCACGTCGCCGATCTTGAGCTCGGTGCGGTGGTCGTTCACCATCGTGTAGGGCTGGAGCACGTAGGAGCGGATCTGGCTGCCGAAATCGATGTCCTTCTTCAGTGCGGTGATCGCCTGGTTCTTGAGCCGTTCCTGCTCCTGGTAGTGGAGGAACAGGCGCGAGCGCAGGATGCGCAGGGCATTCTCGCGGTTCCGATGCTGGCTGCGCTCGGCCTGCGACTGGACCACGATGTTGGTGGGAAGGTGGGTGATCCGCACCGCGGATTCGGTCTTGTTCACGTGCTGCCCACCCGCCCCGCTGGCGCGGAACGTATCGACCCTCAGATCGGCCGACGCGATCTCCACCGTGATCGTGTCGTCCACCATCGGGTACACGAACACCGAGGCGAACGAGGTATGGCGGCGCTGGGCGGCGTCGTAGGGGGAGATGCGCACCAGCCGGTGCACTCCGCTCTCGCCCTTGAGGTATCCGTACGCGTACTCCCCCAGGATCTCGACCGTGGCGTCCTTGACGCCGGCCTCGTCGCCCGGCTGGAGGTCGAGCACGTTGGTCGCGAATCCGTGGCGCTCGGCCCACCTCAGGTACATGCGGAACAGCATCTGGGCCCAGTCCTGCGACTCGGTGCCACCCGCCCCGGGGTGGATCGAGACCAGCGCCCCGAGCCGATCATGCTCGCCCGACAGGAGGCTCTTGAGCTCGAGGGCGTCGATCTCCTTGGCCAGGCCGGACAGCTCGCGTGCGAGATCGGAGAGCAAGTCCTCGTCGCCCTCGCCCTCGGCCAGCTCGAGCATGCCCTCGAGGTGCGCGAGCGTCTGATCGCGCGTGCCCCACTCGTCGAGGGTGCGTCGCGTGCGCTTCAGCCGCGCAACGGTCTTCTGCGCCTCTTCGGGGCGGTCCCAAAAGCCGGGCTCGGCCATGCGCTGCTCGAGTGCCGACGCTTCGCGCTTGAGACCCTCGACGTCAAAGATACCCCCGCAGACCGTCCAGGGTATGACGCACTTGGGCCAGTCGTTTGCGCAGCTCGCTTGCGGTCAGCATTCGTGTCTCCGTCGCTCCCTGGCCCGCGCGAGCCGTGTCACCGCCTCGCGCGCCGTCTGTTCCAGCTCGGCTACCGAGCCGCGGTTGTCCAACACCAGATCCGCCGCCGCGGCGTACGATTCGTTGGTCCGCTGCACGGCGAGCCGCGCGCGGGCCTCCTCCGCGGACCAACCGCGCGCGCGCGCGAGGCGCGCGATCTGCTCCTCCTCGGGCGCCACCACGGCGACCACCACGTCGCACGAGCGCTCGAGCCCCCAGTCGAGCAGCAGCGCCGCATCCACCACCACCACGCCCTGGCGCCCGGCCCGGCGGAGCTCGCTCAACCGGTCCTGCACGCGCTCGAGGATGCGCGGGTGAACGAGCCGGTCGAGCCGGCCGCGCGCCTCCGGATCGCGGAACACATGGTGAGCCACCCGGGGCCGATCGAGGCTGCCGTCGGCTCGGTAGACGTCGGGTCCGTACTCCGCGATCAAGGCGGCACGCACGTCGGAGTCGCGATCCGTCACCTCGTGCCCGATCCTGTCGGCCTCGATCAGCTCGCCGCCGTCGGCCGCGATTGCGTGCGCCGCGGTGCTCTTGCCGCTCCCGGCTCGACCCACCATCCCGACGATGAACAGCCGGTCGCTGCTCGGGGCCCGCCGCGGCCTGTCAGTGGACATCGAACCAGGTGCGACCGCGCCCCACCGAGACCGTGAGCGGCACGCGCAGCGCGAAGCAGCCTTCCATCTCGGCCCGCACGGTCTCCGACACTCCGTCGGCTTCTCCGCTCGGGCACTCGAAGAGCAGCTCGTCGTGCACTTGCAGGAGCAATCTAGCCGAGGGCCAGTGCTGCTTCAAGGCGTGGTGGACGCGGATCATCGCGAGCTTCACGAGATCGGCGGCCGAGCCCTGGATCGGCGTGTTGATCGCCGCGCGCTCCGCGAACGAGCGCTCCGCCCCGCGCATGCTTGCGAGCCCGGGCAGGTAACGACGGCGCCCGAGCAGCGTCTCGACGTAGCCACGTCGTCGCGCCTCTTCCAACGTCCCGTCGAGATACGAACGCACCCGACCGTAGACGCGGAAGTAGTGGGCGATGAACTCCCGGGCCTCGGCCAGCCCGATCCCCATCTGTTGCGACAGGCTCCGGGCGCCCATGCCGTACATGATGCCGAAGTTGACGATCTTGGCCCGCGCCCGCAGCACCGGATCCACGGGGCCATCGATGCCGAAGATCTGGCGCGCCGTGCTCGCGTGAACGTCCTCCCCGCCGTGGAACGCCTCGATCAGCCGCGGATCCTCGGCCAGGTGGGCCATGACGCGCAGCTCGATCTGCGAGTAGTCGGCGCCCACCAGGCTCGCGCCCGGCGCGGCGACGAAGGCGCGCCGGATCTCGCGTCCCTGCGCGGTGCGCATCGGGATGTTCTGGAGGTTCGGGTTGCTCGACGAGAGCCTGCCGGTGGCCGCCCCGGTTTGCTCGAACGTGGTGTGCACGCGTCCGTCGCGCGGGTCGACCGCCTCGGGGAGCGCGTCCAAGTACGTGGACTTGAGCTTGCTGAGCGTGCGGTACTCGAGCAGGCGCGCCGGGAAGGGATGGGATTCCGCCAACTCCTCGAGCACGTCGGCTCGGGTCGAAAGGGCTCCTCCCTGGGTCTTGCCACCCGGCTTGAGCTTGAGCGTCTCGAACAGGACGCGCGCCACCTGGGGCCCGCTGTCCCAATTGATCTCTTCACCCGCGAGTGTTCTCAGCTCCCCTTCGAGCGCGGCGATGCGCTCGCCGAGCTCTGCCCCCATCGCGCGCAGCGCCGGTGGATCGACCCGGATGCCGGTGCGCTCCATGTCGAACAGCACCGCCACCAGGGGCAGCTCGAGCGTCTCGTAGAGCCCCCACTGGGCCCGCGCTTCGAGCTGGTCGCGCAGCGCCTGGCCGAGCGGGAACAGCGCCGCCGCCATGCGCTCGGCAGCCGGCGCCACGTGCTCCACCGGGAGCGCCTCGGGCCCCGCTTTGCCACGATCCCGCGGGCTCTCGAGCCCCAGCGACTCACCGAGGAAGTCCTGCGCCAAAGCCTTCAGGTCGTGGCGCCGCGAGGGGTCGCATAGGAACGACGCGAGGTGGACGTCGACGCTCAGTCCGCCCAAGGCAAGGTCCTTCTGTTCTAGGAGATGTGCGGCGTTCTTCAAGTCTTCGCCGAACTTCGGAACCTCTCGGTCGGCCAGCGCGGGGGCGAGCCATTCGCGCAGCCGGGCAGGCGGAACGTTGGGGCCAGTCGCGTGCCCGATCGGCACGTAGCAGGCCGTGCCGTCCCGCGCCCCCAGGGCGAGGCCTGCCAGATGGGCGCGGCGTGGATCGCCCCCGCCGGCGATCGGCACCAAGGCGAGTCCGTGGAGCGCACGCGCCCGCACCTCGTGGATGCGCTCGGCCACTTCCTCCGGCGTCACCATGAGAGAACTCGACCCGAGGGCGCTCTCCGCGCCCGAGGCGCTCCATAGGTCGAGCGTGGGCTGGAGCGGCCGGCGGCGGAGCGTCGTCCTTATCGCTTCGCGTGGGAACGAGGGCGCTTCGAGCCTCCCGGGCGCGGCGTTGCCTGCCGCACCGGGCGGTCCGACCGGGTTCGACGCTTCGGGTTCCGCGAGGGGCGTCGCCGGCTCGCGTGCCCCGACGGGCGCGGCCGGCGTCACCGACGGTTCGCCCTGGAGCTTGACCCCCCGTGCCGGAGTTTCGGCGGCGGTGCCACGGCGCGCGACGTCCCGGCCGGCCACGGGCCGGCCCGCCTCGGCCTCGGGCGTGCCGCTCGCGAGCGCCACGCGCTCGAGACGCGCGAGCTCGTAGCGCCGCGCCAGGGCGAGCAAGCCTTCGCGCCGAATCGGCGCCAGGCGCAGATCGTCCCAGCTCAAGGCGAGGTCGAGGTCGGTGCGGATCGTCACCAGCTCGCGCGACAGCAGCGCCTGTTCGCGATGCGCGAGCAGCCGCTGGCGCAAGGCGTCGCGCTTGACCTCTGCAATCCGCTCGTAGAGCGCGTCGATGGTTCCAAACTGGGCGATCAACTCGACCGCGGTCTTCTCCCCCACCCCCGGCACGCCCGGCACGTTGTCGCTCGTGTCGCCCATCAACGCCAGCACGTCGCGGGTCTGCTCGGGCGCGACTCCCCACGCGCGATGCACGGCGTCGCGGTCCACATACTGGTAGTCGTCGCCGCGCACCGCCGGCGTCAGCAGGCGCACTCGATCCGTCACCAGCTGCAGCATGTCCTTGTCGCCGGTGACCAGCACCGCTTCGTAACCGTCGCGCTCGGCACGACGCGCCAGGGTTCCCATCACGTCGTCGGCCTCGACCCCGGGGATCTCGATCAGCGGCAGGCCCAGCGCTTGCGCCAGCTCTTCCAGGGGCGCCATCTGCAACAGGAGGTCCGCCGGCATCGGCTTGCGCGTGGCCTTGTAGTCAGGGAAGCGCTCGTGCCGGAACGTCGGCCCCGGCCCATCCCAGGCGAGCGCCCAGTAGTCCGGGGACTGCTCGAGGCGGATCTTGAGGGCCGTGTTGCCGAAGCCGAACAACGCCGAGGTGTTCTCGCCGCGCGAGTTGACCAGCGGCCGGCGGATGAACGCGTAGTAGGCGCGATAGGCGATCGCCAGGGCGTCGAGGACGATCAGACGGGGCACGCGGGGATTCTAGCCGCTCCGCCGCGCCACGAGCAGCTTGCTCACCGCCGAATCGTGGCCCAACCCCATCCTCAGCAAGGCACGGTCTGCCGCGTACAGCAGCCAGGGGACGCGGTTCAGGAAGCGGAACCGCCCCAGCTCGCGGTTCAGCAGCACATGGGTCGGGATCACGCGCCCGGCGCGCAGGCCGGCCGGACGCAGCAGGTTGACGTAGCTGTCGAGCGGTCGCATGCGGTTGTGCTCGGCCAGTCGCTGCGGCCGAAAGGGCGGCGGAAACGTGTCGGTGAGCAGCAGCAGACCACCCGGCGCGACCGCCGCGCCGAGGGTGCGCAGCGCGCGCTCCCACTTGGCGTCTTCGGTAATGTGGTAGAGCACGTCGAAGGCGTTGACCAGGTCGAAGCGCTCCTCGAGCGCGACCTCGCTCACGTCGGCCAGGAGGAAGCGCGCGGCCGGAAAGCGCGCGCGCAGTCGCTCGATCGCCGTGGGGGCGATGTCCAGGCCGGTGACGTCGGCGCCGCGAACGACGTAGTACTGGGTGTAGAAACCGGTGCCGCAGCCCACGTCGAGCACGCGCTTGCCTTTGGGATCGAACCGTCGCTTCTTGAGCGCGCGCGTCAGGACCTTGCGGCGGAGCCGATAGCACGCCTGGTTGTACGCCAGCGAGAGCCCGGCCTCGCCGGTGCCGCGTAGGTCGAACTGCTGGGCGAGCCGCCGCTCCCAGAACTCCCGCGGCTCGTAGCTCACGCCCGCCTCGCGCGGGGCGCCCGTGCGTACGCCCCTGCTCTCGCCCCCACGCCCCCGCTCGGACGCGCGCGGTAGAGACGGTGTCGCGCGATGTAGCGCGCCACGGCGTCCGGGACCAGATAGCGCAGCGATCGGCCGGCGCGCGCCCGCTGCCGAATCACTCTCGAGGAGACGTCGATCCCGGGGTTGCCGACCCACACCACCCGACCCGAGCCCAAGCGCCCACCAGGCCCCGCGGCGCCGGGCCGCCCTCCGACCGCCAGCGTCGCCAGCGCGAGGATGCGCTGCGGCTCACGCCAGCGGTGAAAGTCGTCCAGGCTGTCGGCCCCCATGAGCAGGAAGAAGCGAGCGCGCGGCGCGCGGGCGACGAAGGCTCGCACCGTGTCCAGGGTGAACGAGGGCCCCTCACCCGCGAGCTCCGCGGCGGAGACTTCGAACGCCGGATGACCGCGCACCGCGAGCCGCGTCATGGCGAGGCGTGCGGCGGCCGCCGAGACGCGCGTGCGCGACTTGTGGGGTGGCTGGCCGGCCGGCACGAACAGCACACGATCCAACGACAGCCGCTCGCGGGCCCATTCGGCGAGCATCAGGTGTCCCACGTGCGGCGGGTCGAAGGTGCCGCCGAAGAGCCCGATGCGCATCACGATCTCGATTTGCGCTCGAGACGCTTGCGGTTTTGCGCGGCGCGAGCGGCGATCTCCTGACCCGTGTAGCGCTCCTCGATCTGCTTGAGCTGGTCGATCGCCTCACGGTGCCGCCCACGCCCGGCTTCGCTCAGCGCCAGGCCGAAGCGGGCTTCCGGATCGACCGAGGTGTCTCCGTACTCGTCGACGATCTTCTGGAAGTAGACTCGCCCCGGTTCCCAGAGCTTGAGCTTGAGATACAGGTTGCCGGTTCGCAGCAGTTTGGTGGCCAGCCGCGTGCGCGCCGCCATCACCTTGCGTTCCGCCTCCGCGTTCCTCCAGTCGCCCGGATGGTCGCGCAGGTACGCGCGCCACTGTTCGAGCGCCTTGACGGTGTATTCCTGGTCGAAATCCGCCTTGCCCGCCTGTCCGTACAGTGCCGAGCCGAGCGCGAACGAAGCCGCCGCGCTCGAGTCGCTCTCCGGATAGTCGCGCAGCAGGCGTTCGAACTCGCCGGCGGCGAGCGTCCACTCCTTGGTGCGCAGATAGCAGTCGCCGAGCAGGTAGATCCCCTCGTCCACCTGGGCGGTGCCGACGGCGTTCAAGACGTAGGTCTTCAACAGCAGGATCGCCTCGGCGCAGTCCCCGGCGTCGTGGCGTTCACGGGCCACCCGCAACCGCTCGCTCTCCGAGTGGAACGTCGGCAGCACGTGCGCCCCGCAGCCGGCGAGCACGTCGAGCGCCAGCGACGCGAGCGCACCGCGCCACGCCCAACCGAGTCGGCTTCGGGTCACGGCCGGTTCTGGAAGAACAGGGCGATCAAGCCCGTCACGATCCCGGCCACGATCACCGGCTCGACCACCTTGTCCACGGTACGTCCCGGAGCCTGGGCTTTGAGGTCGGCGAAGCGCTCGTCCTCGACCAAGGCTTGCTGGCCGCGCGGGAAGGCATCCATGAGGTTGTGGCTCGCGTCTCCGACCCACATCACGGTCGCGTGGGCCGGATCGCGCAGCGTGAGCCGCCCCTCGACCAGGGCCTGTCGCTCGATCTTGACTCGCCCCGGCAGCCAGCCGCGCAGCCTCACGTAGGTGACGCGAGCCGACGCCACCTGGAACTCGAGAATCGGGTCGGTGGCCGCATGAGCCGTCAGCACGCTGTCGTCGGGAACCTGGGTGCGGCGCACCTGCGCGGTGACGTGACGGCGTGCCAAGTACTTCAGGATCGCGTGCTCGACCACGAAGTTGAGCGGGTGGTTCTCGGCCGGGGCGAGCAGGACTTGCGTCCCGCTGTCGAGGGGCGCCGTCGCGAGCGCGCGGTCGAACGCGCTGTTCGCGACCAGGCTCACCAGCTGGAGATTGGTGAGCGGAACGCGCGGCCCTCGGGCGCGCACGATCGGCTCGAGCGAAGGTTGGGCGATCGACAGGGCGGTATCCGCCGGCGCCTGCGGGCCGCCGTCGTAGCGGAACGTCTTGGCGTGGCCTTCGCCCGCGGCGAGCAGCCAGCAGGCCAGTACGGCCGAGGTCGCGCTGCGCCCGAGCTTCATGCGCGCTGCCCGCGGACCAGCGCGAGCGCCGGAAGCTCGGGCTCCGCGGCGCCGAACAGGTCGTAGGCGGATGCGCCGGTGATCCGCGCCGGAACCAGCGTGCCGGCGGCGAGACCGTGGCCCTCGAGCACCACGCCCCCATCCACCTCGTAGGCGGACCCTGCGGTGCGTGCGGCGTAGCGCTCGCGCCCGCCCGAAGCGCGCCGCGCGCCTCGAGCAGGACCGTCCACCATGACGGCAACGCGCTCGCCGATCCGCCGCGCGAGGCGCTGCCGCGACAGGCGCTGCTGCAGCTCGAGCAGCCGCGCGCGGCGGCTCCTGCGGGTGCGCAGCGCAACCTGTCCCGCCATCGCGTAGGAGGGCGTCTCGGGCTCGCGCTCGTACGAGAACACCACCAGGTGATCGAACGGCTCCTCCTCGACGTAGCGGCACAGCTCCTCGAACTGGGCTTCGGTCTCGCCCGGGAAGCCGACGATGAAGTTGGTGCGGAAGGCCACGCCGGGGATGCCGCGCTTGATGCGCGTAACGAGCGACCGCGTCTGGGTCGCCGTCATGCCGCGCGCCATGGTGCGCAGCATGTCCTGGGCGATGTGCTGCAGGGGCATGTCCACGTACGGCACGACCCGCTTCGCACGGGCCCAGACCTCGATGAGCCGCTCGCTCCACAGGCGCGGATAGGTGTACTGGACGCGGATCCAGGAGAGTTCTTCGACCCGATCGAGCGCCTCGAGCAGGTCGGCGAGCGTGGGCCGGCCGGGCAGGTCGGTTCCGTAGCCGGTGGTGTCCTGTCCGATCAGGTTGATCTCGCGCACGCCATGGGCGGCGAGCCGCTCGGCCTCCGCCACCAGATCATCGATCGGGCGACTGCGCTGATCGCCGCGCAGTCGGGGGATGATGCAGAACGTGCAGCGATGGTCGCATCCTTCGGAGATCTTGAGGTATGCCAAGTGGCGCGGCGTGGAGAGCGCCCGTGGCACGAGCGCGTCGAGCGCGCCGCCCGGAAACTCGGTGCGGGCGACGCGTTCGCCATCGCCCGCGAGCACGTGGCGGGCGGCCGATACGACGTCGCGCCACTGACCGGTGCCGAGCACGGCATCCACCTCCGGGAACTCGTCGAGCAGCTCGCCACCCGCCCGCTGGGCGAGGCAGCCGGTCACGATCAGCCCCCTAAGGCGCCCGTGGGACTTGAGCGTGGCCAGCCGCGCGATCGCGGCGCGCGACTCGCGTGCCGCGCTCTGCAAGAATGCGCAGGTGTTGAGCACCGCGACATCGGCGTGAGCGGGGTCCGCGGTGGTGCGAAAGCCGTCGCGCACCAGCAGCCCCAGCATGGTCTCGGAGTCGACCGTGTTCTTGGGGCATCCGAGCGAGAGGAACGCCAGCGTCGGCTCCGGGTGGGCCCGCGTCACTCCAGGCCCCGATCTTCGAGCCACCGCTCGTCCACCAGCACTTCGCGGGCCTTGCTGCCCTGGAACGGGCCGACCACGCCCAGGCTCTCGAGCTGATCCATCAGGCGGCCGGCTCGCGAGTAGCCCACCTTGAGCCGGCGCTGCAACAGTGAGGTCGATCCCTGCTGATGAGTCACCACCAAGCGGGCGGCCTGGCGCACCAGCTCGTCCTCGTAGGGATTCTCGCCGTCCGTCGCTTCTTCGTCGGTCTCCGGCAGCCGTGCCTCGGTGGCAAGCGGCGGCACGAACCCGGCGGCACCCGCCGGCACCTTGGCCTTCCAGAACTCGACCACCCGCCCGGTCTCCTCTTCGGACACGTAGGCGCCATGGACGCGGGCCGGCTCGGGTTTGCCCGCGGGCATGAAGAGCATGTCGCCGTGGCCGAGCAGGTTCTCGGCCCCGTTCATGTCGAGCACGGTGCGCGAGTCAGTCTTGCTCGCCACCTGGAAGGCGAGGCGCGACGGGAAATTCGCCTTGATGACGCCGGTGATCACGTCCACCGAGGGGCGTTGGGTAGCGAGTACCAGGTGGATCCCCACCGCGCGCGCCATCTGCGCGAGACGCGCGATCGGCTCCTCGATTTCGGCCGGCGCGGTGAGCATCAGATCGGCGAGCTCGTCGATCACCACCACCACGAACGACAATCGATCGGGCGGCGCGGCCTCGCGGCCGTCGGGCGCCGCCGGGCCGCTCGGCACCTGCCCCAGAGACACTTTGTCGTTGTAGGCGGCGATGTTCCTGGCCCCGCAGGTGGCCATGAGCTTGTAGCGCTTCTCCATCTCGGACACCGCCCAGCGCAGCGCGCGGCTCGCGCGCTTGGCCTCGGTGACCACCGGCATCACGAGGTGCGGGATCCCGTTGTAGGCGGACAGCTCGAGCATCTTGGGATCGATCATCACCATTTGCAGGTTCTTGGGGTCGTGCTGGAAGAGCAGTCCCGTGATCACGGCGTTCAGGCACACGCTCTTGCCCGATCCCGTCGCGCCCGCCACCAGCACGTGGGGCATCTTCGTCAGGTCGGCCACGTACGGCTGTCCCACCACGTCGACGCCGAGCGGCATCTTGAGCGCCGCGTCGCTCGCCTCGTACGCGGCGGATGACAGCACCTCACGCAGATACACCGTGCGGCGGCGGCGGTTCGGGATCTCCACCCCCACCGCGCCCTTGCCGGGGATCGGCGCCAGGATGCGGATCCGCTGCGCCCTAAGCGCCAGGGCCAGGTCGTCCTCGCGCGAGACGATCTGGTTCACCTTGACCCCGGCCGCGGGCTCGAACTCGAACGTGGTGACGACCGGGCCCGGATGGATCTCCGTCACTCGGCCATGAATGTCGAAATCACCCAGCTTGGCCACCAACAGGTTGGCTTCCGCGGTGAGGTCGGCCGCGGTGATGAGATCTTCCTGCTGCGGCGGCATCGCGAGCAGGCTCAGCGATGGCAGGGCCTCCGCCGGCGGCTCGCCCACCGGCGCCGCGGGGCGCGGGGGCTCGGTCCGCGGCGGCTCGCGCTTCGGCTTGGGCGGCTTGGCCTGGCGGCGCTCGAGTAGAAGCGGCAGCGCGAGCTGCTCCTCTTCGCCCGCGGCGAGCCCCGCACTCATGCCGGTGATGCGTGGATGCGGACGCGCCTCGGGCTCCGGTCGCGGCGGCGGCGCCGCGCGGGCGCGCGCTCTGCGAACGCTTTGCGCTGCCTCGGGAACGCCGTTCCCACGGCTCTCGCGCCACGACCTCAGTGCGGCGAGCAGGCCGGCGACCGGCGCCACCGTGAGGCCCCGCGCCAGTCGACCGATCCAGTGGAATCCGAACTCGCTCGCCGTGAGCATGGTGACGCCGAGCAGCGCTCCGGCAACCAACCACGAGCCCACCGAGCCGAGCGCCGATCGCAGCACGAGCGAGGCGGCGAACCCCCAACCCCCTGCCCACGTCCACCGGTCGAGACCGCCGAGGCCGGACAGGGCGCACATCTCGAACACCAGGAGACCGGCGAGCAGCGATCGGATCGTCAGCGGACCTCCGGGGTTCGCGCGGGCCCGGTTCCAGGCCCACGCCGCGGCGAGGAGCGGCACGCCGAAGGCTGCCATTCGGCCCACCGCCCACACCAGGCCGAACGCCAGGACGGAGCCCACTGGTCCGCAGGCGTTGCCCGCGGTCCAGGGGCCGGCGAACGGCAGCGGCCGCTCGAAGGTCGCCACGCTCATCAGCGTCAGCACGGCCAGCGTGCCGAGCAGGAGCGCCAGAATGTGCCGCTGTCGTTTGGAGGAGATCGTCGAGGCCACGAAGTTGGCCAAACCTCCCTGAGGACGATGGGAACGCCGGGGCCTTGCTCAGCGACTCCGGCCGGGCGTCGCACGTTGGCGGCCCCGCTCGCCCACCTCCCTGGCGGGCATCGGCCGGACATTCTGCCCTAGCGCCGCTCCACGAGGCAACGTGGGTTTTGACGATGCGCGGCGCTATCATACGCGCCTCGTGCCCTCCCGCCTCCCGACCTCGGCACGCTCCCGCCACGGATCCGCTGCGGATCCCGACCGAACGCCTGCGAGCGTGCGCCTGTCGTTGGCGCTGGCGATCGCGGCCGCCGCGCTGCTACGCGGGTGGCTCATGGCCCGACTTGCGGGCATCACCATGGATTCGCCGCTCTACGTGACGATGGCCGAGAGCTTGCAACGTGGAGCCAGAGCCAGCGGGCCTGCGCATCATGGCTACCCCGCGCTGGTCGCCCTCGTGGGGTGGATCGTGCCGGGGCGAGAGCTGCCCGGGCGCCTGGTATCGTTCGCCGCCGGGGTGCTGCTGGTGCCGCTCGTCGAGCGCCTGGCGCGCACGACGGCGGGCCCGCGGTGGTCACTCGGCGCCGCGTGGCTGGTCGCGCTCCACCCGCTGCTGGCGGTCTACAGCACCGCGGTGATGACGGAGGCGAGCTTTCTCGCCGTGGCGGGCGCGGGCTTTCTTCTCCTCATGCGTCGCCGTCCGCTTGCGGCTGGAGCCACGCTCGGCTTCTCCTACCTGGTGCGCCCGGAGGGAATCGTGTACGCCGCCGCCGCGCCCCTGTTCGCGCGCTTGGGCCGCCGCGGGCTCGCGCTCGCGTGGCTGGGCTCGGCGCTCGTCGTCGCGCCCTATCTGGGCTACCTGCGCTGGGAGCGCGGGAGCTGGATGCTCAGCCCCAAGGACGTGGTGGTGCGTCCGGTGTTCGAGAGCCGAGGAGAAGCCGAGTGGCGGATCGGCGGCCCGAGGCCGATCGCGGAGCCACACCGGTCGCTGATCGAGCGCTTGCGCTGGGCGGCGCCGTCGGTGGCGCGGCGCTACCTGCCCCATCTCCTCACCCACCTGCGTCTCCTGCTCGAAGCCTGGCCCTGGCCGCTGTTGCTGCTGAGCGCGGTCGGTCTCGCGGCGTACCGCGGCCCTCCGATTGCAGGGCTCCTCACCTTGCCGCTCCTGCCGGCGCTCGCGGTGCCTTTCGACGTGCGTTTCACGCAGCTCTTGGTGCCTTGGCTGGCGGCGTACGCCGCGGCCGGTGGCGCATGGGCCTCGTCGAGGCGGTGGTCGCGGGCGGTCGCCGTCGCGTCCGCGGCGCTCGCGGTTGCTGGCTTGACTTGGTGCTGGATCGGATCCGCCGGGCGCGTCGCCGTGTTCTTCGACGACGGGCCGATGCCCGAGATGCGGGCCGCCGGCGCGTGGCTCAAGGAGCACGCGCGCCCCGACGCCACGGTGATGGACCGCAAGGCGTACGTCGCGTTCTTCGCCGGGCTCAAGCACGTCCAGCTCCCGAACGACGACTACGACACGATCCTCAGCTACGCACGAAGCTCGGGTGCGGACTACCTGGTAATCGAGGAATACATCGTGCGGCAACTCAGGCCCCAGCTGATGCCGCTGGTGGCGGACCCGGCCTTCCGGCAGCGCGAGCGCCGCGTGAGGCTCGTCCATCTCGAAGCTGGGCGATTGCACGCGGGGGTGGCGGTGTTCGAGGTGATGAGGACGCCTGCCGCCGGGACGAGCCCGTGAGGGGACCGGCGAAACCACGTCCCCATTCCGAGACGATTCGCGGTATCAGTGGTGCCAAGGGCAGTTGTTGCATCTGCGTTGGAATGTCTGGCTCGGGAAGCGCTCAGCCAGGAGCCGCTCGATCTCGGACTTGCTCTTGTCCGCGGCGGCCGCGAGCCCGCCCCGCGAATCCGGTGGAAGGCCAGCGCGTGCCGTCGCGTCGCGGATGGTGGTGTTCGACGTGATGAAGACGCCTGCAGCCGGTCCGAGACCGTGAAGAGAACGACCCAGCCTAGCGCCGGTCGAACATGTAATTGTTGAGATACTGGATCGTCGCCGCTTGGTCGGCGACCTGGTAGGCGAGCAGATCGCCGCTCGTCACCACGCCGCACAGGCCCTCGGCCCCGACCACCGGGAGGTGGCGAATGCGGCGCGTGCTCAGGATCGCGCCCAGCTCCTCGAGGCTGGTCTCGGGCAGGCAGGTCACCACCGGGGTGGTCATCACCTCGAGCACCACGGTCGTGGCCGGGTCGAGTCGCTCGGCGATCACGCGCCTCAGCACGTCGCGTTCAGTGAAGATTCCCACCAGGCGCTCGCGCTCGAGCACGAGCACGCCCCCGATTCCGCGCTCGTTCATGAGGCGAGCGGCTTCGGCAACCGTGGCCTCGGGCGAGATCGAGACGCACGCGGCACCCTTGCGGGCGAGAATGTCACGGACGGAAGCCATGGAGCCCTCCTATCTCCGTCCCATCGTACTCCCGCGCGGCCGGCGCGTCAGCCATGCCTGGAGCCGAGCGTCGTATCCCTGGGCCTCAGCGGGCGGCGGCGGCGCGCTCGGGCTCGCGCTCCGCCGCCGCGCGGCGCGTCGAGCCGGCCATCGGGGCAGAGGGCGCGTCGACGATTCCCTCTTCGAGCCAACCGTAGGCGCCGTCCAGAATCCCTCGCGCCAGCCGGTACGCTTGCGGGTCGGCATTCGATCGGATCGCCTCGAACAGGGTCTCGATCTTGCGTCGCGCGTTGTGGCAGAACACGTCGGCGAGCTGCTCGGGAGTGCGGTCGGCGTGGTCCTTCCGGCGGTCCCGCTGCGCCCGCACGCACGTCACGGCCATGGCGTACAGCTCGGCCCCGATGTCCACGCAACGGAAGAGCTGCGCTTGTTTTTTCTCGAGTGCCGGGCCGTGGATCACCATGAGGTGGAACTGCTGGCGCGCCAGACGCCGCGCGGTGCGATCCACGTAGCGCACATGGCCCGCGAGCCGGCCGAATGTCGAGTAGCGGGGCCAGCGTCCCCAGCCAATCCAGCGTCCCGGATACCAGGCGGCGTAGAACAGCGTCGCCCGCACCAGCCCCGTGAGCCTGCGCGCGAGCGGCACCGCCGGCATCACCACGTCGCCTGCCGCCTTGAGGTGTCGATCGAGCGCCTCGCGGGCGATGAACAGACGCATCACCTGGTTCGTGCCCTCGAAGATGCGATTGATCCTGAGATCGCGCATGAGCTGCTCGAGCGGAACCGGCGCTTCGCCTCGCGACGCCAGCGAGCGCGCGGTCTCGTAGCCGCGCCCACCGCGCACCTGCATCGCCAGGTCACACACCTCCCACGCCACGTCGGAATTCCACAGCTTGGCGAGCGCCGCCTCGAGCCGAATGTCGCTCTTGCCGGCGTCGCCGAGCAGCGCGCCCATGTCGGCGATCGCCTCCATGGCGTAGGTGCGCGACGCCATGTCGGACAGCATCTGCGCCACCGCCTCGTGGTGGCCGACCGGCTTGCCCCACTGCACGCGCTCGGCGGCGAAGGCGCGCGCCACCTGCAGACACCATTTCCCGGCGGCCGCGCACGTCGCCGGTAACGTGAGCCGCCCGGTATTGAGCGTCACCAGCGCGAGCTTGAGGCCCTTGCCCTCGCCCCACAGCAGGTTCTCCTTGGGGACGCGCACGTTGGTGAAGCGCAGCCAGGCATTCTCGATCCCGCGAATCCCCATGAACTCGAGCCGCGCTACGACCTCGACCCCGGGGGTCTTGGTCTCGACCATGAAGGCGCTGATCGGTCCCGGCTTGCCGGCCTTGCCGGGTGTGCGCGCCATGACGATCAAGAGGTCGGCGATCGAGCCATTCGTGCACCACAGCTTGTCGCCGTTCAGCAGGTACGCGCTGCCGTCGGCGGTCGGGGTCGCGGTGGTCGCCATGCGCGCGGGATCCGATCCCACGTCCACCTCGGTCAGGGCGAAGGCCGAGATGGCTCCCTGGGCCAGACGCGGCAGCAAACGCTTCTTCTGCTCCTCGGTGCCGAAGAGCTTGAGCGGCTGAGGCACGCCGATCGACTGGTGAGCCGAGAGCAGGGCCACCAAGGCACCCGAGCGCGTGCCCACCAGCCCCATGGCCCGCCCGTAGGTGAACTGCGAGAAGCCGAGGCCGCCGTACTCGCGCGGGATCTTGATGCCGAAGGCCCCCAGCTCACGCAGACGCTGAACGACTCGGTCCGGGATCTTGGCGTCGCGCTCGATCTGCTCGGGGTCCACTTCCTCGACCAGGAAGCGCTCGATCCGCGCCAGGAACTCGGCCGCGCGCCGCTGCTCTTCCGCGTCGGGCTCGGGATGGGGATGAATCAGCGACAGGTCGAGCCTTCCCAAGAACAGCTCGCGCACGAACGAAGGCGCCTCCCACGCGGTCTCGCGCGACGCTTCGGCGACGGCACGCGCCTCCAGCTCGCTGACGTGCTGGGTCTTGGGTTCGGTTGGATTCATGGTCCTCTCGTTTTCGGCCCGCGTGCCGCCGGCCATGAGGAAACTTCGCGATCTCCCGGCGAGGGTAGCGCGGCCGCCGGGCCCGGGCCAGCGCGGCGCGAGCGTCTCGCCGTGCGACGCCGGGACGCCTCGCGACCCACACCCGAATGGAACTTCAGGAAATACGGCATCCACTCAAGTCCTTCTCAAGTCCCGAGTGGAAGGTACGCCACACGGGCCACAAACCACAGACCGGGGATTGGAGGCATCCCATGGAGAATTTCCGCTTGAGAACCAGGGTAGTCGGCGCCCTTCTCGTCGCCGGATTCGCGTTTGTCCCGCTTGTCGCCTGGGCGCACGTCGAGACGAGCAGCAACCCCACCCGCAACCGCGTCAAGGCTCAGTGGAATTATCCGTGTACTTCAACCAGCGGGGGGGACACACTCGTAGTGGCAACTCCGCCGAACAACGCGGCGCTGGTCCGCGCTGACCAGGATCCCAACGACAGCAACAACGCCTTCTTCGTACATGCAGTGGCCGGTCAAACGGAGGAATTCAGCGACGTCTTCGTCTACGGCTGCACCGTCGCCGGTAGGGACAGGATCGAGGCACAGACGCTGGAACGGCCGTGGGCAAGGGTGAGTCTTGGTCCCGCCAGCCCCAGCCCCGCGCCTCAAGACTCCATCGTACACATCGCCATCGAACGAATCGTGACCCCTGGTGTGATTCCCGACCTCGTTCGAGTCACCTTTCTCAGTGGTGGCCTTCAGGCCCGGGCGGTAGACGCCACGCAATGGGCCACGGCGACTCTCAAGTTGATCGTGTACCGAGATTTGTCGACAGCCGACGCAGACAGGACCCTGGCCGGCGTTGGCAGCGCCTTTTTCGGAGCGGTTACGCTGGCCGGTGGATCTGGAGCCCTGACCGCCTTACAGGGGTTCTCGATCGGCGACTTCTTGGTGAACGACATCGGCGGCGGCCAGTTTACGGCGATCCCGGTCACGGGACTCTCGGAGCTGGCAGAAGTTCCGGACGCGAACATCGCAGTCGTCAGCCTGGTCGGCGACCCGAGAGCAAATCCTGCGGGTACGACAGGCGTTCCCGGGGACGGCCCACTGTCGGGTGTATGGCTCGGGCGAGCCGTGCCCAATCCAGCCCATGGCGACACGCGGATCGGCTTCGGGATCCCGCGCCCGGGACGAGTGAGTCTGGAGATCTACGATCAGCAGGGGCGCCGGGTGCGTGAGCTCGTCAGGGGGAACCTCCCGGCGGGCCAGCACGAGGCGCGCTGGGACGGACGTGATGTTGGCGGCCGGCGGGTGTCGAGCGGCCTGTACTTCTACCGACTCGATGCGGATGGACGAAGGTTGACCGGGAAGGTGTTCGCGCTCCGCTGAAAGGCAACTTCGAGCGACCCCAGCCCCTGACGCCCCCCGCGCCAGGGGTTGCCCCCGGGGTTGCCAGAACGTGCGGGTCAGCGTTTCCGCTGACGCTGCCAGGCTCTTCTCGGTGTCGGCTGCAGTCACGCGATGATTCGTTTATCCCCTTGCGCGACGCGCGTCGGGTTCGGCCCCGCGCGCCAGCGTCCCTCCCCGAATCGCCTTGTTCGACCGCGGGGGCTTGGGTATCTTGCGGCGTCCTCCGCGACAGTCCGTGCCGAGCCGCGGTCGACCGGGTGCCGGGCGGGTTTTGCACCCCCGCGCTACGCTGCCCGGCCGCACGCGCCCACCGGCAGTAACGCCGGAGACCTCACCTATGACTTCAAGGAGCCGTCGATGAAGAGAGTGAGCATCGCGGACCTCATTCCGACCAAGTTTGCCCTACCTGCCGCGGCCGTGGCCGCGGTCGCGCTGGCGGCGTTGGCGTCGCCGATCGCCGCGCGTGCCAGCGAGCTGGATCTGGCGCTGCCCGCCCTCGACACCTCCTACTCGTTGTTCGGCACGCCGGTCGCCGGCCAGACGCTGCTGATGATCGGCCTCGGGGTGTGCGTGCTCGGCATGCTGTTCGGCTGGACGATGTACCGGCAGGTCAAGGCCCTGCCCGCGCACAAGAGCATGACCGACGTCTCCAACATCATCTGGGAGACCTGCAAGACCTACATCATCCAGCAGGGCCGCCTGCTCCTGGTGCTCGAGGCCTTCATCGCCGCCTGCATGATCTACTACTTCGCAGTGCTACAACACCAGGGCCCGGGCAAGGTGCTTCTGATCCTGATGTGGTCGGTGATCGGCATCCTGGGCTCCTACTCGGTGGCGTGGTTCGGCATCCGCATGAACACCTACGCGAACAGCCGCACCGCGTTCGCCTCGCTCCGCGGCAAGCCGCTCCCGCTCTATGAGATTCCGCTCCAGGCCGGCATGAGCATCGGGGTGCTGCTGATCTGCGTCGAGCTGATCATGATGCTCGTGATCCTGCTGTTCGTGCCGCGCGAGGCGGCGGGCGCCTCGTTCATCGGCTTCGCGATCGGCGAGTCTCTCGGCGCCTCGGCGCTGCGCATCGCCGGCGGCATCTTCACCAAGATCGCCGACATCGGCTCGGACCTGATGAAGGTAGTGTTCCGCATCAAGGAAGACGATCCGCGCAACCCGGGCGTGATCGCCGACTGCACCGGCGACAACGCCGGGGACTCGGTCGGCCCCACCGCGGACGGCTTCGAGACCTACGGCGTGACGGGTGTCGCGCTCATCACCTTCATCGCGCTCGCGGTGATGCCGGAGCACAAGGCGCACCTGCTGGTGTGGATCTTCGTGATGCGCATCCTGATGATCGCCACGTCGATCATCGCCTTCAGCGTCAACGGCGCGATCGCGCGCTCGCAGAACCTGGGCAAAGACAAGATCGACTTCGAGGCTCCGCTCACCAGCCTGGTGTGGACCACCTCGCTGCTCTCGATCTTCGTCACTTTCGTGGTGTCGCGTTGGATGCTGGCCGATCTCGGCAGCGGCTTGTGGTGGAAGCTCTCCAGCATCATTTCCTGCGGCACGCTGGCCGCCGCCCTGATCCCCGAGTTGACCAAGGTGTTCACCAGCAGCAACAGCCGCCACACCCGCGAGATCGTGGCTGCGACCCGCGAGGGCGGCGCCTCGCTCACCATCCTTTCCGGCATGGTGGCTGGCAACTTCTCGGTGTTCTGGAAGGCCCTGGCCATTTCAGGGCTGCTCCTGGGCGCATACCTCTTCTCACTCCAGGGCCTCTCCCAGTTTTCGCCCTGCCGGCGGTCGGCCTGCCCGCCACGTGCCCGGGGACGATCGCGGTCGATTCCTACGGACCGGTGACCGACAACGCGCAGAGCATCTTCGAGCTGTCGCAGATCGAGACCACGCCCGGAGCTCCGGCCGAGGTCGAGAAGCAGTTCGGCTTCCGCCCCGACTTCGCCAAGGGCAAGCACATGCTCGAGGACAACGACGGCGCCGGGAACACCTTCAAGGCCACAGCCAAACCGGTGCTGATCGCGACCGCGGTCGCCGGCGCGACCACCATGATCTTCTCGCTGTTCGTGTTGCTGAAGAACCGAATGGGCGCCGCCTTCGACCTGACGCTCACCGAGCCGCGCGTGCTGCTCGGCCTGCTGATGGGCGGGGCCACCATCTACTGGTTCACCGGCGCCTCGATGCAGGCGGTGACCACCGGCGCCTACCGCGCAGTCGAGTTCATCAAGAAGAACATCCGCCTCGAGTCGGCCGAAAAGGCGTCGATCAAGGATTCCAAGGAAGTGGTGAAGATCTGCACCCAGTACGCGCAGGCGGGCATGTTTAACATCTTCATCGTCATCTTCTGCCTGACCTTGGCGTATGCGTTCTTCGACCCGATCTTCTTCGTCGCTTACCTGGTGTCGACCGCGGTGGTGGGGCTGTTCCAAGCGGTCTACATGGCCAACGCCGGCGGCGCGTGGGACAACGCCAAGAAGATCGTCGAGGTCGAGCTGCACGAAAAGGGCACCGACCTTCACGCGGCGACGGTGATCGGCGACACGGTGGGCGACCCCTACAAGGACACCTCGTCGGTGGCCCTGAACCCGATCATCAAGTTCACCACCCTGTTCGGCCTGCTCGCGGTCGAGACCGCGGTGGCGAACCAAGCGGTGGCGCGCCCGATCGGCGTGCTGTTGGCGTTGGTGGCGCTGTTCTTCGTCTACCGCAGCTTCTACGGCATGCGGATCAGCGCCGTGAAGGATTCGGCCGCGGCGATCGCACCCGCCCGGGCGGCGTCCTCCACCGAGCGGGCAGCGGTTCGTTAGCTTCTTTTCGAGCCTCGAAGCTCCGCGGTCTCACGACTGCGGGGCTTCCGCGTACAGGTCGTCGGTTTTCGCCGCGAGGATGAAGTCGTTGCGGTGAAGCCCGTGGATCTTGTGCGTCCAGGTCTCGACCACCACGCGGCCCCATGCGACGTGGAGATCCGGATGGTGCTGCTCGCGCTCGGCGAGCTCACCGACCTGGATCGCGAAGTCCAAGGCCTGGCGAAAATCACGGAAGCGAAAGCCGCGTCTCAGGCGCGATACTCCCTCCACCTCGATCACCTCCCACTGCGGCACCTGAGGCTTGAGCTCCGCGACCTCGGCTTCGGTGAGCGTCGGCACACCGCCGCGACATGGAACGCAACTCCCCTGGGTCAGCCCTGCCATGTGCTCGCTTCCTTTCTCGAGCCGGACGAGACATGTGACACCGGTTCACGACGTAGCCGCTCGATTACCGCCAGCAGCTCACGCCAGGAGCTGGTCCCCTCGTGGAGCTCGCCGACGTGCGAGTAGCGGATCACGCCCCGCCGGTCCACGACGTAGAGCGCCGGCCAGTACTGGTTTCCGTATGCGCGCCAGTTCTTGTAGTCGTTGTCGAGCGCCACCGGGTAGGCAACGCCCAGCCGCTCGATCGCCCGAGCGACTTCGCTCGCCCGACGCTCGCGCTCGAACTCCGGCGTGTGCACG
>VBOY01000022.1 GCA_005893295.1 Candidatus Eiseniibacteriota bacterium | reverse complement strand
GTCACTCCTTCTATGTCCGACTATGTCCGACGAATAGAAAAGGCCTCCCGTTTCTGGGAGGCCTGCGGTGCCCTGATGCGGTGGTTTGGTGCTGCTCAGCCTCCCGAACGCGAAGCGGGCCCCGGGATCGGGGCCGGAAGGATGATCGGGAGAAGCGCGAAAGCCATCGGAAAAAGACGCTAGGGACCGGCCCGGACGCGGTCAACCGGCGACCGCCAAGTTGGTCAGGCTGCACAAGGCAGTCGGGACATACACTGAGAAGGCTTCGCAAGGCGAAGCGCCGCTGGCGGACAAGGGCCCGGAACGTAGTAGGTCGCGTGCAGGTCATCCTCACGTAGAGACTCGCCCCGATCCTCGAAGCGCAGAGGCAAATACGAGAGGAGACCTGAGTGTCTTTCGCAGACAAGACCCTGACCTGTCGCGACTGTGGCCAAGAGTTCATCTGGACCGCCGGAGAGCAAGAGTTCTACGCGAGCCGTGGCCTGCAGAACCCCCCGAGCCGTTGCCCCGCTGACCGCGCGGCGCGCCGCGCCGGTGGCGGCGGTGGTGGTGGCGGTGGTGGTGGATATGGCGGCGGCGCCCGCGAGATGTTCACCGCGACCTGCAGCAACTGTGGCAAGGAAGCCCGCGTGCCGTTCCAGCCGCGTGGTGACAAGCCCGTCTACTGCAGCGATTGCTTCGAGCAGCGCCGTCCATCGCAGTCCCGAAGCCGCTACTAGCTAGGTGCCGAAGCAAAAAGGACCAAAGCGCGACAAGGCCGAGAAGAATCGGATCGCCGCGCTCAAAGCACAAAAGGCACGTAAAGGTGGGGCCGGCGGAGACCGCCGGCCTCCCCGTTGAAATCCTCCACCGCTAGCGTCACGGTCAAGCTCCACGGTGGACCCTTCAACGGGCAGTCGGCTGTCGCCTACGGCGCGATCGTCGGCAAGCTCATCGAAGTGAATCACAAGTCGTACCGCATCACGAAGATCGAGCCCGTGCCGGGTTGGCGCGAGCTTGTCGCGCAAGCCAACTATGAAGAGAAGCCGAAGGTCGCCGTCGCGGTGAAGGCGCCAGTGAGTACAACTCCGAGGTAACCGCACCCGCAGAGAGCGGACGACACGACCTTCGCATGTTTCGCGAGCGCCCCCGTCGCCGATGCGGCGGGGGCGCTTTAGTTTTCTCTCCGACATGTCGCGAGAACCGCGCGGCTTGGGCCCTGTTGCTTGATGTGTTGGTAATCCGCGTGCGAGGGTTCTAGGAAACTCGCTTCTCAGCGGTTGTCGCGCGGCATCGTGCTGGATGTTGGGCTGATGCGAGCGGAAGGAGTGCTGGGTGTGATCCTCCCGAAGGACCGCGACCGTCGTTTCGTAACGATCCGCCGCGGTGGGACGCTCACCGACTCGGATCACCAACTGCTCGCTCTGTGGGCGGCATCGTGCGCGGAGCACGTCCTCGACCTCTTCGAGTCGGCTCAGCCGGAGGACCCGCGACCGCGTCAGGCGATCGAGCAGGTCCGCGCGTGGGTGCGCCGCGAGATCACGATGACCCAGGCTCGCAATGCGGCCGGCCACGCAAACGCCGCGGCCAGAGACCTGAGTGGGGCAGCGAGGCATGCCGCCTACGCTGCCGGCCAGGCCGCGGCCGTCGCACACGTCGCGGCGCACGAGCTCGGTGCGGCCGCGTATGCGATCAAGGCCGCACGTGCTGCTGCCCCAGAAGGAGGGCGCGAGATCGCAGGGCGACTCGAGTGCCGGTGGCAGCACGACCAGCTCCCGGACGCGATTCGCGAGCTCGTACTCGACGACCAGCGGTTGCGGAACGACATCTGCTGGTCGGTATTCGACTGCTGAGACTTGAGTCGGGGCGCCAGCACTGCGCAGCTAGATGTTTACCAACACAGGAAGCACGTGGGCTAGCTTGCTCCGCTCGCCTGCGCCTTCATCGGACGCGTGAAGCGGCAGCTCGGGTATCGGGAGCAGCCATAGAAAGACTCGCCCGTGCTCCGGTTCCGACGGACCAGCATCTCGCTGCCACATTGGTCACATCGAAGTTCAGCCGCGTTAACGATGGAGGCCGGAACCACCGTGTCGGTCGCTGGCAGAGGCACGGCCGATGACCGGGCCCCCACGATCCGATCGGCATCCCAAGGTCGATGGGTTTACCACGAGCCCAGGCCCGCGCGTCGTCTGTGAAGTAGCCAGCCGTCATCACGATCGCATGCGTTGCTTTCTCGGCGTGCATCGCACCGTAGAGGTCGCGGATCTGCGGCTCGCCGACGGCCCGTCTCCCGGTGAAGCGCTTGCACTGGACGACGGTGAGCTCGCCATCCTTCTCCGCGAAAAGGTCGATGCCGTGGTCGCCTTGACCACCGACATGGCGAACTGAGTATCCAAGCTCCCGCAGCCTGTGCGCGCACCACTGCTCGAACTCCACAGGTGTCAGCGCGGCGAGCTGCTGGCGCGTTTCGTAGGTTCGACGAATAGCCTGGAAACTTGTGATCCATTGCCACCACAGGACAGCCAGTCCCGCCAACACGGAGACCACGAAGAGTGGGTTGGTGTTCTTCGGCAGCCAAAAAAACCAACCGACAAGCATCAAGACCGTCACGACCGCCAATCCAAAGAGTCGTTCCTCTGGAGGCATGTCTTGGGATCGTTTTCGGCGGCTCATCCACGCAAGCTAGAGGGCCGATGTGCTCTCGTCAGCAGTGAGCTAGTCGGCTGTCACCGCTCCGCTACTGGCCGACGACACCAGCTTCGCGTACTTGGCCATCGCGCCCGTTTTGTATCGGGGCGGGGGCGCCTTCGTTGCCGCGAGCCTGCGACGCATCTCATCGGCCGGGACGTCCAGATCGAGTCGACGTTTGGCCGGATCGATGAGGATCGTGTCTCCATCGCGGATCGCGGCGATCGGACCACCGACCGCGGCCTCGGGCGCGATGTGACCGACGACATGCCCGTGCGTCGCACCTGAGAAACGTCCATCGGTGATCAGCGCGACCTTCTCGCCCAGACCCGCGCCCACGATCGCGCCGGTGACGCCGAGCATCTCGCGCATGCCGGGCCCGCCCTTCGGACCCTCGTAGCGGATCACCACGCAGTCGCCTTCCTTGATCTTCCCACCCACGACCGCCGCGAACGCGTCCTCCTCGCGATCGAACGCTCGCGCGGTGAAGCGCCGTGCCTCCATGAGATGTCCGGCGACCTTCATCACGCCTCCATCGGGCGCCAGCGAGCCCTTGAGGATCACCATGCCACCGGTAGCTGCGATCGGCTTCGCGAGCGGGCGCACGACCTCCTGGCCCGGGTTCTCTTTCGTCGCGCGCGCCTCCACGCCAATGGTGCGACCGGTCACGGTCATGGCGTCGGCGTTGAGCAGCTTCGCCTCGAGCAGTCGCTGGAGCACGAGCATGATTCCGCCAGCCTTGTCCATATCCGGCGCGTTAAAGCGTCCCCACGGCTTCATGTCGGCGAGGAGCGGCGTCTTCGCGCTGATGCGGTCGAAGTCCTCGAGTGCCAGCTCGACACCAGCTTCGCGCGCCACGGCCAGTACATGCAGGACCGCGTTCGTCGAGCCGCCGGTCGCCATCACCGCGGCGATCGCATTCTCGAGCGCCGGGCGCGTGATGATCTGCCGCGGCCGAACGCCCTCCTTCAACAGCTCCATCACGCGACGCCCCGCGCTTTTCATGACCTCGCGGCGGCGGGGGTCGGTCGCGGGAACGCCCGACGAACCCGCGGGCGAGATCCCGAGCGCCTCGAACGCGGTCGCCATGGTGTTCGCCGTGAACTGGCCACCGCACGCACCGGCGCCGGGACACGCATTGCGCTCAAGCTCGCCAAGCTCGGCATCGGTCATTTTTCCGACCGCGTGCTTGCCAACCGCCTCGTAGACGTCGCCGATGGTCACGTCGCGGCCTTCGAACCGGCCGGGCATGATCGATCCGCCGTAGACCATGAGCCCGGGGATGTCGAGGCGCGCGAGCGCCATTACGGTCCCCGGGATCGTCTTGTCACAGCCGCTCACACACACGAGCGCGTCGAGCAGATGGCCGCGCGTGACGAGCTCGATCGAGTCGGCGACGAGCTCGCGCGAGATGAGCGATGCCTTCATGCCCTCGGTGCCCATTGCGATGCCATCGCTCACGGCGATCGTGTTCATCTCCACCGGAGTGCCGCCCGCCTCACGGATGCCTTCCTTCACCCAAGTGGCGAGCTCTCGTTGGTTGATGTTGCAGGGCATGATCTCGATCCACGAGTGCGCGACGCCGATCAGCGGTCGTTTGAAGTCTTCATCGCCGTAGCCGACGGCGCGCATCATCGAACGGGCCCCGGCGCGGTTCGGGCCGTCGATCATGACGCGACTGTGCGATCGGGGGTCGGTCTTGGCGCGGGTGTCGGTGCTCAATCCGCTTGATGTTGTAGCAGCAAAGGATGGTCCGAGACGAGCGTCCGCTTACAGTGGAGCCTCCGGTTCGAAGGGCGGAGCGAGGAGCGAGCGATGGTCCAGATGGTGATCGACGGTGACACGCTCCATCTCCGCATGCGCGGAATCGATCAGATCCTGGCGCTCCGCAGCGAGCTCTCTGTGCCACTCGCGCACATCCGCGCGGTGACGATCCGTCCCACCGAGGCGCACAGCTGGTTCCACGGGCTGCGCTTCGGCACGAACCTCCCCGGCGTCGTCACCGCCGGCACGTTCCTCACCGGTGATGGACTGGTCTTCTGGGATGTGCACGATCCGGACAAGACGATCGCGCTTGATATCGAGCACGAGTTCTACAAACGCGTCATCGTCGAGGTAGAGGGCTCGCCCGAGGACGCTGCGGCCCAGATCGACGCTGCGCGGGAGACGGTGCTCAGGCGCTCATGATGCTGCGGGCAGGGTCGCGGGTGCGAGGACGGCCTTCCGGCGCGCCTCCGCCGAGATCGTGATGAGGTCGCGCTCGTCGAGCTCGTGCACCTCGTCGGCGCGGCGCATCGCGAGCCGGTAAGCGTTGTCGAGCTCCTCGCCGTGCAACGGGACGCCGAGCTCCGCGAGCCGCGCGGCGAGACCGGCGCGACCGGAGAGCTTCGAGACGACGATCCGCCGCGCCTCCCAGCCGACCGACTGCGGGGTCATGATCTCGTAGGTCCGCGGGTCTTTGATCACGCCGTCCTGGTGGACCCCCGACGCGTGCGCGAACGCGTTCGCGCCGACCACGGCCTTGTTCGGCTGCACCGGTATGCCGGTCCGCTCGGACACGAGGCGGCTGGTCGGCACAATGCGCTCCGTGTGCACGCGAGTGTCCGCGCCATACCAGTCCGCGCGGCAGCGAAGCGCCATGACCGTCTCCTCGAGCGAGGCGTTGCCGCCGCGCTCGCCGATGCCATTCATCGTCACGTGCGCCTGCGACGCGCCGACCTCGATCGCGGCGAGCGTGTTGGCGACCGCGAGCCCGAGGTCGTTGTGGCAGTGCACCGACACGCGGATGCCGCCGTTGTACGCGGTCAGCGCGCCCCGGATCGCGAGCACCGTTCGCGCGAACTCATCGGGCTGCGCGTACCCGACCGTGTCGGGAATGTTCATGATCCGCGCGCCGGCTGCGGCCGCGACTTGATAGACCGTGCCGAGAAAGTGGATGTCCGTCCGCGTCGCGTCCTCGGCGGAGAACTCGATCTCGTCCGCGTGCTCCATCGCACGCCGCACCGCGCGCTCGACCCGCAGCAGGCACTCGTGTGGCGTGATGCGCAGCTTGCGCTCGAGATGGATGTCAGAAGTCCCGATGAACACATGGATACGTTTGCGCTGCGCCGGCGCGAGCGCTTTCGCGGCCGCGTCGACATCGGCGTCGTTCGCACGCGCGAGCGCGGCCATCGTGACACCGCGAACGTCCTGCGCGATCTGCCGCACCGCGGCGGCCTCGCCTTCAGATGCCGCGGGGAAGCCGGCCTCGATCACGTCCACACCAAGCTCAGCGAGGGCGCGTGCGACCTCGAGCTTCGCTGCGGCGGTAAGGGCCGCACCCGGCGCCTGCTCACCATCGCGCAGGGTCGTGTCGAAGATCTCGATCTGTCGCATCTCGTCCTCCTCTAATCCGCGGCGGCGACGGGCTCCGGCTTACGCGCCGGCTCGGGACGCGCAGCCGTGCGCGTCGGGACCTCGCGCCTGGGAAGCCACGGCATCATCTCGCGGAGCCGGCGGCCGACCTGCTCGAGCGGCTGCTCCTGCTCCTTGGCGCGCTGCGCGTACAGGTTCGGCGCGCCGTTCCGGTACTCGGCGATCCACTTCTTCGCGTGGGTGCCGTCGCGGATGTCGCTGAGGACCTTTTTCATCTCCGCGCGGACGCGCGCGTCGATGATCCGCGGACCGACGGTGTAGTCGCCGTACTCGGCGGTGTCCGAGACCGAGTACCGCATGTACGAGAGGCCGCCTTCGTAGATGAGATCGACGATGAGCTTCATCTCGTTCACGCATTCGAAGTACGCGACCTCGGGCTGGTAGCCCGCGTCGACGAGCGTGTCGAAGCTCGCCTTCATCAGCTCGCTGATGCCCCCGCACAGGATGACCTGCTCGCCGAACCAGTCGGTCTCGACCTCTTCGGCGAATGTCGTCTTGATGACGCCGGCGCGCGTCGCGCCGACGGCCTGCGCGTACGCGAGCGCGGTCTGCTCGGCCTTGCCGGAGACGTCCTGGTACACCGCGAGCAGCGCGGGGACGCCCTTGCCTTCTTTGAAGACCTCGCGCATGCGGTGGCCTGGCGCCTTCGGCGCGATCATCACGACGTCGGCCTGGGCATCGGGCTTCACCTCGCCGAAATGCACCGAGAACGCGTGCGCGACGAGGAGCGTGCGGCCCTTGCCCATGAACGGCGCGATCTTCGCGTACGCCTCGCGGTGATGCTGGTCGG